>CAZVCJ010000226.1:0-5971 GCA_964625745.1 uncultured Anaerolineae bacterium | reverse complement strand
GCTAGTGTCGAAAACGGGAAGTTATTTCTTAACAAACCCTGCGCGTCGGCCCCCACTGAGCCGCCCACCTCAGCAGCACACGTCGCGTCGGTCCTTGATAATCTGGCCATCCTTCATCACGATCAAGATATTGTCCACGTTCTCCAGGGACCGAATGTCGGCCAGAGGATCCGACTTGCAGACGACGATGTCAGCCAGCTTCCCCGGTTCCACAGTGCCCACCCGATCTTGCCAGCCCATGCACTCGGCGGCGACCTTCGTCGCAGCCATGATTGCCTCCATCGGCGTCATGCCGATACCGCACATCAGGCCCAGTTCCCGCAGGTTGGTGCCGTGGGGACTGACGGCCGTATCCGTGCCCATGGCGATCCGGACGCCAGCCTCGTAGGCTTTGGCGATGTTCTCGCGGTGATCCTCAACGACCTCCCCGGCCTTGCGGATAGCGTATTCGGGCCATTTGAGCGCGCTGTCGGGGGCTGAAGCTGCCTCCATGATGGCCACGGGCGCCAACAGGGTGGGAACCAGGAACGTGCCGTGCTCCAACATCAGTTCGATGGCCTCGTCATCCAGATAGATGCCGTGCTCAATGGAGTGAACGCCGGCCCGCACGGCATTCTTGATGCCCCCGGCCCCCTCGGCGTGGGCCATCACCTTCACCCCCCGGCGGTAGGCCCCCTCCCGCACGATCACCGCCAGTTCCTCCGGCGCAAACTGGGTGAAATCTGGATGATCGGTAGGGCTGGCAACGCCGCCGGTGACGTGGACTTTGATCACTTCCGCTCCGGCCCGCAGCACTTCTCGCACCTTCTTATACACCTCCTCCGCGCCGTCACAGAGGCCATCAGGCATGCCAGGATACTCGGGGAACAAATGGAACTCAATGCCGGAGGGCATCCAGCCATCGCCATGGCCGCCGGTGATAGAGAGACTGGTGACGCTGATCTGCATGCGCGGCCCTGGCACCAGTCCCTGCTCCACTGCCTGCTTGACGCCAAGATCGGCGCCACCGGCATCGCGCACACTGGTCACACCGGCTTCAATGGTGCGACGCAGATACTCGATGGCCTTGTAAAAGTTGAGCGAGAACGGGGTGGCCATGATCTTCTCAATGTCCATGCCCTCCATCATGATATGCACATGGGTGTCAATGAAGCCAGGCAGGACAAAGCCACCCTGAGCATCAACCTCTGCGATGTCGGCATCGGGCAGAGAAAGGGCATCCAGAGCACCGACGGCACGGATGCAGTTGTCCTCGATCAGCACGGCTCCATTGGCCAGCGGTGGGCCACCGTTGCCGTCAATCAAAGTGCCGTTGCGAATAAGCAGGTAAGCCATTCAGTACACCTCCCTGAAAGTATGTATGATCTGTTCCAAAGGCTCGGGATGATTTCTCGCCAGGCACCAAGCGAGAGGTTGTCCTTTAGTACGAGCCCTAACTTCTCGATTCGTACCACAGATTCTGCACATCGGCCCCCACTGGCGGCGCTTCGGCCAGGGGATCCGCATCTCTACTCCATCAATTCCCCGACTATCCGTGCCACCACCGTGGAAGCCAGGATAACTGGCCTGCCGGTCGCCTGCACCACCACCCGTCTGTGGGCCAACGTGTAGCCCATGCAATCCATGACCACCAGGTCCAGGGAGCGCCCGCCCAACTCCTCCGCCGCCCGGGTGAGCTCGGTCTGTTCCCCATAGGGCGATGCGGCCACGAACACTACCTCGGCTTCCAGTACCCTCCATTTCTCGGCCGCGGGTTCTATCTGCGAGGGCAACGGCACGAGCACGCCCGCTCGCCGTGGTCTCAGTCCACCAACCACGCTGACCAGCAACCGATCCGGCTCGATCAGCAGCGCATCGCTCCGCAGCTCAGGGAACTCCCCAGTGCACAACAGCACGATGGGATTGGCTCCTCCGTCCTCCAGTTGCTTCAGGCAGGCCTGCAACAGCGACTTTATCCGTTCCCGGCCTACGGTGACCGCCGATCCATCCCGCAATCGGGTGTGGAGGACGTAGTCCTGCGGACCAGGGGCCAGTTCAGCAATCTGTTCGTGAGTCAGGCCATCCAGCGCACCCACCTGCCGGATGTCCAGGCCAGCCGGCAGAAGCGGCAACATCTGGGCCATGATGTCGTCTCGGGGCGATTGGCCAATGGTCACCAGGCCCAACAGACGCTTTCGGGAGCCAGGCATCATTCCTCCCCTTTCCCCAAAGTCTGCAAATGCTTCATCGAGCCATACAGAGCCACCAGCCGCTCAAATTCCTCAGCATCGTAAAAGGCACACTTGCCCTGCCCGAAGGCCTTGGCCACCTCCAGGCAGAAGCGCACTGCCATCTCGATGTCCATGACCTGGCTGGCCCCAGAAGCGCAGCCGGGCACCACCGTCTCGGCCGTCAGAGCCACGCCCACCACCGGGGCATCCGTGGCCGTGGCCGGCTGCATGATGCTGTTGAGATGGTCAATCCCGTGGCCGTAGGGGATGACGTCCTGGGTCGTAATGGGGAACACCGCCGGCGCCTGGCCGGTCACGACGGACATGATGCGCAGCAGGTCGGAGCTGACCTTGAGGATGTAGCCCTCTTTCACCGTGGGCGAGATGGCGAAGCCCCGCCGATTGATCACCCAGTTGCCTCGGGTGGTATCCACCGACAGGATGGCGTCCATCTCGGGGTGGACCTCGTGCTGGTTCATGGTGGCCATGTCCACCGGCGAACCCATGAAGGGCACGGGGTCATGGGGAATGACGGGAGCATTCGGACAGACGTGAGTGGCGACGATGACGTCTCCAGGAAGTCGGTCGCCAGCGTTAGCCATGTCTGCCAGCTTGAGAGCGCAGGCGATGGCCGTGATCGCTCCGTCGGCATCGGATACCAGGCCGATGGCCGCCGGCCTGGCCCCGATGCCGCCCAGCCGACCGATGATCCCCAGCGTGGGAGCCTGCCCGCCAGCCTTCTTGCCCGCAGTACCAGGTATCAGGGTGCGGACAAAATCGGTACCCCCCTGCTCACCTTGCACCGGGATCATTTCGACTTGCAGCCCGCGCTCCAGAAGCACATCGGCCACCGTCTCCCCGCTGACCGTGGCACTGTCCAGCAATTCGTACACCTCAATGACCTGTTTCAAGGCCATGTCCACCCCCCACGACAGAAACACATAAGTGTGGCATCATCTCGATTCGTACCACAGATTCTGCAAATCGGCCCCCACTGGCGGCGCTTCAGCCAGAGGACCCGTCTCTGGCTGACCGACGGGCACGGCGCCGTTGATCTCCAACGAGAAGTCAGTCGGCACGGCGAAGGCTCCTACTTCGGTCACACGCTCGTTGACCTCTCGCACGTAGGCTTTCGGTGGGCCGAAGCCATGAAGGGAGAGGATGAGGGTTGTACCATCCACGGCCCTCATGGATTCGACGATGCGGTTTGGGAAATCGTTCTGGCTCTCAAAGGCCGCCTCCACGATGGGAGCCGGTGGGATCTGACCAGGAACGCCAGCAAAGACGGTGTAGCTGAAGACGTCATCTCGCAGGTGCGCCGCCATGGCCAGGTTGTCGCTGAACACAGCGAAGACATCGTCGCGCCCATTGCCCTGCAGGTCGCTGCGGGCGAAGAGCACGTTACCGCCACCATGAACAGTGTAGCGCACCTTGACGAACCAGGCCAGGGTGGTGACCTGTCTATCCGTAGTCAGCACGACCCAGCGCATCGGGCCGGCCATGACCAGCGTCCTGTACTCGATGGCTGCCATATTCCTCCTGAATGATCAAGGAAGCGAGGCGATAGGAATTCAAGCAACTCTCTTCTGCATGGCTTTCTGTCGCTTCCGGGTGGCCTTCTCGTCTACGGACAGGTCTTCCTTCAGGACCACCCCGTAGTCGCGCTCGGCCCCCTCCCGGGTCACATAACCGTCCATCACGTCCTCCCTCACTAAGCGAGGGTCACGTTCCCAGGGATGGCCGTATCCACCACCTCCACCGGTGTGATGCCTGACTACATCTCCCACCTTCATGGGCAGGCTGTTGACCTTGAGCTTATGCCGCTCGTCTTGACGACCTGGGTTGACGACCGCATCGGGGCCGACAGCATCTTTTCCGCCAAAGAGTCCCCACGCCGGTGTGACGGATCGCTCGAACCAGAGAAAGAGCGAAGCCGGCGCTTCCATCTCGTATATTCGGTAAATACCACATCCGCCACGATAGCGGCCAGGGCCACCCGTGTCGGGACGGATTCCATACTCGCGGATCATGATGGGGTATTTGTTCTCGTACACTTCGACGGGAAAGTCTTTGAAGGGACCATTGACCACGTTGATCAAAGCGTCCTGGCCATCGCCTGTGCTGAATGCGCCCCAGCCGCCAGGATTCGCTTCCAGGGCCAGGAAGCGCGTGTTCCCTTTGCGAGGATCGGTGCCATCAAACCAAATCACCATCGAATCCCCATAGTGAGCGCCGGCAACCTGGTCCGGCATGGCAGGGGCCAACGCCTTGATGAACAGGTCAATGAGCAGGCCCTGGGGGGTGAAATACCACTGGCAGGGCGCGGGCTCCTGGGCTTTGAAGAGAGAGCCCTCAGGCGCTTTAACTGTAAACGTCTTGAACGTCCCACCGTCAACTGGACGTTCGGGATAAACGAGCATTTTGAACGCCATGCGGCAAGCCGATATCGTCTGAGCGAAGCCAGCGTTGATCGGGCCGCGCGTCATGGCTGATGAACCCTCCAGGTCAACGGCCACACGGTCACCCGCTACATCCACCCGTATCTTGATCGGTACGGGGCCATTTCCGAGACCGTCGTCGTCGAGGAAACCGCTGGCTGTGTAAGTGCCATCCGGGATGGCCGCGACTGCCTCGCGTTCCAATTGCTCCGATTGGCGAAAGATCTCGTCGCGCGCCGCGAGCACGGTTTCGTAGCCGAAACGATTCAAAATGGAGTGAAACCGCGCTTCCCCGGTCCGCATCGCGGCCACCTGGGCGTTAAGGTCGCCGATGAGCAAGTGACCAAAACGGCTGTTGCACCTCAAAACTTCCATGATGTCCTGGCGCGGTTCGCCGTTTTGATAGATGCGGGTGGGAGGCCAGCGCATGCCTTCCTGGTAAATCTCACAAGAATCCGTCGTCTGGCTCGGATCCTTTCCTCCTACGTCCAGCCAGTGGGCGCGGCTGGCCGAGAAACCCACCCGTTTACCTTGCCAGAAGATCGGGGCAAAGATAGTGGCATCGTTCAGGTGGGTGCCCTGCATGTAGGCGTCGTTCATGTAGAAAATGTCACCGGGCCGAAAGGCGTCCCAGCCGTGTATTTCGGCGGTGAGCTTGACACAGACCTCAAGGTTGCCTAGAAAGAGCGGCACTCCGACGGCCTGCGCCAAAACGTCTCCATTCTCGTCCAGCAGGGCCACCGCGCAGTCTCTTCCCTCGTAGATAACCGGCGTGTAGGCGCTGCGGAACAGCGCGGCGTTCATATCCTGGGCAATGGAGACAAAGGCATTGCGAATGATCTCCGTGGTAATGGGGTCAACTTTTGTCATCATGCTTTCTCCACCTCGATGATGATATTGCCAAGGTCGTCCACGCGAGCCTGATAACCAGGGGGAACGATCGTGGTGGCACTGTCCTCCTCAACGATGAGGGGACCTCTGAACTGCGACCCTTTCTCAATCCGATTGCGCCACAGGATAAGGGTCTCGTAGGGCTTTCCGTCGAAGATGGCATCCCGTGTGCCGATGACCGGGTCCCCCTCTTCCTTCACAATCTCAAAGTGTGCGTCCCCCTTCGCCAGGCGGCCCAGGGCGGCCAGCCGCAGGTTCACGAACTCCACCGGGGCGCCGGGCGTCGAGTGTCCGTAGCGCGTGGCGTGAGCAGTGTGGAACGATACGTCAATCTCTTCAAAATCGATCTCGTCCCCGACTGGCACGTTTACCGAGTATTCCTGGCCGACGTAGCGCATATCGGTCGAACGTTCAAAGTACATGTCTTCAGGC
>CAZVCJ010000225.1:0-5982 GCA_964625745.1 uncultured Anaerolineae bacterium | reverse complement strand
GCCGCACAATCGCTCGCTGTCCGACAGGCAACCGTCGCACATGGCGGATTCGACGCTGAGGTCAGGATTGTTGAACTGTTCCCGTGCTCGTGCGACCATTTGCTCCAGCGCAGCCAGGTCATTGGCCTGGGTTGCGACGTAGGCTTCGCAGTCGGTGCATACCAAACCACAATAGGCGATCATTTTGTCCATCAGATTCCCTCCTCATTATGGAATAGCAAGGCATGTCCGGTGAAGGCGACCGCATGCGCCGGCCCGCGGCCTGTCAATTGCCGGTTGCCTCTTTCATCCTCATTGAGAACGCGCAGGGCTTTGAGGGTGATCCACTTATTGGCACGGTTCTTCTTGCCGGCGTCAATCAGTCTCATGCCCGCCCGTCGTGCCCAGTGGCCCTGCTCATCCTGCTGGGCCAAGATCAAGTCTACCCACATCCCAAACTGTTTATCAACTCCGTGTTCCAGCCTGGCCAGCACGTCGGCAATGTCCAACAGATCGCTCTGACATTGATATGGCCAGCCAAAGCTCAACCACCGCTTGTCTCGCCCGCCGAAGTCCCAGGCGCGGGCCAGCAGAGATTCGGACAATCGGGCAGCCAGCTTACGTTGTTCCGCAGTGCGGTGGCCGGGTGGTAGTGTGGCCACGGCGTCTAGCACTTTGACGAATCCCCACTGGCACGGCCCTCTGTCGTTGCTGTTGCGACAGCTAAGCCCATTGCCCTCTCCCTGCACCATGCGCCGATAGAGGTAACCCCAAGCAGCAGCGACGCGCGGGTCGCGGTCGTAGCCGAAGTGAGTCAGAGCCTTGATCATATAACCGGTGACACAATACCACTCGCGGCTGCTGGAGCCGGTCACCTGGCTAAAGCCACCGTCCGGTTGCTGGCTGGCCTCGAGGAAATACTCGCATCCTCGTTGGATGCGGTCGTTCACGGGCACGCCCAGTTCGGCCAAGACAACCAGGTGAGCGGTGGTGCTTGCAGCGCCGTAGGGTTTGCGTGGATCGTCGCCCCAATAACCATCGGCGTGTTGAGCAGCCAGCAGCCGCTGTACCACGTCCGATTGCGCGATGGCTGCGCGAGCTGCCTGCACCTCGGCGTCGTCCTCGGGCCGGTCGAGCAAATTGCGCAGCGTCCAGTAGCGGACCGAAGGATTATCTGGTTCAAGAAGCCAAGCGGTTGGATCTGCCCTTAAGAGGTCTTTCCAGTTCGCCATGTTTCTCCTCTTTGATCTGGGGAATCAGCCCAGTGTCATCCTAATTCCGCCGGCAACCAGTGCAGTCCCTCGCCATGGGCAGCCAGCGCCAGGCCCCACCCGAACCCCTCGCTCACTCGCAGCGCCGCGGTAAGACAATGCGTGCCAGATGCCAACACCTGCCGGAGGGACTGCATCCCCAACTCCACGTAGCCACGTGCTGCGCGGTCCGCAAAGCCTTTGAAAGTGTTCTCCCCACTGAAAACCACCTGCCCGTCCAACTCCAGGGTGAGGGCATCGCTGAAGCCGAACTCTAACGTCATCGCCCCTCCCTCAGGCGTCTCAAAACGTCGGGTCAGACGCACTTCGCTCAATGAGGTTGGCAGGTAGCGATTCAGGTTGATCACCCCATTCGGTTCGCAGGTCACCGCGCCGTAACCCTCCACGAACCAGGCCCCGACAGTGCCTTCGGCGGCGCTAGGCATCTCTCCGCGTGGGATGTCCAGCCCATCACAGGTCGAGACTCGCAGGTCGCAAAAGTAGGCTGGGCGATAGGTCCACAGCCCGAAAAGCCCAGCCGCAGTCGAATGGGCCAGCTTCTCCACCACCAGTGGCGGCTGTCCATCTACCGAAATAGCGGCTCGTGCGCCGCAAAAATCCACCTTCAGTCGGAACCAGCGCCCGGTTGGCACCTGGGTGGCGCGTTGGTAGCCCGGGCCATGATACACCTGCCAGGTATTCGATCCATGAAAGACCGGGTCGTACTGCAGCGCATCCCACTGGCCGCTGACGTGAGGCACGGCGTAGGCCAGCTCAAAGTTGAGCGCATCTGCGAGGCAGAAAGCGACCCCCGGATACGCTGGCCCATCAGCGCCGATCAGCACTTCTATGCTGGCGCCCGTCATCTGGCGGTCGGGGATCAGGGCCAAGCCGTCTTCCAACCATAGTGCCTCGCGTCCCTGCCAGGTGACGACCTCAGCCTGCGCTGCGCGGATTTCCAGATCGAGGGGATTGGTGAGGGGATGTTCCAAAAGGATGTCCATCTCGAATGACTCCTTGGCTCAGGCGTTCGCGGCCTTGATGGCGTACAGCGCTTGCCACGTGATCCATTTACTGGGCCGGCGACGTGGTTCCAGTTGGGTCCACATACGGCTACCGTAGGGACTGACGCCGTTCCAGCGACTGTCGTTGCGGCGTCGGGCCTCCAGCCACTCCAGCGCCTGGCGAAAAGCGGGCTCTTCGCTCACGTGGCCCAGGTCGGCCAGGGCGCGCAGGGCGAAGAGCCCGTCGGCCTGGTAAAAGAGTGGGAAGTTGAACCGGTCCCACAGCTTGTGGCGTGGGCCGCTGCTGGGATAGTTTCCTTCGCAGAGCTCAAAGCGGCCCAGGAAGCGGACGCCGCTCTCAATGGCCTCTTGCACGGCACCGCTGCGCTCGCCGCCGGAGATACGCCCGAAACCCCACAACGCCCGCGCCACGCCCCAGGCGCAGGGCAGGTCTCCGTTGATGTTGCAACGCCACTCCCCCGCGGTGCCTGCGCGGGCCAGCTCTGCCTCGAAATCCCCCACTCGTTCATCCTGTCCGTGACCGAGGGCGTGCAGGTAACCGATGAGGTTGCCGTGAAAGCAAGGCAAGATGGTGGAGCGATCCTCGCCGTACACTTCATCAATCATCCGCTGGCAAGCAGCGGCGATGCGTTCGTCCTGTCCATCGGCGGCCAGTTCGGTCAACAGAAGCAGTTGCCAATGGGTCGAGGTGTACTTGTAAGTGTAATAACTCCGCTCACCTTCCCAGCGTCCATGGCCGGCATAGTGAGAGAGAATTTCGGCCGCCGGCCCTCGCTCCATAATGGCCCGGCGCGTCTCGATCACTTCCGCATCCCCCTCGGTCTTGCCGAGCAGCTTTGTCAGCGTCCAGTAGCGGACCGAGGGGTTCTCGGGCTCCAGGAGCCATTCTGTCAGATCGGCTTTGAGTTTACTTTTCCGGTTTCCCATTAGCACGGGCGTTTGGGTTGTCACCTTCATCTCCTCTATACAAGAGCTCTGGTAGAACGAATGTTCGACGCTCATATTATACCAGAACATATGTTCTCTGTCAAATTCATCTTAACCGAAACAGCACTCCTGCCCCGGCGAGGAAAAGGGCGCACACCAGGAAGGGCAAACTCTCCCTGAATCCGGCGGCAACGCCCACGATGAGGGGCATCACGATAAAAGAGAGGTCAATCATCGCGTCGAAAAAGCCCAGGTACATCGCTCTTGCCCCTTCGGCCACCGCTTCCGCCGCCAGAGCGGTTGACTGGATGAAGATGGCCCCCAGCGTGATGCCCAGCAGGGCCATCAGCAGGACCATCGGAAGGAAGCCTCTGGCCACGTACAGGCCCAAGAAGAGAGGGGCGGAGAGGAAAGCGGCGCTGACTACCAGCCTGCGCTTTCCGGCCTTTTCGGCATACGCTCCTATCGGCACCTGGAGGAGGGCAAAGCTCAGGGAGTACGAGGAAAGCACGGTCCCTATCTGCGAGGGGGAGAGCCCGAAGCTCTTCCCCTCCAGGGGAACGGCGATGCTGAAGGAGGCATAACCCGACTCGGCGAGGAAGCCGGCCAGGCAGAGGAGAAGGAAACCTCTGTTACGCAAAAGTCCTGAAGCGGCTCTGAAGAAATGGATTTCGGGCTCTGTAGGCTCCGCTTCTTTCATCCCCAGCGCTACCGCGCCCGCCAGGAGAGCGGCAAGGGCGCTGAGGAGGAAGGGCTGCCTCAGGCTGTAGTTCCCAATGAAGCCGCCTATCATCGGCCCCAGGACGTCGCCTGCCCCGTTGGCGACCCGGTAGAAGGCGAAGCTCTTACCCTTTTCTTCAAAGCCTGCCACCAGGCCCAGGACAGAGGGTCCCAGGAGTCCCAGCCCTACTCCCTGGAGGATGCGGAACAGGAACAACTGGGTGAAACTGACGGCCGTGTAGTTGAGGAGAGCAAAGATGGAGTAGAAGGCAAAGCCTACGAGGGCCACCCTCTTTCTCCCAAACCTGTCGCCCAGGTAGCCAGTGTAAACCTGCAGGGCCGCCCAGGTGAAGTTGTAGGCGGAGAAGAGCAAGCCCACCTTCTCGTAGGAAACGCCGAAGCTTTCCACGCAGAGGGGAAACACGGGGTGGACGACGGAAAAGGCGAGGGTCTCCAGAAAGCCAACGAGAATGAGAAACAGGTAAGCTACCCACCGTTCAGATAAGCACATTTTGACTTTCAGACTCCACAGTGTTTGTGCTCCGCAGGTGGTGTTTCCTTTACGGCGATCACGACGAGCGCCAGGGCCACGACCAGACCCACCAGGTTGGCCAGGATGGGGGCGCGGAAACCGAAGTGGTCGTAGAGCAAGCCGCCCAGGTAGGGGGCAGGGAAGCCAACCAACCCCCGAAAGGTAGCAAGTTGCCCCATCGCTTCTCCTCGCTGATTTTCGGGGACGCTGTTGGCCAGGAGGGCCATTTGCGCTGGCAGCCAGGCGGCGCCGCAGAGACCCCAGCAAGCTTCCAGGAGGGCGAAGGCGGGGAAGCTGGTGCTGAACATCCATCCCACGACGACCAGGATGCCTATCACCTCCGAGAATGCCAGGAAGGGCTTTGAGCCGAAACGGTCTATCATCCTCCCGATGGGCAATTGCGAGAGCGTCCAGACGACAGAGACAAGGCTGGACATTAGTCCTAACTGGAAGGTGGTGAAGCCAAAGGTCTTGCTCAGCATCCCGTAGAGAAGGAATCCCCCGAGCCCCCAGGCGAAGAGGTCCGCGGCGGCGGCCCAGTACAAGCCGCGCAGTTTCTTGGGAGGCGCAACCATTCTGGCCAGCATCCCGTTCAGTTTGCTCAGGGAGATCGTTCCGCTGGCCTGCTTCACGGTCTCCTGCAATAGCCAGAGGATGAGCAGTAGGCACAGGCCCTCCAGGCCGAGACGCAGTAGGAAGAGTGGCGAAAAGCCCCATCGGTCGGTGATAAAGCCACCCAGGGCCGGTGCAAAGATTCCCGGTGCTACCGAGGAGGCTGCCAGGACACTGTAGGCCATGCCGCGCTGGTTGGCCTGGGACGATTCGGCCACCAGGGAATTCTGGGCCGGGCCGGAGACCATGGTCGCTCCCAGGAGGGTGACCCCTGGCAACAGCCACCGCCAATCGTCGGTGATGGCCGCCAGCACGTAGAAGGACACGCCCAGGACACCGGTCAGGCTGCCCAGGGCGATAAGCGGTTTCCTGCCGAGGCGATCGGAGAACCAGCCACCAACGGCCTGGATCAGCGTGGTCACTATACCGCTCTGCCCGCCCAGGCTCTCCAGTAAGCCCAGCGTGCTCATCGGCGCGCCCAGGCTGAGCACAAAGGGCTGCCACACAGCAAAGGTCATACTCAGAGATGTGCCGGCCAGAAAAGACGTGATCGCCACGATGCGCAGATTCCCGGGCGTTTTTGCTTTCTCCATTGTGGTTCACCGGCTGGAGCGAGTCCGACTTTCACACGCGGCCGCTCTCATTTGTGGACGAGCGTCAAAAGCAGAGCCTTGAAATCTATGCCCCGATCTTGCGGCAGGCCAGAGAGCGACTGAAACCTGGAGGGGTAGTAGTTTTCCACCTGGGCAAAAGTGTCAATTGAAACCCTTTGAAGACAACATCTCCCATGCCCCGGACGTGATCAGCTCGAAGCTGGTTCCTCATTGACCACTTTGGTGTACGGCTTTCGTCTTGGCATGTCCCTCTCCTCCTCTCCTGGATTTCACTACCGTACACTTTTTGGACGCCCTCCTATTCCAATGCATGGAGTCTCACA
>CAZVCJ010000224.1:0-5988 GCA_964625745.1 uncultured Anaerolineae bacterium | reverse complement strand
AAACCGCAGTGCACTTGCCGCACTCCAGGCAGTAATAGGCTTTGGTGTTCTTGATTATTTGCTGAACAGCTTCCATGACCCCTATCCGATTTCGGATTCTCCTTCGGGTGTGCATAAATGACCGATGAGAGTACTGTCAACGGATTCAGGGAACAGATTGAACGGATTGGAGGCGGCTGTATCCGTTCAATCCGTTCCAGAAATCCGTTGACAGCTCGCTTCACTACACCCCAACGAATTATGCACACTCCTGAAGTAACTACAACCTACCCGCTACAACCTACCACCTGCCGATAAAACTCTGTCACTTTCTGGACAAATGCCTCCCCTTCCCCTACTCCCACCCACTCCAATTTCAGCCGTTCGTTCCCAATGCCCAGGAGATGGGCGATAGCCCTGGTCTCTTGGAAAAGCTCCTCCGCTCGTTGGTTGCCGAACTCGTAGTGACACTCCCCAGGCGGGCATCCCAGGAGCAACACGCCAGCGGCTCCCAGCTCGAAAGCCTTGAGAATGAGCCCCGGGTGCAGCCGTCCCAGGCACATCACCCTGATGGGCCGCACGTTGGCCGGATAAGTCAATCGTTTGGAGCCAGCCGCCTCCAGGGCGCTGTAGGCGCTCCAGTTACAAGTGAATACAACGACTCGAGGTTCTGTCATAGCCTTTCTGTCTGCTACCACAAGCCAATGTAGTCGTTCGGCACAGGCTCCCCACCAAGACCTTCACTGAACCCAAGCAGCACAATGCGGTTAGGCCGTCTTTCGCTCCATGAGTTCTTCAATCTCCTGAATGATAACGACGAAGTAAACTTCTGATGGCGCTCGGCCTGCTCCATTGCCCTCACCGGGTACGCACTATTAGAGGCAGATAAATAAGCCCTTTAGGTGTGTAGCAGGAAGACAATAAAGCCATACCGTCCTGGGGTTGTAAGGTGATCTGGTCTACTTGGCTACCGTCGTTGTAACGAGCCGTGCTCACCCACTTGAAGGCATCGGCCACCACGGTGCCATCCCCCGTAGCCGCAAGCACTGCACTGCCGCTCTGCCCTGCTTCGAAGGGGTACGTGCCCAGACTGTGCCAGCCCACTTCGCCGGCCGTCTCATCAAGAAACGCCACTGTTTCACCTTGCGCATGACGAATTGTGACCGACACGGCGCTGCTCTGAGCTACGGCGGGTGCCACCCAAGCCACAACCTCGTATGTGCCACTGTAGGCCAGGGTGGGAGTATAGATGACAGTAGCCTGCGTGCCAGCCGAAGCCACATGCACTGTCATGCCAAACTGGCTGTAATTGGCGGCCTGCTCACTCCAGCCTTCTGGCACCTCAGCTTCATCGTCGTCTACGCGCACCTGGAAGAGAGGGGCCTGACGGCCGTTCAGCTTACAGTAGACGTCGGGCAGCGGCACCATTTGAACTTCCTTGGTCGCGTTAATCACGGCCAAACCACCGCTGAATGGTCGTGCCCACACCCCCAGCGCCCCCTCCTGGAACTGCACATTATCCAGCCACAGCTCTCCCACCACGTCGCCCACCAGGAACTCCAGCTTACCATCACCGGCCGTCACGCTGGCATTGTCCGACAAGTGGAAGTGCTGCCACTGAGGCGTGACGACAGCCTTCACACCGAAGCCGTAATCCGTCCAGGGAGCGGTCTGCTTGATGATGCTGGCGCGGACAGTACGGGCCACGTCACTGCGCGCCCAGAAGGAGAGAGTATAGCTCTGCTCGGCCACCGTGTTTTTATCGAACTGACGAAATTCGACATTCCAATGGTCAGATGCACTGGTTACAACGATGTGGGCGGCAGCCGTGTCGGAAATTCCGCCAGTAGCATCCACGTCGAAGGTAGCGGCTGCACCGGCACCGGTGTTCACCCACCAACTCCAACTATCTAGACCATCCTCAAAGTCACCGTTGATCACCTGGTCAGGAGTGTCCAAAGTGTCCACAAGGAGGAAAGGGTCACCGGTGGGCTGGCCCAGGTAGCCACGCGGGGGCAATGTAGCCAAAGGATACCCCGGCGTGGTGCCGAATTCGTCGTACCACCACGGGTTACCATGCCAGTCTGGACCGTAGTCGTAGGAGAAAAGACCGTCACCCATCAAGGCACTGGTCAGCCCGTAGCGCATGCGCTCGTAACTGGCCGCGACTTCGGCCTCCATCGCTGGCGGCATCTGGTCCAGGTGACGAAACGTGTACTTCTCTGAATAGAGAGGTTCCGGCGCGCTCTCGATGAAGGTGGTGTGCGGGGTGTGGCCACGGCCACTCCAGTCACGGTAGTTCCACACCACTTCGTCCCAACTCAGCCACTCGATCCCGTCCAGAATGCCGGCCAGTTCCCACTCATCGAGACTTCCGTTGAGCCAGGGGGCGTATATTTGTGGTGCGCCATTGCCCATGAGTATGGCGTTCGGCAAGCGCGGCCGCACCTGGGCGAAAAAGTCCTCCATGCCTGCTCGGTAAGCGGCATCAAGTACCGCTGGATCATCCGGCTGGCCATCCAGATCGCTGTCTATGTCATTGCCAAGCAGCCAAGAGATGGCGTCGTGCAGACGATCCCAATAGATACCATCGTAAGCCAGGTTGTTACCCTTTTTCGGCTGTGCTGATAGATAGGTGTCCACGCTTTGTTGTGCCAGCACCGTACGGCAATAGGGAACAGTCATGTTGTACATGGGGTGTCCCCAATAGTCAACCAAAAGGATAGCCCCGTGGCTATTCCGTAGCAGGCAGTTGTAGCCAGGATCGCCAGGGCTGCTGTTCCACCATTCGGCCGTGAGGGGATCATCCTGAGGGCCGCCGTAAGTCGCATTCAGCGTGAGCAGGATTTTGGCATTGGGATTGACAGTTCGGATGGCGGAGGCTTGATTTGCAACACCCCACCCTGAGACGACGAACAGATCGTAGCCAGCGAAAAAATTCACGCCCATGGTGGAGCTGTAGCTGCCCCACAGGTTAGCGATGCGCGGGTAGTTGCCATTCCAGGGGCCGAGCACGCGCAGATGCGTCTGTCGCTCATAGTCGTCGGAATCACGCCCAGTGGATGTGTCTTGGCAGCGCACGTAAAACCGACGGTCGTCCAGGTCGCGCAGCCCACTGACAACCGTGTTGTGCGATATAGTGCTCTGGCCGCTCTGAAAGTCGTGCGTCATGCTGACATAGCGGGTGTCAGCAATTTCGCTCCAACGGCAGTTGGCTGGCGTGTTCGTGGTGAGACTCAGGGTAAACGATATGCTGCCACTTGGCAAGAGACCAGGCGCGGGTTGAAGATTGCCCAAGGGTGTAGCTGCGATGGTCACACTGGCGCTGCTAGCCGCACCACAGGTGCCAGTATCATCACATGGTGTAAGCTCAAAAGTCACCACGTCTCCTATAGCAGTCCGGCCAGGTGGCAAGGTGACTTCATCGTTGGGCGCAGGGTAGCCCCGGCTGCACATCGCTCCAATCTCGCCGGCCGTGAGCGCACGACGACTCACGCGCACATCGTCCAACGTCGCGTCAATCACGCCCCAGTTGTTGCCGCTACCCAGGTTGAACTTGCTGGCAGTGCCAGCCAAGGCAAGAAAGTGATTGTAGTCGGTTGCAGCAAGAACACAATCGTAATAGAGCGCCAATTGGTTCGCGCTGGCCGACCAGGTAGCAGCCAAATGATGCCATTCGCCGGCGCGCCAATCGGGTTGAGCGGGCCAGGCGCCATAGTAACTGCCCTCGTTGCGGCTGGTAATACTGATACGGCCGTCGTTCACTTCTATGTAAAGCTGATGCTCGTCGTCAATCTCGTAGGAGAACAGGCGCGGATAGCTGGTGTAGACTGTATCAGTCAGGTCATGTGTCAGTCTGACCCACATCTCGATGCTGCCCTCATTGGGGTCAACGTTGCCAGCGGATGGATAGGCCAGTCGGCTGTTGGCAGTTTTGCTGAACTCAACAGCCTGGCCAAAACGGCCTGTGACGAATGACAAGCCCCAGCTCTGTGTGGGTGGCTGACCATCTGTGCTGCGGAAGCTACCATCTAGAGGTAATAATAGGCTTTGTGGCACGGTCTCAGAGATGACCGGGGTGCCATTGATCAACCAGCGGTAGACGCTGACGCCTTCTAGGATGCCAACAGGGTCACTGAAGGTGGCACTTCCACGCAAAGTCGTGTCCACGTAGGCAGCCATCGGTCGTAGGACTACCGTAGCAGTAGGTGGGGGTGTAGCCGTAATGGTTACACTTGCACTGCTGGCTACACCACAAGTGCCAGTGTCATCACACGGTGTAAGCTCAAAGGTCACCAAGTCTCCTGGGGCAGTCCGGCCAGGTGGCAAGGTGACTTCGTCGTTGGGCGTAGGGTAGCCCCGGCTGCACATCGCTCCGATCTCGCTGGCCGTGAGCACACGCCGACTCACGCGCACATCGTCCAACTTTGCGTCCATCACGCCCCAGTTGCTGCCGCTACCCAGGTTGAACGTGTTGGCGGTGCCAGCCAAGGCAGGAAAGCGATCATAGCCGGTTGTGGCCGGCATACAATCGTAATAGATCGCCAATTGGTTCGCGCTGGCCGACCAGGTAGCGGCCAAGTGATGCCATTCGCCAGCGCGCCAACCGGGTAGAGCGGGCCAGGCACCGTAGTAACTGCCCTCGTTGCGGCTGGTGATTACAATATGGTCGTCGTTGACCTCCATGTAGAGCTGGTGCTCGTCGTCTATAAAGTAGGAGAAAAGACGCGGATAGTCATCATAGGCAGGGTCATCCAGGTCATGGGTCAGATTCACCCACATATCGATGCTGCCTTCATTGGGGTCAACGTTGCCAGCGGTGGCATAGGCCAGGCGGCTATTGGCGGCCTCGCCAGTCTGCACAGCCTGGCCGAAATGTCCGGCGACGAATGTCAAGCCCTGACTCTGGGTCGGGGCCTGACCGTCTGTGCTAAGCAGGCTGCCGTCCAGGGGCAGCAATAGGCTCTGCGGCACGTCTCCAGATGCGATCTGGCTGCCGTTGACCAGCCAGCGGTAGGTGCTGATCCCCTCTTGGTCGCCGTCAGGGTCGCTGAAGGCCGCACTGCCGCGTAGTGTGCTGTTGACGTAAGCCTCGGCCGGTCGCAAGGCCACGGTCGCCCTGGGCGGAACGAGAAGGTAGCTATTGGCAAAATCGACGTTGACCCACGATGCAGAAGCAGGTCGTTGCCCCGTCAGTGGAGCGGCAGTCCGCTCGCCCCAGGTCGGAACAACGATTACCAGGGACAAAATGGTAGACCTTGCCCCGACAGCCAACGCAGCAAACAATCGCTTTTTGGACATTTCACACCTTCAGCCTCAGCTCACATGCAACAGTTCATAATTATGATCAAAACGCAGAGTGCTACTGTGCCGCTTAACTACACCAATACGACATGACGAAGAATTATCCCCTAAAACCTACCAACTCAGCCAACATCACTTCAATTTGCTCATCCGTCGAATAGCCTGCCATGATCGCTCCAGACGGACAGTGGGCGGCGCAGGTTCCGCAGCCAAGGCAAGCAGTCTCGCTCACCTGGGCGACGAGGACGCCTCCCCCGTCCTCACACACCCTGACGGCGTGGAACTCACAGATTTCCTGGCAGGTGCCACAGGCCCGGCAGCGGGTCGGATCAACCTGGGCCACAATCGGTTCGACTACAGCCCACCCCTTGCCCAGCAAAGCGGCGACTCTGGAGGCAGTAGCCATTCCCCAGGCTTCCGGAGCGTGCCCATCATCTGGATCATAGACGAAGATACCCCGACTTCCAACTTCCAATATCGAATATCCAATATCCAATTTGCCCTCATCCTCAGGAGGCAGAACGATGGCCCCGACCCTCAGCTCACCGCCCGGTTCAGACATGACCGCCGTGAAGTTGCCCACGGAGCCACTCACGGATAGAAGCGGGGCCTCGCTCCGAAGAACTTGGAACCCCTGAGCCTTCAATGCATCGGCGCAGACCGCGCCAGCCATCCCGTTTCCGACCACCAACACGCTTTGGTCGA
>CAZVCJ010000223.1:0-6000 GCA_964625745.1 uncultured Anaerolineae bacterium | reverse complement strand
TGTATCTCGGGGTCTATGATAACTCGTTCATTCATCCTTGTTCCTCTCCTCTCGTGTATTATCTCATCCACCCAACAACATCTTGAGCTGCCGTGCGGTGTCTACTGCCTGGCCCTGCCAGTGGCAATGGATAGAAAGCGGACTTCGTCGTGAACTCAGTCGAACGATAAGCGGATGGGCAGACACAACTTGCCGCACTAAGCGAATTCAAAGACAGGGACTTGAATCACACGCTTGGGTGTCTTTTGTTCCCAAACCATTTCTTGCAGGCGCTCTACCGTGTCGGGGGAGAATAACTGCTTGCCTGTTTCTAGATTCACCCGTGCGGGAACGTTCTCAATGACGATTAGTTCACCGTTCACCTCAAGGGTATAAGTGACTTTTCGCTCCACTGTTTGCTCAATCATCAATATACTTTGCTTATTTTTCCTTTGTCATGCCGCCAGCCAGCCCGCCGACAATGCGCGTGAGTAGCCCGTTAGCATGGCTTTCGTGGCGTGGTCGGCGTGCGGGTGTTCTCCGCTCGTGCATGTGGTATGTTCTTGCGTTTATGCTCCGTGCTTTTTCGCGCTAGTCTTCTGCTGGGTAGGAATGAGCTGAATCAAAGAGCGCAACGTCGCGTTGACAGAATCCGAGTCTGGAAAATATTCCCGGACATCTGGCTCTAGAATGACCGCGCCTTCCGCAGGTTTCACCTCTTTGACAAGGCTTGTACCATCTGCTTTATGAATGGTAATTGTGTACCCGCCCTGCATGGCTCGGTAGTGTTTGCCGCGCACTCCATCCGTGAAATCATATTCAGCGCGCATAGTGTCATCCTCTCTTGTCTGTATGGCTTTAGTCATTACCTTCTTCATAAATAGCGCCTCCGTTCCGTTGGGGTTGCCTTACGACAACTGATAATCCGTATATTCGCCCCGCGTTCCGTATAGGACACTACCAGTATGCGACCTTTATCAGAAGTACCGATGTCAATATATCGCTCCTCGTCTACGGAATGGTCAGGGTCAGGTATGGTGATTGAAAATGGGTCACTGAAAACCGTTGTGCCTTCATCGAAACTGACCTTGTGCCATTTGAGGTTTGCTTTGGCTTTTTCTTCGTCCCACTCAAAGTTGGGTTTCATTGCGATTGCCTCTCAATGATCATGCTTTCTGTTTGCGGCGTGGACGACCCGACTTCCAACTGCAAATTGCACCGGTCCGGCCGGCTCACTCGGCATCAATGCCCTCCCACAGTTCAGATACCGGCTTTGTGTCACCTGCCAGTGTTTCTTTCCAACCCTGCCGGAAGCTGGCCTTGGCAGGCTTCAGGGTAACACTTTCACGAAACAGGCGGACAATCTCTAGCAGGATGGGCAGATATTCTTCGGGCGTCTCCCCGATTTCGCGGACAAGTTGTTCTGCGTAAGCTGGAACTTGTGTAGCCATAGTTACATCTCCTTCATCCTTCCACCCCTTCCAATATCCAATACCTAATATCCGATACCTCGTCCCCCCAGCAACATCTTAAGCTGCCGCGCGGTATCCACGGCCTGGCCCTGCCAGTGGTTGTTGGCGAAGGCGAAGGTCATCTCTGCCTGCTCGTCTAACTTCTTGATCTTGGGCACCCACTCGGCGAGCTCCTCGGTGGTGTAGGTGTAATCGTAGCGCTCCCAGGCCTCGTCGTGACGCCACCACTTGGCGGCGTTGCGACCATGAAAGCGCACGTAGGCTATTGGGCCGGTGGCCTCAGCGATGGGGGGAATCAGGCTCTCGAAGCGCGGCTGATCCACGCAGCAGAAACCGAAACTTAACTCGCGCAGCAGATCGAAGACCTCTGGCTTGATCCACTCCCTGTTGCGGAACTCCACCACCACGGGCAGATCGCCCATCCGCTCGCGGAAAAGGCGCAGATACTCTTGGCTCTGTTCGTTGTTGTGGAAGGAGTAAGGAAATTGAGCCAGGACGCAGCCGAACTTGTCGGCTTCCTGGAGGGGCTTCAACGCCGCACAGAACTGGGCGAAGATCTTCTCGTTGTCCTCTCGCCCGTGGGTCATCTGCTGGGTTGCCTTGACAGTGAAAATAAAGCCCCCAGGCGTCTTCTGCGCTATCCGCTCTAACGTCCAGGGGCTGGGCACCCGATAATAGGTGAAGTTGAGCTCGCTGGCCTGGAACTCCTGAGCATAGAAAGAGAGCCATTCCTGCTTGGGGAGATCCGCCGGGTAGTAAGGGCCTACCCAGTCAGCGTAGCTGTAGCCACTTGTACCGACGTATATCATTTCCACTCATTTCTTGTAGCGATAAGTGATGCGGCCGCGGGTCAGATCGTAGGGCGATAGCTCCACCAGCACCTTGTCGCCCAGCAGGATGCGGATGTAATACATCCTCATCTTGCCCGAGATGTGGGCCAGAATCTCATGCCCGGTCTCTAACTCGACCCGAAACATGGCGTTGGGCAGGGCTTCTAGTACCGTGCCTTTGACCTCGACGACATCCTTTTTGACTTTCCTTGGCTTTTTAGCCTTCTTGGCCATGCTTCATCTCCTCCTTAATCTTCTGGAGGTTGGAGGTCAACGTTCAGCATCCAACTTCCAATATCCAACTTCCAACTTCCAAAATTCTCAATCCAGCTCCTCTATGTCCTCAGTCGAAACTTCGTCCGTTGTGCTGATGAGCACCTCGCGAGAGCGCCCGGCGTCTTTGAGGGAGCTTATTATGCCCTGCTCCTCCAGTTGGTCCATGATGCGAGATGCCCGTGGATAGCCAATGCGCAACTTTCGCTGCAGGAAGGAGGTCGAGGCGCGATCATGTTGTTTCACTAACTTGATGGCTTCTTCCAGGAGCTCGTCTCCCTGGGCCGTCTCCATGATCTCCTCCCACGGCGACTCTTCCTCCTCCTTGAGCCAATCCGGCTGAGCCTTTGCCTGCCAGAACTCGACCACCCGCTTTATCTCCTCGTCGGACACGAAACAGCCCTGGACCCTGACCAGCTTGCTGGAGTCCGAGGCCATGTAGAGCATGTCTCCTGAGCCCAGGAGGCTCTCGGCTCCAACTGAATCTAGGATCACCCGGGAATCTATCTGAGAGGTCGCGGCGAAGCTGATGCGGGCCGGGAAGTTGGCCTTGATCAGCCCCGTCACCACGTCCACACTGGGCCGCTGGGTGGCGATGATCAGGTGAATCCCCGTGGCCCGGGCCATCTGGGCGATGCGACATACCAGCCACTCTATCTCGGTGGGTGCAAACAGCATCAAGTCAGCCAGCTCGTCAACGACGACTACGATGTGAGGCAGCCGCTCGTGGCTGGGCTCCACCTGGCGGTTATAGTCCTCCAGGTGGCGCGACCCCGCTTCGGCAAACTTCTTGTAGCGCTCGTCCATCTCCTGGGTGATCCATTTGAGCACCCCGATTACTCGCTCCGCTTCGTGTTCCACTCCACTCAACACATGGGGCAGACCTCTGAAGCGGTTGAGCTCCACCCTCTTAGGGTCCACCATTACCAGGCGCAGGTCCTCGGGGGGATTGTTGAAGACCAGACAGGTGGTGATGGCGTTGATACAGACGGACTTGCCCGACCCTGTTGCCCCAGCGATGAGGAGGTGGGGCATGGTGGCCAGGTCTGCTACCACCGGCTGACCGGCTACTCCCTCCCCCAGGGCGATTTTGAGCTTGGAGCCCAGGCGGCGAAACTCTTTGGATTCCATCACCCCTCGCAGAGAGACCAGCGAGATCTCCGAGTTGGGCACCTCGATCCCGACTATGGAGCGCCCAGGCACAGGGGCCTCAATGCGAATGGGAGAGGCGGCCAGGGCCAAGGCCAGGTCGTTGGCCAGCGAGGTGATCTTGCTTATTCGAACCTTTCTTCGCTTGATGCTGCCCTCAGTCCCTGCGCTTTCGATGTATCCCGGCTCGACGCCGAACTGGGTGACCACTGGCCCATGGCTGATCTCCACCACTTTGGCTGGCACCCCAAAGCTGGCCAATGTCTCCTCGATGACCCTGGCCCGACGGCGCGCCCCTTCCTGGTTGAAGGCCTGGGCGGTGGTTTGGTCGAGGAGATCGAAAGAGGGCAGGTTGGCCTCTTGCTTCCTGGGGGTGGGCCTGCGCTCTTTCCTGGGCTTCGCCGTTTGCCTGGGGGTGGCGGCAGCAACAGGGGTTTCTGTCCCCTCAATGATCACCTCTGCTGGCGGTTCCGCGGAAGAGTCCGCGTACCCTTCCACCGGCGGCGGGGCCGTCGCGGTGGAGGAGGTAGGGCGGTTGTAGAGGGAAAGAACTCTGGCTATGGTTTTCTCGGCTACCGCCTGAACATTGATCCGAGAGAGACCTGCCCTGAGCAAGGCCGAAGGGTCGAAGGCCATAGCTATCCCCAGGCTCAGGATCGTCAGGAGTATCAGCAGGGCGATGGGCCATCCCAGGGCTTCGATCAAGAGGTTGGAGATGGCCCAACCCACGAAGCCACCGCCGCCGCCGCTTTCAGCCAACCGCCAGAGGTTGTCTTGGCTGAAGGACGACAGCAAGTGAACGAGAGCCAGGCCAGCTACGAAGATGATCTCCAGGCCAATGATGATCTTCCAACCAGCCGTCAGCTCTTGCCCCAGGTTGCTGAGCAACAGGGATATGCCAGCGGCTGCCAGCCCCACGGCCACCAGGTAGGCCCCCCAGCCGAAGACACGGCGCAGAAGCCTGGCCCACCAGTTGCTCAGCACGCCAGAGGTGATGGAGAATAGGCCCAGAATGGTGATCGCCGCCAGGGCCAGCACCAGGAGGCCCAGTATCTCTCGCTGGAAAGGTTTGAGGTTAGCGCGTAGTTGTTCCCACCAGGTTTCTTTCTTGATCTGCTTACGTGGCATATTCGCTGATTGGCGGCTCGGCGAAATGGAGATCGTCCGAGCGCAAATCGCTCTCCTCTTCTTGCTCTTCTCCAGTCTGTCGGAGGCTGAGCCCCAGGCGGTGTTTAGCGCTGTCAATGTTTATGATCTGAGCGGTGACCACATCGCCTTCTTTGACTACGTTGCGGGGGTGGAGGAAGCTCCCCTCGGCCAACTCGGAGATGTGGATCAGACCTTCCAAACCTTCCTCGACACGGGTGAAGGCTCCGAAGCTGACCACGTTGGTGATGGTGCCCTCTATCAGTTGACCTACCTGGTAGCGCTCCTCTACTGTGGTCCAGGGGTCTGGCTGCAGCCTCTTCAGGCTGAGACTGATCTTTTTCGCTTGCTGATCTACATTGAGAACGTAGACCTCTATTTCACACCCGCACTCGAGGACGTCGCCTGGATGCCCCACCCGTCCCCAGGACATCTCCGAGATGTGAATCAGCCCTTCTGTTCCCCCCAGGTCTACGAAGGCGCCGAAGGAGCAGAGATTGGTGACCCGGCCCTGCCTGATATCGCCTTTGTGCAGTTTAGCCAATAGCTGTGCTTCTCGTTCCTCGTTGGACATCGCTGCCCGTTCCGAGAGTATAAGCCGGTTGCGGTTCTTATCCAAATCAATGATCTTGAGCAGAAGGTCATTTCCCTCTCGGCTGGATAGCTCGGCCTCCCTCTCTGCGTATTCCAGATGGTTTGGTGAATCCATGAGCTGAGAGGCTGGCACAAAGGCTCGCAGTCCGTTGAACTGAACTAACAGGCCGCCACGGTTGTAACCCATAACCTTCAGCTCTAAAACTTCTCCACTCTCGAAGCTTGCCTGGGCCAGCTCCCAGGCGCGGTCCAGTTGAGCTTCATCATCTGAGTGTGAGCCGTCCTCTCCGAGGGCCAATTCCTCGTCAGGTTCTCCCTCGTCCCGACCTATGCCTGGCTCTGTGCCGAGCCCGCGCCAGATTTCCTCCTCCTTCACAGGCGGCACGGCGCTCGTGGACCTCTCGCTTTCCTGTAAAAGTGCCTGCCAATAATCCTCTCCTAAGGACGCCTCTCCAAGGTCTTTACGCAATTCTGATTCCCGATTCATGGCTTGCCTTTCTCCTTTGAGAACCTGTTCGACAAAACACCTGTCAGCAACAAAACATCCTCAAATCGCC
>CAZVCJ010000222.1:0-6081 GCA_964625745.1 uncultured Anaerolineae bacterium | reverse complement strand
AGGTCCCGTCCTTCGGGCACCCCCTCCCTCTCCCAATTTTGGGAGAGGGAGGGGGTTGGGGGGAGGGAGAGGGCAGGAGGTGGTGTCTCTTTGTCAACCTTGCTGAGATGTAGTATAATTAGGAGAGGAAAATGTCACTGACCGCTACGTGGTGAAGAGGCTGATATGAGAAAACACCCAATTCTAGGCGACATCCGCCCCTATAACTTCATAAGCCCCGAAGGTCGCGAGGTGACGGCCTGGATGAGCGTGGAGCGGGACCACCGGCTGGGAGCACTTCTCATCGAAGCGGTGAACGGGAAGGACACTGGCCAATTCGTCTACGGCATCCCCAAGATTCACTATCCCTATCGGCGGGACAGGGAGATTGACCTGGAGAACGTCACCCCCGATGACATCGTCCTGCCCACCAGCTACGAGAAGGTGCTCCTGCGTCAGAAGGTTGATGGCACGAACGTCTGCTGGTTCGGGCTGCTCGACGACAGGGGCGAGATGGTCGAGATCATCCCTAAGACCCGTCAGGCCGTTCTCAATAAGCCCTCGGAGATGCACTCCGTTTACGACCTCCTGCCTGACATCTATGAGATGTACCCGGGGATCCTGCAAGCCGTCCGCGAGACCAAACTCAGCCTCTCCTTCGAGTGCTATGGTTATCGAAACCCGCATACCCTGATCTACGATTTTCCTCTCCAGGTCTCCTTCATCGTGGCCATAGATGACCAGGGGCGGCTTCGGCCCTGGGGGGAGCTGGTGGCCCTGGCCGAGAAGTACGAGTTGCATACGCCGCAGGTCATCTTCGAGACTGACAAGGCCGATGTGCGGGCCGAGTGGCTTAGATTTCGGCTGGAGCTGGATGAGAAAAACCGGCCCGACAGGTTGGTGGACGAGGGGGTGGTGTTCACCTTCTGCTACCCCGACACGATCAAGCTGGTCAAGTGCAAGACCAGAACCCTGGAGGAGGCCCACATGTCGGTCATGGCCGCAGAGCAGGCCGAAATCCCCCAGGAGATCCTCTTCAAGGCCGCCTGCCGCGTCTATGATGATGGCTTTGCCGGGGAGGGGTGGGATGTGGTCTGGGGTCAACTCCAGGCGGAGCTGATGGAGGATTACGTGGAGGTGGCCGTGGCCCGCCACGTGCACAAGGCGGAGGAGCTATGGGAGTGGAAGCTGAGGCTGGAGACCGTGCGGCCCTACATCGAGCGGGCCATGAAGGAGACGGGAAGCCGCGAGTTGGCCGTGGTCATGCCTGTGGTGCGAAAATGGCTCAGCAAGGAGAATACCAACCTGGCGGCCCAGATTCTGATCGGGAACATATAACCTTATCGAGAGCAGCCACGCTGCGCTCGTGGCTTCGGCTCGCAATGACGAGAAGCAGGCTTGGGGAATGCCCTGAGAGTTCCCGTTCGGTCTTGACAAATAAGGGAAAGGCTAGTATAATCACCTTCGTGGATTTGTTGAGATTGCACAATTGGGAGGAAGAGCAGTGTATGCTGTTGTTGAGACAAGCGGAAAGCAATACAAAGTTAGCGCGGGCGAAATCATAGATGTAGACAAGCTGTCCCTTGAAGTCGGTGAGAAGATAGAGCTGGACAGGGTGCTCTTGGTGGCTGATGGCGAAGACGTGCGCGTGGGGCAGCCCATCATCGAAGGGGCCAAGGTAGTGGCCACTGTAACCGCCCACGGCAAAGGCCCGAAGATCATCGTCTTCAAGTATAGGCCCAAGCAGCGCTATCGTTGGAGAAGAGGGCATCGGCAAGCCTACACTCGTCTGATGATTGACGAGATCGTGGCATAATACTCGGACGGAGGTGTATTAATATGGCACACAAAAAGGGAGGCGGGAAGACCCGCAACAGCAGAGATAGCGAGTCGAAACGTCTGGGCGTGAAGAAGTTTGGCGGCGAGAGGGTACGGTCAGGGAACATCATCGTGCGCCAGAGGGGCACCAAATTTAAGCCCGGCAGGAACGTTGGTTTGGGCAAGGATTACACGATCTTCGCTACTATTGAGGGCTTCGTGAAGTTCGAGTACGGGCGGGGTGGCAGGAAGATTATTAGTGTCTATCCGGAGATTTCATAGAGGGAGAAAGTAGCTGATGAAAAAGGGTATTCACCCTAAGTACTATCCTGATGCTAAGGTGGTATGTAGTTGTGGCAACACCTTTACTGTGGGCTCAACTGAGAAGACGATTCGCACAGACGTCTGTTCCGCCTGTCATCCCTTCTTCACTGGCGAACAGCGCCTGCTGGACACGGGCGGCCAGGTGGAGCGATTCATCAGGCGTCTGGAGAAGAGTGAGGAGATCAGGGGCGAGGAGTTGACTCGCCTGGAGGCCGGGGGAGAAGAGGCGGAGGTCGAAAAGAAGGCAGGGAAGGAGACCGCTGCGCCGGCGGAGTGAACTGCTCTCAGCTCTGAAAGCTCATGCAAACTAGTTGATAGGCCAGGGCAGGTCTCTGTATCTGCCCTTTCGCTTTCTGTCTGAAGGAGAGGACGGTGTACCAAAGACAGGACCGTGGCTGGATCGAAGTGATCTGTGGCAGCATGTTCAGCGGCAAGACGGAGGAGTTGATCCGTCGCGTCAGGCGGGCCCAGATAGCCAGGCAGAAGGTGCAGGTGTTCAAGCCCCGCCTGGACGATCGCTACCAGTTCGAGAGAGTGGCCTCTCACACCGGTATGCAACTGGATGCCATCGTTGTGGGAGGAGCCAGGGAGATCCCCCCGTTAGTGGCCCCCGACACCACCGTGGTCGTCATTGACGAGGGGCAGTTCTTCGACTGGACTATCGCCGATGTGTGTGACTTCCTGGCCGACAATGGCCGGCGAGTGATCATAGCCGGGTTGGATCTGGACTTCCGCGGCGAGCCCTTCGGCCCTATGCCGCTGCTGATGGCCCAGGCCGAGAGGGTGGACAAATTGCAGGCCATTTGCGTCGTCTGTGGGGCGCCGGCCAGCCGCACCCAACGGCTGATCAACGGCCAGCCCGCTTCCTACGACGACCCCGTGATAATGGTAGGCGCCGAAGAAGTCTACGAGGCTCGCTGCCGCCATTGCCACCAGGTGCCGAAGAAATGACCAACGATCAATGGCCAATTGGGTGTTGTTCTGGGGGTCAGGATGTTGAAAGAAGATATGGCCGAGATTCTCATCACCGAGGAGGAATTGCAGGCCAGGGTTGCCGAGCTGGGCAAAGCTATCTCAGTTGACTATCAGGGCAAGGACCTTCTGGCGGTCTGCATTCTCAGAGGGGCGACCATTTTCTTGTCGGACCTCACCAGGCAGATCGCCGTTCCTCACGAGATAGATTTCATGGCCGTCTCTAGCTACGGGGGCGGTCGTACTGAGTCCAGCGGCGTGGTTCGCATTCTCATGGACCTCAGGACGAACATCAGGGGGCGTGATGTGCTCATCGTGGAAGACATCGTGGATACTGGCCTGACTCTGACCTACATCATTGACAACCTCAAGACGCGCCGGCCTGCCAGCCTGCGCACCTGTGCCCTGTTGAATAAGCAAGCGCGCCGCGAGGTGGATGTTTCCTTGGACTACATAGGCTTCGATATCCCCGACAAGTTCGTGGTTGGCTACGGCCTGGACTACGGCGAGAAATATCGCAATATTCCTTTCATCGGCGTGTTGAAGCCGGAGCTTTACGTGGGGTAATGAGGCAACGAGTAACGAGGCAATGAGGCAACGAGGAAGTAGAAACGCCGACTCTGTGGGCTTGGCGCGGGCCTGGGAGTCGGCGTTCTGTTTTCTGGAGCGTCTGTCAGTCGCTAGTTTATCTCTTTTCGATGATTTTGTGTGGCCCTACAGCCAGCAGCACCAAAAACTCGCCATTGATCTCAAAAAGCACTCTGTAACTCAGCGTCACACTGAACTCCCATAGTCCCTTTACCCCCCGGATTTTGTGAGCCCGCAGAGAAGGATGCCTGGGGTCTCTCAGCAGGAAGTTGAGCTTCTCGTCTACCCTCCGCCGAATATTCTTGGGCAGTGTGCGGTAATCTTTCTTGAAGCGGTCAGTACGTCGTACCTTCATGGACTTGATAGCTTTGGCTCCTTTAGGCCGGGCAAGGCGAGAGGTTTAGCTCTTTAGCTCCCGAAGCAGGTCTTCAACGTCCTCGAATTCCTCGTATCTCCCATGTGCCAGGTCCTCTTTTGCCTCGTGGTAGCGTTCTTGCCACTCTTCGGTCCAGAACCACGACTGGTCTTCTATGTCCCGGCTGCGCCACTGCAAGTAACCGATGAAGTCGAGCACTTCCACTACCTGGTCTTCGGACAGCTCATCCAAGGTTCTGACAACGATGTCTCTGCTGATTACTGCCATTTATATCACCTCCCGTAAGAATAGGTTCTCAACGCCGCTTTCAAGGGTTACGCCTGTAGTTATTTTAGCACCTATTCACTCTCCGGTCAAATGAGAGGTTGTAGATTCCTCGCTCTTGTCAAGGGAACGCCTGGCGCGTCCACTGGAGGGGGTCTACGTAGACGCCGCCGACCCTGATCTCCCAGTGCAGGTGGGGTCCAGTTGATAGCCCCGTGCTTCCGACCTGGCCGATGGGATCGCCTCGCTCCACTTCCTGCCCTGCTTCGACTGTGATTTCCGTGAGGTGGTAGTAGCCGCTGTAGACGCCCAGGCCATGGTCAATGATCACCGCCTGGCCTCGCACGGTCAGCTCTTCGGCCAGGGCCACGCGGCCGCGCCCGGCAGCTAACACCTGCGTGTCTGTCTCTGCCCCGTAGTCTATGCCCCCGTGATAGCTCGTCGGTGGCCCGCTGTTGTAGGAACGCCGCGTCCCAAAGGCTGAGGTGACTCGCAGGGGGCCCTGGAGGGGGACGCGAAACAGCCCTTCCCACCATTGCTGGCGGCTGAAGGTCCCGAAGACCTGGCTGAGTCGCTCGTTCTCGGCTCTGACCAGGGCGGGATCCAGCAGCTCGCTCTTCTCCGGCGAGAGGATGATCTGCTCCGTGACGAATTCGCCGGCCACTACTTGCACGAGCTGGCTCGCCCTGATCGTTTTACCCGTGCCATCGGTGGCGGTGAGTTCCAGGAAGTACGGGCCGGTCTGAGCGATGGCCCCAATGCCCGCCAGCGCCCAGTACGAGCTGCCCTCTCCCACAAAGGTCAAGGGCCTATCATCAAGCGAGCCAGCCAGGCTTACAGGCTCATCGGTCTGCACTTTGATGACCAGGGTTTGCCCCTGGATCACTGGCAGGGGCTCCATCTCCACGGCGGCGAAGGGCGAAGGCAGGGGCGTGCTTGCAGCAGAGCCGGGGATGGCCAGCCGTTGCCCTGCGAAGATCAGCGAGGGGTTAGCGAGGTAATTGGCCTCGACTATGGCCGAGGTGGTCACGCCATAACGCGAAGCTATTCGAGTCAGCGTCTCGCCTGGCTGCACGATGTGGATTTGAGCTGACGGCGTGGTGTCCTGCCCCCCCTCTTTCCCCCCCAAGGTTGGGGGGGATGAAGGGGGGGGCGGTGGGGAGTCACCAGCGCTGGGGATGAGCAACCGCTGGCCTACAAAAATGAGGTTGGGGTTGGCGACGCCGTTGAGTTCCGCTACGGCCCGCACCGTGGTGTCGTAGCGCCGGGCGATGAGGGATAGAGTATCGCCACGCTGGACGACGTAGGTGGTGGGTGAGGCGGCTTGAACAGGGGGCGCACATAGCGCCACCTGAGCCGCTATCAGTATCGCTACCAGGAGCCTGGCCCAAGCATTCTTCGTGTTAAACCGAGACTTGGCTTCGCGATCTTTTTTTGGTTGAGTATTTGCTTTCATCCGCTCTTCCCGCCTGGGCTTTTGGCCTGTTTTTGGTGGCTGTATTATACATCATTTGAGGGTGCGGGTCAATACGTTGGAGAAGTGTTAGAGTTTCGCGGCGTGACTACTCAGGTGTCATTGCGAGCGAAGCGAAGCAATCTCCAATGCGCGAGTAGGGGATTGCTTCGGCGGAAAAGCGCCACCTCGCAATGACACAGCCTGAGCAGTTACTTCGCGACAAGAAAACAGCCGAGTTGGTTTGTCCAGCTCGGCTGCTTCTCCTGTCAGCGTCAGCGCTGCTCAGTAGTATACCATTACCGAA
>CAZVCJ010000221.1:0-6127 GCA_964625745.1 uncultured Anaerolineae bacterium | reverse complement strand
CGTCCAGCTTGCCCGTGCAGGGCAGCCGGATGATCTTGACGTTGGTCGGATACTGAAGGCGCATTGAGCCGGTCAGGTCGGCGGCGGCGTAGGCGCAATAGTGGCAACAGAAGGCCAGGATTTGGGGTTCGAATTCGGTCATGCTTTCACTCCTGCTAGAGTTTCCTCCTGGGACAAAGCGAACTGAGCGTAGATCAGATGGGCTCGGCTCTCCGCATCGAGCTGGCCCTCATTGTCAATGAGATACAGATAATACTCCTCAACCAGGTCAGCAAAGTTTTCCCTTGCCTTTCCCAATGTCGAACTGCATGTAACAAGATCAAGCTCAGGGCAATAAAGAGTTGCCCCTCCTTCTTCTTCAGTTACTTGAACAGTCAGCAGTATGGACATCTTTCACCTCTCTCTGAGCCATCATCCTACGCCGCCAACAACTCAAACAACGCCTCTTCCTTAGCCAGCACCTGCCGGTCGCGATAGTGCTGCAGTTGGATGGCTTTGGCTGGACACTCCCCAGCGCAGGTGCCGCAGCCCTGGCAGGCGGCGGCCTCAATCTCGGCCACGCCCAGGATCGCCCCGGCCCCGACCTTAGTCGGGTTGATGCGCGGCACATCATAGGGGCAGATGCGCACACAGGTGAGACAGCCGGTGCACTTCTCCTCGTCCACGACGGCCACCATCCCACCCACCTCCAGGGCTTCCTTAGAGAGAATGGTGGCCGCTCGCGCCGCCGCTGCCTGGGCCTGGGCGATGGTCTCGTCTATGAACTTGGGGTAATGGGCCGCGCCGCACAAAAAGATGCCCTCGGCGGGGAAATCCACGGGCCGCAGCTTGACGTGGGCCTCCAGGAAGAAGCCTTCCAATGTGCACGAAAACTTGAGCAGCTCGGCCAGGCCCTGACTGCCCTCGGCTGGCACCACGGCGCTGGACAGGACCAACAGGTCGGGGGTGAAAGCGAGACGCTGGTTCAGGATTGGTTCAAAAACGGAAACCTGCAAACCACCATCAACCGATTGCACGTCTGGTTTGTTATCGTCGTCATAGCGCAGGAAGATGACGCCTTTCTCCCGCGCCTCGGTATAGAGCGCCTCACTGAAGCCATAGGTGCGCACGTCCTTGTAGAGGACGTAGACATTGCAGTCGGGATTAAGCTCTTTGATTCGAAGAGCGTTCTTGACGGCCACGCCACAGCAGACGCGGCTGCAGTAGAAAGGCACATCATCGCCCTCATCCCAAGGCCCGACGCATTGGATCATGACCACACTGGAACACTTGCTGATTTGCCGATTTGCTGATTTGCTCAGCAACCTCTCCAAGTCGCCTTGGGTGATGACCCGTGGGTCTTGACCCAACAGGTATGCTGTCCCCCGCCACTCCTGCCCGCCGGTGGCCACGATGGTCACGCCGTGCTCGATCAGGCGCTCGGAAGTTTTTTGTTGACTCGCTGATTCGCTGACTCGCTGATTCGCTGACTTGACTGTGGTTTTGAAGTTGCCCACGAAGCCGCTGAATTTGGACACCTCGTAGCCGGTCAGCACCTCAATGCGGGAATCGGCCTGGACCTTGCCCGTCAGCTCTCTCAAATAAGCTTGCGGATCGGCGCCGTCGGCAGTGTAGTAGATCTGGCGCAGGCGCCCACCCAGCTCCTTCTCCCGCTCCACCAGATAGACCCCAAAGCCTTGCTCGGCCAGGTTCAGGGCAGCGGTCATTCCTGCCACTCCCCCGCCGATGACCAGCGCCTCGTGGCTCAAGGCCTGGGGCGCGGTGTAGAGAGGCGTCAGCCAGCGGGAGCGACCTACGGCCATGCGGGTCAGGTCCCTGGCCTTCTGGGTAGCTGCTTCGGGCTGGGAGGAGTGCACCCAGGAGCATTGGTCCCTGATGTTGGCCATCTCGAAGAGATAGGGGTTCAATCCCGCCTCGCGGATGGTGTCGCGGAAGATAGGCTCGTGGGTGCGCGGCGTGCAGGAGGAGACGATGACGCGGTTGAGCCCATGCTCGGCGATGCGCTCCTGAATCAGCTTCAGGGAGTCGGCGGAACAGGTGTAGATGGTGTTCTCGGCGTGGACGACGTTGGGCAGGGTCCTGGCGTAGTCCACTACGGCGTCCACGTCCACCACTCCGGCGATGTTCGATCCGCAGGAGCAGATGAACACCCCGATGCGCGGCTCGTCGGTGATGGCCACGGGGATCTCCGGCGGATACACCTTCTCCTCAACCAGGGTGCCGCGCTCGGCGCCGATCAACGACAAGGCGGCCGCAGCCGCACCGCTGGCCTCGACGACGCTATCAGGAATGTCCTTGGGCTCGGCGAATGTGCCACAGACGTAGACCCCTGGCCGGCTGGTCTCCACTGGCTTGAAGGGTTCGGTGCGGCAAAAGCCTCGCTCGTCCAGCTCGATCCCAGCCACCTGGGCCAGCTCTTCCGAAGCCGGCTCCATTCCCACGCTGAGCACCACCAGGTCGAACTCGTCCCTGTGCAGTTGCCCATCCTCGGCCTCGTAGACCAGCCGCAGGTCGTGGCTGACCGGGTCTTCGGCAATGGCCGGGACGCGAGAGCGAACGTAGCGGATGCCATACTGGGTCTGGGCTCGCTGGAAGTAGGCGTCGAAGCCTTTGCTGAAGGCCCGCATGTCCATCATGAAGACCTGGCATTCCACGCCGGGCACGTGCTCGGTGGCCAGGGTGGCCTCCTTGGTAGCATACATGCAACACACCGCGCTGCAATAGTCGTGCTCGCGGTCGCGAGAGCCGATGCATTGCAGGAACGCAATACGCCTGGGCTCCTCGTGATCGGACGGCCGGGCGATGTGTCCAAGGGTCGGTCCAGAGGCCGAGAGCAACCGCTCAAACTGCATGGAGGTGACCACGTTGGGATACCGGCCATAGCCCAGCGCCGAATATCGCTCCGGATCGAAGAGCTGGTAGCCCGGAGCCAGCACCACCGCGCCGACATTTATCTCCTGTTCATAAGGAGCCTGTTGGTGGTCAATGGCCCCCACCTTGCAGGCCAGGACGCACTGGTAGCACTCAGAGCACAGTCCACAGTGCAGACACCTGAGGGCTTCGGCGCGGGCCTGCTCCTCGGTGAGGACCAGCTCCACCTCGCGGAAGTCGCGGACGCGCTCGTCCACCGGGGAGGTGGGAATCTTCGCCCTCGGTCGCAGGTCCACTTCACCGCGAGCCAGCATCCCAGTCACGTCCTCGTCGCTCAGCTCGGCCACCGGCAGGGGTGTAAGCTCGCGGGGGGTGAGAAGGGGCACTTCACGCAAGTAGCGATCAATGGACAGCGCGCCACGCCGCCCAGCGGCAATGGCCTCGATCAGTGCACCCGGTCCGGCTGCGGCATCGCCTCCCGCAAACACCCCTGGCCGGTTGGTGGCCAGGGTTTCTGGGTCAACCTTGAAGGTGCCCCAGCGCGTGATCTCCAGCCCGTGATCAGGGTCCAGGAAGCTGATCTCCGGCGCCTGGGCCACGGCGGCCACCATTGTATCACATTCAATGACAAACTCTGAGCCCTCAATGGGGATGGGGCGGCGGCGGCCGCTGCCATCGGGTTCGCCCAGCCTCATACGGATGCAACGGACACCAAAGATACGCCCGTTGTCCGACAGCACCTCAACCGGCTGGGTTAGCAGTTGCAACTGCGCCCCTTCCGTCTCGGCGTCGTCCACCTCCCAGGAGTTGGCCGGCATCTCCTCTCGGCCACGGCGATAGGCGATGATCACCTCCCTGCTGCCCATTCGCAGGGCAGTACGAGCGGTGTCTACGGCAGTGTTCCCTCCGCCGACGACCACCACCCGGTCCCCCAGCCTGATCTCCTCGCCCAGGCTGACGCCGCGCAGGAAGGGCACACCCTGAAACACCCCATCGGCGTCCTCGCCGGGGATGCCCAGAAGTTGTGGCTCGTGGGCGCCGATGGCCAGGAACACCGCGCTGTAGCCCCCCCAAGCCCCCCCTATCTGGGGGGGGTGGGAGGGGGCGAAGAGACGGTTGATGTCCCGCACGGCGTGGTTGAGCTTGAGCTCGACGCCCGCTCTGAGGATCTCGTCAATCTCGCGGCGCAGCACGGTGCGCGGCAGACGATAGGCGGGGATACCGACCCGCATCATCCCCCCTGGCACCGGCAGAGCCTCGAAGATCGTCGGCCAGTAGCCCATTCGAGCCAGGAAGTAGCCCGCCGTCAGCCCACACGGGCCAGAGCCGACGACCGCTATCCGCCGCCTATCCTCTGATGGCAACTCCGTTGGAGCCAGAGGAAAAGGAGCCAGTTCCCTCAGTTCCCCTGAGTTCTCCTGAGTTCCCTCCCCGTCCCACCTCGCATACACCGTGTCCGCCACGAACCGCTTGAGAGCGCAGATCGCCACCGGCTCGTCCACCTTCCCCCGGTTGCACTCGCTCTCGCAAGGGTGGTGACACACCCGGCCCACCGTGGCCGGGAAAGGATTGTACTGTTTGATAACCTCCAGCGCCTCTTCGTAGCGTCCCTCGGCGATGAGGGCGATGTAGCCCTGGGCACTGGTGCCGGCCGGGCAGGTATGCTTGCAGGGCGAGGTGCCCTTCTTGGTGATGGCGTAGGCGTTGGGGACGGCCTGAGCGTAGGGCTTGAAGATGGCAGTGCGTTCAGCCAGGCCCTCGTTGAACTCGCTGGGGACGTGGATGGGGCACACCTCGACGCAGTCGTTGCAGGCGGTGCATTTTTCGGTGTCCACGTAGCGTGGCCGACGGAGGATGGTGGCGGTGAAGTGGCCGGCCTCGCCCTCCAGCCTGAGCAGGTCGGCGGTGGTGATGATCTCGATGTTACGGTGCCGGCCGGCCTCCACCAGCTTGGGGGAGATGATGCACATGGCGCAGTCGTTGGTGGGGAAGGTCTTGTCGAGCTGGGCCATCTTCCCGCCGATGGCCGGCGAGCGCTCCAGCAGGTAGACCTTGATCTCGGACTCGGCCAAGTCGAGTGCGGCCTGCACCCCGGCGATCCCCGCTCCGATTACCAGCGCTGCGCCAATGGGTTTGCGAAGTGTAGAAGTCACCAGATCACCTCCACCAACTCACTTTCGGCGATGATCGGATCCACCGTGATCAACGGCAGGTTCAAGGCTCGCGCCGTTGCCGCGATGATGCGGTTCGGCATATCGGGAATCGCTACTGGACCAAAGTCACTCACCGCCTGAGCCACCGCCATGTTCAACGGCGCGACACAAATACTGGCCTCCGTATCTTCCGATAACTCGAACAGCTTCGTGACCTGAGCCTCTGCTATCCGCCGCCGTTGCATCAAAAAGATTGCCTCCACCAGCACGATGCTGGGGACAAGTATCTGCGCCCGATCCTCCTTTGCTGCTTGAAAGACGGACCGAGCACGCCTGGATAGGCAACGGTCCTTAGCCAAATACCAGAGAATGCTGTGAGTATCGGCGACATAACGTCTCATGACTCTTCCGTGGCGATGCCTATCTCGATATCCCTGGGAAAGTTGCCCCACATTTCCCGACGCGCCTCGGCGATGAATTCCGGTGAAAAGTCGTAGCCTTCCAACAGTCCTTCCAGGTCCCTGATATGCACAGGCTTCTTGGCTTGCTTACCCTTCTTAGCTCCGTCTGCCTTGAAACGTAAGAACTCGATATATTTCGACAGGTCAACAAGACTTTCCTGAGGCAACTCTCGAATCTGCTGATAAATATTCTGATACGTCACCCTAACTGTGCTCATCGGGCCTACTCCTCTCAATGTCCCTGGGGAAGTTGCCCCACATTTCCCGACGTCCTTCGGCAATGAATCCCGGTGAGAAATCATAGCCTTTCAGCAATCCCTTTAGTTTGACAGGACAGAAAGGTCTTTTCTCTGCATCTTCTGCCCTGGGTTCGGTTTTGTCTGCTTTAAAGCGCAAGAACTCAATGAATTCCGCCAACTCTACCAGGCTTTCCTGGGGCAGCTCAAGAATCTGCTGGTAGATGTCCTGATACGTCATAGCGACTGTACTCATCACTCCTCCCTTCTCACCCCTCCAACCTCTAACCTCTACCTCGCCATCTCCATCAGCTTCCGGGACTTTACCCGGTTCAAGCGCAGCCCCACCTGGTCGGCCGATAGGCCCATCGCCAGTCCCAGAAGTTGGGGATAGAACACCACTGGC
>CAZVCJ010000220.1:0-6157 GCA_964625745.1 uncultured Anaerolineae bacterium | reverse complement strand
ACCAGGTGAGGATGAGCATGGTGGTCCCCACAGGACTCAAGGTGTACGGCCTGCGGGTGCTCCAGCTCCGGGACATCGTCCGCGCCTGGGGGCGTGACCACCAGCAGGTGGCCCGCGGCGACCTGGTGGCTCTGGTGGACTTTCTGTGGAACGGAGAGTCGCGCGAGGAATGGATGCTCTTCACTTACTTGCTCGAACACTACAAGCATTTGGTTCCAGACCTGACCAGGGCGCACTTCGAACGCTGGCGTCGGAGGCTTGACAACTGGGAGATGACCGATGGCCTGGGATGGGTGCTGGCACTCTGGCTGTTGGGGGATCCAGACAGCAGGCTGGGCTATCTGGGGGAGCTGATCGCTGACGAGGACGTGTGGAGTCGCCGCTTGGCGCTGGTGGCCACCACTTCGATAAACCGAGGGCACACAGGCTTCACCATCCCCAACCTGACCCTGGAACTCGTTGATCGGGTCAAAGAAGAGCGACACCCCATGATCACCAAAGCCGTCTCCTGGGCGCTGCGGGAGATGACCAAATCACACCCGGACCGGGTAGTTGTCTATTTGGAGGAGAATCGCGAGGTTCTAGCCGCTCACATCGTGCGCGAGGTGAACAACAAGCTGCGCACCGGGCTCAAGAGGGGGAAAGCTAACAGTGTGGCGAAATGACCGTAGGCATGGTCTCACTTTAACTGTGGCCAATCGGCCACCCACATTACGTTTGGAACCGCCTCATTGATTGCGTTGTATAGCTTCTCATCTGCTGTGACAAACAGGCAGTGCTCGCGCACGCCTAACGCTATGTACAGTGCATCGTAGACAGTGCGCTGGTGAGCCACTGCCAAGCGATATGCTTCATCCAACAAAGTGGCGCTTGAAATCAGCTCAAACTTCAGTTTCCGAAACTCGCCAATGATCTGTTTTCCATCCGCAACTGCTAGCCCCTGAAATCGGTGCTTCTTCCAAACAATGTTGCCTATCTCGGCATTGATCAGATCCGGAGCAAGCAAAGTCAGTGTGCCCGCTCGATAATCATCGAGAATCCGGCGTGCCTCAGTGGAGTATAGTTCGACAACAAACCACTTGATTGCCACACTGCTATCTACAACAACTTTGTCCATGGTTACCGTTCTCGATCTTCGCGAATTAGTGCCGTGCTATCTGGCATTTCGCCATACGTGGCAAAGATCCGCTCGCGTAAAGCATCAATGCGACGAACGGTTTCTTGGCGCTGGTGTCGTTCGTTTTCCCTAGATTGCCACAGTTCAAGCAGTTGTTCGATACTCTTTAGCCCCCGCATACGTGCTGTAGTTTCAAGTTGTAAGTAGAGCACATCAGGAATTGTCAATGTCTGGCTCATACCTCATCTCCTTTAGTCTGGACGTTTACAATAGAGACAGAACGCTCGTGAGTAAAGGTCTTCGGACAGTGGGACAATGGTAACATTTACTCTTGTCAACACTATAGCGCAGTTACTCGCAAAAGTCAAATCGGAGGATCTGGCAAGGTAGAAAACCGCTCATCGCAGCTAACTTGTAGGAGGATTACTAATGCGTTTTGCCCTTTCTACAGGCTCCCTGTACACCTATGGCCTGGACCGCGTCTTCGCCCTGGCCGCCGAGGCTGACTTCGATGGCATTGAGGTGCTCATTGATCCGAGATTCGATACCCGCCAGCCAGTCTACCTGCGGCGACTGATGGAGCGCTACAGCCTGCCCATCGTGAGCGTTCACGCCCCCTTCCACCCCTGGCGGCTGGCAGCCTGGCCCCAGACTCAACCCGAGAGCATCGCCGCTACAGCGGAACTGGCCAGGGCCGTCGGCGCGGGGGTTGTCATCATCCATTTGCCCCGTTTGAGGGAAGGGGATTATGCCCGCTGGCTCCGCCATGATCTGAGGGCCTGGCAGCGGGCCCGTCCCAATCCGGTAGTCGCCGTAGAGAACATGCCGCTGAAGTGGGTCTGCTGGTGGCCCATTGCGCCGCTGGAGCTGTGGTGGATGAACCGGCTGGAGGAATGGAGAGCCTTCCCTCACCTGACCCTGGACACCACCCACCTGGGGACGAAGGGGTTGGATCCGCTGATGGCCTACGAACGCGTACGGGAGCGGGTGGCGCACGTGCACCTGTCTAACGCCCGCCGGGAGGGGCGGCGTGTTAGGGAGCATCGCCGTCTGGAGGACGGCTTCCTGCCTCTTGGCGCCCTCATCAGTCGGCTGACCCAGGATGGCTACGGCGGTATCGCCACGGTGGAACTGGGGCCAGAAGTACTGGGGGCAGAGGACGAGGAGAAGGCGCGCTTCCACCTGAGGCAGCAGATCGCTTTCTGTCGGGGGGGGGGGAGATCAGGTAACGAGGAATGAGTAACGAGTAACGAGTATGCCTTGTTACTCGTTGCCTCATTGACTCATTGACTCATTACTCATTGACTCGTTACCCCAATTGTAAGGGGGCTTCATCATGCAAACACCTGTCGAGTACGACACCTTTGCCGACATCTACGACATCTGGACGGAGACGGCGTCGGCCGCGAAGCGCAACCTGCCCTTCTACGTCGAGGAGTACTTGCGTACGGCAGGGACGGTAGTCGAGTTGGGCGTGGGCAACGGTCGCATCGCCATCGAGGTGGCCCGGCAGGGGAAGCACATCATCGGCGTGGATTCATCGGCCGAGATGCTCAAGCTGTGCCGAGAGCGGGCGGCAGCCGCCGGTGTGACCCACCTGCTCACCCTCATCCAGGCTGATTTTCGCGATTTCGCGCTGCCCGAACCAGCCCAGCTCATCACCATCCCCTTCCACACCATCGGCCACCTGGTCACACTGGACGACAAGCGGGCCGGCCTGCGCCACATCTACAGTCAACTGACCCCCGGCGGCCGACTCGTCTTCGATCACTTCGTGTTCGACCCGGAGGTTGCCCGACGGTCTCAGGGAGTTGGTCTGCGGGGCGAGTATACCGACGCCGCAACCGGCCACGATCTGCTCCTCTGGGTGACGAGCCGTCATGACTTTGAAGCTCAGACGACGCGGATCATCGCCTGGACCGACGAGTTGGACGAAGATGGTGTTGTGCTCCGCCGCCAGTACCGCCGTCTCAGTTTCAGTTGGCTCGATCCCCAGCAGACTCGTGCCCTACTGGAGGAAACCGGCTTCCAGGTCGAGGCCCTCTATGGGGACTTCGACCGCCGCCCCTTCGCCGCGGATTCGCCAGAGCAGGTGTGGGTGGCTCGCCGGACGGGGGGGGTAACGAGGAATGGGTAACGAGTACGCCAAAACCCACTGGCGAACGGTGCTGCGCCAGATCGCCCAGCGGCTCAATGAGAGTGGAGTGGCCTACAAGCTCGTCGGTGGGGCTTCGGCTACGCTACACGGCGTCCCGCTGCCGGTGAGAGACCTGGACCTGGAGACGGACGCCGAGGACGCCTACCGCTTCCAGGTCTTCTTTGCCGATCACGTCGTGGAGCCCGTGGCTCTGAGCGAAGACGCAGTCTACCGCTCCCACTTCGGCCGCTATGATTTCGACGGGGTGCTCGTCGAAGTCATAGGTGACATACACCGGCGGGAGGGAGAGCATTGGGTGCCCACCGCAGCCAAGACGGAGACCACGGTGGACCTGGACGGCGTGCCCGTGCGCGTCTCCTGGCTGGAGGAGGAGGTGCTGGCCTACATCCGGCGGGGGCGGCTGGATCGGGCAGCCCAGTGCCTATCCCATTGCGACCAAGATCGACTGCTGGCGCTGCTGCGCGGGGAACAGGCTATCGGCGTGTTGTGAGAGGAGACATGCCCATGAACCTTCTTCTAGCCCGACACGGTGAATCTGAGTGGATGGTTCGCGGTGATGAGGCTGGCTTCAACAGTCCTCTCACTGACGCAGGTCGCCGGCAGGCGCGCTTACTGGGCCGCTGGCTGGCCGCCAACCAGGAGGGAATTGACGCCATCTACGCCAGCACTCTCATCCGCGCCAGAGAAACGGCCGAGATCGTCGCCGCTGAGCTGGCCATGCCGGTGAAGTTCGACGACGGCCTTCGCGAGTTCGAGGTGCGCTACTGGCGCGACGACGGTGACTACCTCCCACCGTACATCAACGGCCACGCTGTGGCCCCAGCCGATTTCAACGAGAGCTATCTGCCCTTCAAGGCTCGTGTCCAAGGGGCGGTTCACCGTATCTTCGAGGCCCATCCAGAAGGCACAGTGTTGGTCGTGGCCCACGGCGGCACCATTGGGACCATCGTGCGGAATTTGCTGGAGGGCCACGACTTCAGCGTCCAAACAGACGCCACTGGTCTTCACGGCCTGCGCTGGACTGGCAACCGATGGATCGTCGAATTTATGAACCGCCGCGAGCACCTGCTGGGGGAGACCAAATGAGGGAAGAGCGAGACTGGCTGCGGGTGGTCGCTGCCGCATACGCGGCTGGAGCGGACGCCTGGACGGAGGACAGCGTGACGGTGCACCGGGTGACCGGTGGTTTCAACAATGCGCTGTACCGGGTAGAGTCCGCTGGGCAGAGCTACGCCTGCAAGCTGTGTGTGGCCGATGAGTGTCGCCGAGCTGCCCGGGAGTATGCAGCTCTCTGCCTGCTGCAAGAGGCAAGGCTGGACATCGCGCCGCAGCCCCTCTGGTTGGACGACAGTTGCACCATCGTCCCCTTCCCCGCTGTGGCCTACCGCTGGCTGCCCGGCCAACCTCTCAGCCCATCGCCCACGGTGCAACAATTGGCTGCGTTGCTCGACAGCTTCCACTGCCTGCACGCCATCCAGTCGGGCGACTTTCAGGATTACGGCATCCGCGATGCCTGGGCCCACAGGTTTGATTTTGACCTGTACCTGGCCGAGCTGCGCGATTTCCTGGCCAAGTATGGGGCGTGGCTGGCCACTACCGATCCGGAGGGGCGAAATTTGCGCGATCGGCTGGCGTGGCTGGTAGATGATTGTGCGGAGGTCGTCCGGACGACGGGCGTGAACCCCGGCCGCGAGAGTGTGCCGTTACGTCTGTGTCGCGTGGATCCGAACCTGGTGAACACGGTGTGGGGTGGGGATGGCCGCGTGCGCTGGGTGGACTGGGAATTCAGCGGGTGGGGCGACCCCGCCCTGGATCTGGCGGAGTTGCGCTGGCACGCGGCATCAGTTGAGATGAGCGAGGCGCAACACGCCTGGCTGCGGGACAACTACCGTCCACCAGACGGTGACCACAGCTTTGAAGAGCGGCTCGCGGTGTGGGATCATCTCCGAGCAACACGCTGGCCCTTTTTGATCCTGCGGTGGTTATGGAGCGAGTACCACGGCCCAGACCGACTGCGCCTGACTCGGCCTGTCGCCGAACCAGCCGAACTCCACGCTCGCCTCGTCTACTTCATCGAACGCGCTGAGCGCTTCGCCAACGGCGTCGGACCTAATCGCCTTCGTACCGGCTGACGCTGAAGACGACGTAGTTGTACGGGATCAACTGGGTGGGATCTTCCTTGTTCACCACCCGGCCGTTGGCTGGATTGTAGACCCACTCGCCCCAGTCCCAGACGGTGTGAATGGTTTCGGGAATCTGGACGGCCAGGTACGAGCCTTCGGCCAGGCGAGCGCCGGTGGGAATGTGGCTGAAGTCGAGGCCCATGTAGAAATCCTGCACCGGCACGTTTCTATTGCGCGTGGCGATGGCTCTGGTCAATCCGAGCGCCGTTTCGGAGAACAGCCCGATGGCTGGCTGTACCGTGGTTGCCAGCTTCAATCCCTCTTTGAACACGTCCGACTCCAGAAAGCTGAGGAAGGCTTCATCGGCCTCGTTCCCCACGTTGACGGTGAAGCACTTGAACGCCACGCCCTCGGTGCCCACGTTCAGCCCCACGAAGATGGGATAGCCCAGGATGGCAGCCTGCTCGCCCTCACGCACCCTGTGGGTGGCGTTGAAGTGCAGGTGCTCCACAGTGCCCGGCACCTGATTCTGGGCGTAGAAATCGAACAGCACCCGGTGCGTGCTGCCGCCCGGATAGTCCGCCACGCGCAGCCGGTCGAGGGTGATTTTGATGCGGGCGTTTTTCAGCCTGGCGTGCGCTTTGATGCTGCCTGCGTGCTGGATGGGCGCGGGAAGTCCTCCTCCACGGTCGCTGCCCGGCGGGGCCGGGGCCAGGTACCCAAAGGCGTGGGCGGTGTGCTGCCAGGCCTTGTCTCCAA
>CAZVCJ010000219.1:3003-6161 GCA_964625745.1 uncultured Anaerolineae bacterium | reverse complement strand
GTCCTTCATCTCCCGGATCAGACGGCCCGATATCTCGATGCTCGTTTTCGCCCTGCTCTCCGCCTGGTCCAGCTCCTCAATCAGGCTCTCCGGCACGTGCACCCCGGCCACGTTCTTGTTCATGAAGCGGGCCATACCAGCGGATTTCAGGAACACGATCCCCACCATCACCGGCACGTTCAGGTACCTGACCTGGTTCATGAACTCCTCAAACCGCTTAGGCTCGTACACCGCCTGAGTTTGAAAGAACTGGGCCCCGGCCCTGACCTTTTTCTCCATCTTCATGAGCTGTGGCTCCAGAGGGTTGGCGCCCGGCGTCACCACCGCTCCCAGGCAGAAACTCGGGCTGCCCTTGAGCTCCTGACCCGCCAGATCGCGCCCCTGCTGCAACTCGGACGCAGCGTGCAGCAGGGAAACCGAGTCCAAATCAAAGACCGGCTTGCCTCCTGGGTGATCGCCCAGGGAGATGTGGTCGCCGGTGAGGCAGAGCACGTTCTCAATCCCCAGCACGTGAGCACTCAGAAGATCGGATTGCAGAGCTATGCGGTTGCGGTCTCGACAGGTTATCTGGAAAACCGGCTCCAGGCCTCTCTGCTTAAGGAGATGACAGACCGCCAGAGAGCCCAGCCGCATCACCGAGCTCTGTTGGTCGGTGACGTTGACGGCGTCTACTTTGCCGCGTACGATCTCGGCTTCTTCCATCATTCGCTCGATGTCAACGCCTTTAGGGGGACCAACCTCCGAAGTCACTGCGAATTTGCCAGATTCGAATATTTCCAAGAGTTTCATCTACCAGTAGTCTCCTTTCCTTCGACAAGCTCAGGACAAGCTTTCACTCACTTCTTCAGGGTGGGTCTGCCTTCGTATCGGCGCCAACTCGGCCCGGTCAGCAGGTTGCCCCAGTTATGCAGAATCTGAAAAATGACCCGAGGGACTTCGCGCAGCAGGGGCACATCTTTCCTGAAAAGCGTCTCGAAGATGGACGGACTCTCGAGATACCCGGCCACCATGTTCTCCCAGGCCGAAGTCCCATATAGCCGCCAATCGGGTGGCCCTTCATAGTTGTCAGTCAACAACTCAACCCGATCGAGCTGAACGGTGCTCTCCCAGATCTCGTCCCACACGCACCGCTTGCTCATGTCCACCTCACATTGGCCATCCATGGCCCCTCCGCACGGGCCATTGCGCTGCCCCTTGGGGCAACGCATCGGGCAGACAAAGCCCGTGTGGCTCAGCACACAATTGCCGCAGGATTGGCAATCGAAGAGCCATTCTTTCGCCTTCCTCTCAGTAACGAAGAAAGCTTTGGAAAAGGCTCGACTTTGGAAAGCCTTTTCGAGTACATCGTCTATTGACATTCGGGAATCTCCTTGACTATTATTTATTTTCTCTTTTTTCGCAACTGCTTCTCCACCCGAGCCAGCAGCTCAGCGGGCTTGACGGGCTTGTCAATGTAGTCCTCGGCTTCCAGGGAAAAGCCCCGGCTCACGGACAGCGTCGTCTCTCCTACCCGCTGGGAGAAGCTGGTCAGCATCAAAACCGGGATGTCGGCGAATTCTGGATTGCCTTTGATTTCTTCACAGACTGTGAATCCGTCACTCAAGGGCATGATAATGTCCAGGAGGATCAGATCCGGCGCCTCGTCCCGCGTTTTCTGCAAACCCTCCTCCCCATCGTAAGCCACGATCACGTCGTAGGGCTTGCTCTCCAGAACCTTCTTCGTGGCCTGTACGAAGTCAGGGTCATCGTCAATGAGGAGTATCTTAGCTCGCTCTTCCATGTCTCTCCTTTCCAACCTATTCTCTAGGTCTTAGATTTTGACAGCAGCTTTTCCACCCGATGCAACAACTCCAGGGGGCGGGTGGGTTTCTCCACGTAGTCATCCACCTGGAGGTCTATCCCCATCTCCAATTCATAGCGCCGACGGCTGGCCTCCTCCCGCACCGCCGTGGCAATGAGAATGGGAATATCAGAATAGTCGGCGTACTCGACATCCTCTCTCAGCTTTCGACAGACGCCGAAGCCATCCAGTTTAGGCATGAGCAGGTCCATAATGATCAGATCCGGCCTCTCTTCTCGGATCTTGTCCAGACATTCCTCTCCGTTCAGAGCGGCGATCACCTGATAGCCCTGGGTTTCTAGCACCCTCGTGGTTGCCCTGATGATATCGGGATCGTCGTCAACGACCAGTATCTTAGCCTGGCTCCTCATTCTCCACCTCTTGGAACACTGGCCTGGGCAGCAGCCCCGCCTCTTCCACAATAACGGGAACCATCTCCTCCCAACCCACGGCCATGATGTGCAGGCCATGTACACCCGGCATCTCTTTGAGCTGCCCGATGGTCTCCAGGCAGATCTTGCGCCCTTCCTCCTTGGCGTCCTGGGCCTCTTGCATCCGGGTGACCAGCACGTCGGGGACTTCTACACCAGCCACGTAATCTCTCATGTAACGAGCCATCCCCGCCGACTTCATGGGGATCAGCCCGGCCAGGATGTGCACCTGCTCATCCAGCCCCTGATCGCACACCATCCCCATGAATCTCCTGAATTTCGGCACGTCGAAGACTGCCTGCGTCTGGATGAAATCGGCCCCTGCTTTCACCTTCTTGGCCAGTCGCACCACTCGGAACTCGAAGGGGTCAGCGTAGGGATTGGAGGCCGCGCCGATGAACAGGGGAGCGTCACCAAAGAACTTGTCGTCGCTGAGGAACTTGCTCTCCTCGCGCATCTTCCTGAGGGTCTGGATCAACTGGATGGAGTCTATGTCGAACACGTTCTTGGCCGTAGGGTGGTTGCCGAATTTCTGATGGTCGCCGGACAGACAGAGGATGTTCTTGATCCCGAAAGCAACCGCTCCCAGGACATCGCTCTGAATGGCCAGCCTGTTTCTGTCTCGACAGGTGATCTGCAGCACGGGATCCAGGCCCAGTTGCTTCACCACGGCACAGGCAGCCAGGCTGCTCATCCTGACGATGGCCGTCTGATTGTCGGTCACGTTCACGGCGTCGCAGTAGCCTTTGACCTCATTCGCCCTCCTCTCGACCACCTGGCGACGCGTCCCCTTGGGAGGGCCCAATTCGGCCGTTACAGCGAACTGGCCGCTCTCAAGCACAGCTTCTAAATTGCTTCCCGCTTTCATCATCGCAACTCCTTTGTGG
>CAZVCJ010000219.1:0-2903 GCA_964625745.1 uncultured Anaerolineae bacterium | reverse complement strand
AAGGTGATCCTGCTTCCCTTTCCATCGGTAGTACAGGGGCTTTCCGCCCAAATCTTCCCCCCGTGGGCTTCCACGATCTTCCTGGCGATGGATAGCCCCAGGCCTGCCCCTGTCCTCTCCACATTTCGGCCCTGAAAGAACTCATCGAAAACGTAGGGCAGGTCTTCTGGGAGGATGCCTGTACCGGTATCCGCCACCTCGACCTGAAGGCAGTCCACCTTCTCTTCCACACAAAGGGTGATCAATCCCTTCGGAGGTGTGAATTTGATGGCATTACTCAACAGATTGTTCAACACTTGCCGCAAGCGATGGGGTGCAGCGTGGATGACGGGCAGCTTTTCTGGCAACTCCACCTGCACCTGCATCTCCTTTTCCTTCGCCATAGCCTGGATATCCTCCAGAGAACCCTCCACCACCTCAGGCAGAGACATGGCCTTGAATTCCTTGGCGATCTGTCCTGCCTCGATCCGAGACACGTCCAGCAGGTCGCTGGTCAGATCAAGCAACTCTCCGATGCGGTGGCTACTTCTACCCAACATCTCCCGTTGTTCCTCGTTGATCTCGCCAGCGAAGCCCCCCAGGATCACCTGAAGATAGCTCTCAATAGCCACCAGGGGGGCCTTTAAGTCGTGAGAGACCATGCCCAGGAAATAGGTCCTCAACCTATCCAGCTCCGTCAGCCTTTTATTGACCTCCTCCAAAGCAGTGAAATCTATCAGGCAGCGATCTCTCAGCGAAGCCACCTCTCGCTGCCTCTTCCTGAGTTCTCCGGCGATGGAAGTGGCCATATAGGTGGAGATATACAGGACGGTGGCAAAAGTGAAGACGATGGCCAGAATGTACGTTTCCTGGCGGTATAGATCAGGGGGAAAGAATCCCCCCAGGTGGACGTGGGGAATGACCCCGAAGTACTCCAGTCCGATCAATGAGCAGAGCAACAAAACGGCCAGAGTAGCCAGTGAATAGGCCGCACCGTAGGGGAGCAGAATGCTAGCGATGGTGATGTGAAACACGAAATAGAAAACAAAGGGGTTTTCTATCCCTCCCGTGAAATGGAGAAGTACGGTGAGGGCCAGCAGATCCACCACGCTCTGTACGGCAGCAAACCTTCTGGCTTTCTCCACCAGATCGGGGGTATCTTCAGGCCTCAGACCCCTGGCATACAACCAGAATATCAAGTTGTACAAAGCGATGCTGATAGCAATAACATACACAGGGATAGTGGGGAATGTTATCCGAAGGACATTATGAGCAACTAGCGCCAGAACTGCTACCCCGATAGCAGCTATCCACCTGAAGTTCAGGGCATAATGAATCCTTTGAATCAAGGTGGCTTCTTCGGGCGTATACTCAAGAGTGAGCTCCTCTCCCCTCAGGAAGTCCGTCAATTTTTGCCTGGTATCTTTCAGTCTGGAGGCCACTATCTGGGCGATCCCTTCCATAACTCTGTAACCTATGTGGGGCTCGCTGTCGAATAAATCGAGCAACTCGGATCCCCTGAGGACAATGAGCTTGGTTCTCTCCATGCATTTCGCCGACAGGGTCCGAGTATGGGGCTCTACAAGGGCGGACCACCCAAAGGCCTGGCCTTCTGTCACCACCTCAATGGTTGTTTGCCTTGGCGAAGCATACGGCTGGAGCTCTAGCTCCATCTCCAGTGTCACCTTCCCCTCTTGCACGATGTACAAGTATTCCGCCGCACTGCCTTCTTCGTGAATGGTTGCCCCGGCCTCGTAAACCTCTACGCGGCAGAGATCAGCTATCCTGTCCAGTTCGTCATCGGTCAGGTGTTCGAAGATGGGAAATTTGCTCAGGATGTGAATGGCTCCGTAATCTTTCACAGCCGTAGATCTTCCCTTACAATCTTACGCGGGCCGCCGTCGCGGCTGGTAGACCAGTCCTTAACGGGTTGGATCTCCGTCATCAACTCCAGTTTGCCCAAGGCTTTGAGGCGGTCGTAGATGAGCTGCCAGGCACAGGCAACTTCGGGATCAATTTCACACTTGCCGTTTTTAGACCCCCCACAGGGGCCGTTGAGGAGGCTCTTGGAGCAGCGGGCAATGGGGCAAATACCTGCGGTTACGTCGAGGATGCAGTTTCCACAAGCCTGGCAGCGCTCCGCCCAGACGCCTTGCTCAGTGGGCTGGCCCAGGAAAGAGGTGTTGAGGCCGGGCAGGGTGATCTTGTCCGGGAACTGCTCGTTCATGGTCTGCACGCCGATGCCACAGGCCAGGGATAGCACCGCGTCGGCCTCTCTGACCAGGTCGGCCACCTCCTCGTTGTACTCGTACTCGCACTGGCGCTGTACCATGGCCTCTGTGAATTCCTTGTTCTGGCCCTCCAGCTTAGTGGCCATACGCAGGGCCGAAGCCAGGATGCCCACCTCTTTCTCTCCGCCAGCGAAACAGACGGTGACACAGGTGCCGCAGCCGAGAATCAGGATCTTCTGATAGTCGGCAACCATCTGTTTGATTTCATCCAGAGGCTTCTGTTCGCCTATGATCATGGGTTCCTCCTGGTTTGGATATTGGATACTGGAGATTGGATATTCCAATCTCCAACCTCTAATCTCCAACCTCCAGCTTCTTGATGGGATTGGGGCCAAGCTGACGGATGCGTTCCGTCATCTCGGTGGCGATCTCGGCGAAACGGGCTCCTTCGGCCGAGGAAAGAAAGTACATCTCCAATCGCTCGCCACCCAGGCCGATTTGGTCGAGGAGATCCTTGACGTAGTTCACCCTTTTCTCAGCGCGTAGATTACCTTCCAGGTAATGGCAAGTTCCCTTCAGTCAACCGGCCACCAGGACGCCGTCCGCCCCCCGCTCGAAGGCTCGCAAGACGTAGAGAACGTCCAGCTTGCCCGTGCAGGGCAGCCGGATGATCTTGACGTTGGTCGGATACTG
>CAZVCJ010000218.1:0-6174 GCA_964625745.1 uncultured Anaerolineae bacterium | reverse complement strand
CGCTCGATGCGGATGTCGCCTGGGAGGCGGCCCAGGAAGGGAATCCTCAGCCTGGGGGCGAACGTCATAATGAGTCCCAACAGCAACACGAAAAGCCCCATCAGGATGAGCATCTTGCCCATGCTCTCAAAGCCTTGCATTTCCATCACCTCATTGCCTCGTTGCCTCATTCCTCATTTCGCCTAGCAAGTCGTCAATATGCCTCTGGTTATACCGCTCCCACTCGCTGTAGATACACCCACAGTACTGCTGGCGATAGAGGTCGTGCTCGTGGGTGAGTCGTCCCCGTTCCGACCAGCCACGACGGAAGTTCTCGAAGTAGAACTCCAAAGCGGCAGCCCCCCACTCCTCAGCCACCTCCTCGCCGATCTGGCAGATCATAGCCTGGTCCTGGTGGGGGCTGATGAGCAGGGTGGTGGTGAAGGCGTCGAAACTATCCTCGGCAGCCACTCGCGCCGTCTTCTCCAGGCGTATCTGGTAGCAGATGCGGCAGCGTTCTCTGAACCTCTCGTGCCCTGCCACCGCCCGCAAGTAGAGGGGCATCTCGTACTTCTCGTGCCAGATCACGGGCAGGTCCACTGCTTCGGCGTACTTTTGCGCGCTCTCCCGCCTCCGCTGGTGCTCCTGCCAGGGATGAATGTTCGGATTGTACCAGAAGCCCGTGACCTGGAATCCCTCCTCCCGAAGCCGCTCGATAGGGTAGGTGCTGCACGGCCCACAGCAGATGTGGAGCAGAATGCGCTTCCCCTCGCCCACCCTCTCCTTCTCGACCTCCCTGGACGTCGGCGGCAGCTCCACGCTGTAGGGAAGCTGGATGGTGAGGGGCACCTCGCTGACCAGTGCAGCCTTGCCCTGGGCGATGAGCTTCTGTGCTTTCTCAGCGGTGGTGGGCGAGAGCTGCTGGTCATTGGCATCGAGGACGATGACCTTGTTCATGTTCTATCTCCGTTTGCGCTTGCCCATGCGTCTGAGGTCACGCATGTCCACCATGACCGGCCGGCCACTGCGGTCGGGAACCAGCGGCCGGTCGCCCAACTCGTCGTCCGTGGAATCAGAGGCGATGGCGGACGCGGGTGGGTGCAGCACCCAGTGCTCGACGAGATGGCGCGCCTCGTTGAACTCTTTCGGTAGAGATATTTCATAGGTGCGGTTGGCCTCGACGGCGGCGGCAATGGTAGCCTGGGCGCGGGCCAGACTCACGCGATACATCCGCATGTCCATTCGCCGCGTGGCTCGTTCAACGAACTCGCGCTGGAACTGGCTGGGCGTCAGGCCGTGGGTAGGGAACATGTCTTTGATCGCGCCACGCCACGGGAAGCCAAAGTCAATCAGGAAGACCAGTGCCTGGATGACACCACCGGCCCGCTCCCAGGCGACGGTCACGCTTTGCTGCCAGGGGTGGTCAGGGTCGGTCATGTAGGCAGCATAGAACCGATCCTGACCCAGGTCAAGGATTGCACGGGTGACTGGTTTGATTCCGACCGCAGCCAGGCGGGCGAGGGCGCGCTCGGCGGCCTGTTGCACCCTGGGAAAAGGTGTGGTGTGCGCCAGCGCGCGCAGGAAGTCGGCCTCCAGGTCAGTGGCCCCGGCCTCGGCGACTTGCACCATGTCCAGCAGAATGTCTTCGCCCCCAATCGCCTGCTCGGGCATTTGATTGATGCGATGCATGAAGGCCTCCACCTCGGCCGGGTCACGTGATTCACGCAGGGAGCGGGCCAGGCCGCGCAGTCCCAGGCGGAACATGTCTTCCGCAGACTTGAGATCGCTGGGCCTGATGTCGTGAGGAGAGAAATAGAGACCGGGGTCTTTGATGTCTACGTCCTCGCCCATCCCCTTCAGGATGACCAGGGTGGTCAGCTTGGCTTCTACCGATAGCGCACGCGGCTTTTTTACCAACTGCCAGAGGTAGTCAACTACCTCGGGGCTGCGCAGGCGCGGCAGGATGGTCATCAGCGTATCCCGCTCGGCCTCGGGCGTGCCTTCCATCCGCTTGACCAGCGCGTCCAGCAACGGGCCGTGGCCGACCTCGGCCATAAGTGCTTGCAGGCCGGCTTGCAGCCCGTCGTCGTCCAGTTCGCCGCGCGCGTGGCGGTCGAAGAGTGCATTGAGGCGCGGGCCGGCCAGCACGCGCCGATCGATCCTGGGTGTTTTGCGCTTTTTGGCTTTCCTACTCATTGTAAACTCCTTAATTCAGGTGCCAGGCACTTTCATCGGCTGTTTAGGGCCAACAGCGCCTCCAGGCCAGGCACGCTTGCTCAATCAGTTGGCTATTCGCAAGTGCCTGGCACCTTGTCGGCTTCCGTTCAGGTGCCAGGCACTTTCATCGGCTGTTGATGGGCAACAGCGCCTCCAGGCCAGGCACGCTTGCTCAATCAGTCGGCTATTCGCAAGTGCCTGGCACCTTTGCTTTCAAATCCGCTTGAAAGGCACGGTGGCGAGGGAAGCGATTGTGCACATCGTCCAGCAGCGCGTCTGCTTCCTTACCCTTTCCTCGCAGTCGCAGCACTTCCGCACACGCGGCAATCAGCACGGCGGCTTTGGGGTAACTGTCCCGGTGCTGGTTGCTCACGATGGCGTTCACCCGCTGTTGCGCCACGTCCAGACACCAGGAGAGGATTGGCTCCTGCTGGTCGTGACTCAGAGACGCCGTGGAAAATCTATCCGCGCAGGCGCGCTCCAACCGCCTGGGTATACTATCCCTTCGGCTATGCTCAGGACAAGCCTCTTCATCACTTATCCTGTCCCAATAGCCGAAACCGATGCTGTTTTGCAGTCCCTGCTGCCAGAGTTGCGCCAGATTCGAAGGCCACGCACCAGGTCGCTTGTCAGACAGCAGGACGAGAAAGAATGGCACAACCAACCCCTGCGGGTTGGCGCTGCTACTCCATCCCAGCACTTTCTCACCAGCAGCCAGTTGGCGCGCCGTATCCCAGTCTTCAGCGAACAGATAGGCATGAGCCAGGACAGACTTGTCAATCCATGCCGGCCGCTCAAGGTCATCCTCGCCCCACCATGTTCCTGCCTCCTGGTGGCCGGACGGATGGGCCAGGTAATCCTTCACGTGCTGAGCGGCTCGCTGCATCAACCGCGTCCGTTCTTCGCCGGCAGGGGTTACTTCCCACAGGTCAAGCAAGCGCGCCAGGGTCGGTTTGGCGACGAATGCCTCCCACCGTCCGGCGCGCAAGGTGTCCGTCTCGTTCAGCTTTGTGGCAGCAGTGCACAGGTGGTCGGCGATAGCAGCCCGGATGGGGAGCTCGTCGGGAAGTGTCTGAAGGGCTTCCTGAGCGGCGGTGAGAACCTGGCGGTGTTTGCCCTCCTGCTCCAGCGCCGCAAGCCAGTCCAGATACGCTCGTGGGCGCATTTTCCCCTCTGCCCGTGCCAGCTCTTCCAGTCCCTGCGTGCCCTGCGAGAGGCGAATCGCCTCCCGCAGCCAACTGTCGGCATCGCCACCGCTCTGTCCCCGCAGGAAGGCAATCCAGTCTGCTAAGAACTGGCCCTGGTCGGGCAGCGGTTGGGGGGAAATCTGGATGATGTCCTCCAGCGTTGGATGTGGTCTGGCGAGCCACGACTGCACCTGGTGCATCTGCTCAAAGAGCGCCTGGGGACGGTGCGCGGGCGGTTCGGTTTCATAGACGGCGCGCAGATAGCGGGCACGGGCTTCACCGATGTCCACGCTCTCCAGGTCGTCTGCACTCACCCCACGTCCATAACCATCATCAACGTCAAGCACCGCGAACAGTTTTTGGTAGGCAGCGCGGGCAAGAGCGAGGTTGCCATAGTCAAACGCCGCGTCCGTGCGGTCAAACAGGGCAACCAGCGGTTCCACAAAGTCCTCGTAAGATCCCAGGCTGTCCTCCTCGTCGTACTCGTCCCATCCATACCGTTCCTCCCGGTAATCTGCTCCCTCCATCTCTGCCTCGAGCTCGTGCGTGAGGTCAGCGATGTCTGCCAGCAGATCCTCCTGTAGCAGCGCCTGTTGGACGGCGGCAGCCGTTTCCGCCATCGGCTTCAATCTGGCGAGGAACGCCTGGCGTTCCGTCGGCGGTGTCTCCTGGGCCATGGTGCGCAAAGTAGCGCGGAGTTCATCGGTGGAACACGCCGCCAGCCGCTGTTCCACCGCGTCCCAGAATGTTTTCAACGACATCTTCTCCATTTTTGGCATGGAAAATCACCTCCATTGCTGGTTGTACACCTCTAAACGATAAACTCCCTGTAAAGCACCCAGTAGCGCTTCCCAGGCCCGCGATGGTGATAGATCTCGAACACCTGCCCTGTGTCCGTCCTCACGCGGTAGTAATCCCGATGCCTTCGGCTCCACCAGGCCCGCTTGAAATCCAGCCGCCGGTACTGCTGCTCTATCTCCACGATCTCGTACTCCCGGCCCTGCCAGACAAAAGACGTGGGCGGCCCTGGCTTTTGGGCAAAGCGTACCTCTATCTCTTCATCAATAAAGCGGGAGCTCTCTGCCATCACGTACTAGACCGCCTAGTCATTAACACTCATGCCCCTGGTTCTCGTCTTCCTGCAGTTCGGGGTGATGGGTCTGAATCCAGGCTTCCGCCTGAGCGGCGAACTCCTTAGCCTCCCTCAGCAGGTCTTCTGCCTCGGTCAGGGAGATGTAACCCGCCCCCATGTAGTCAGCTCTGTTCCGCTTGCGGCGGCAATCATCGAAGTAGTCGGCCAACGCACTCATCTCCAGGCCCATCGCCTCTCTGAGGAACTCAAACGTGGTGGAGTGGTGACCGATGCTGTGAGCCCTGTACCCTTCGCTGTACATCACTGCTGTAGCGGCTTGCAGGGTAGCATTGTAAGCGGTGGCAAAACGACGGTCCGCTGACAAAGTCGTAATGGCCGCGTCGGCCAGGTCCCGCTCCACGACCTGGAAAAGGCTGGCGATCTCCTGCGGGTTGGTGCGGTGGCGGCGGATGCGTCCTTCACGTAACAAGCGCTCGTAAGGCATTCTCGTCTCCGATCAAGAAGAGTTTTGGACCTATCAGCACGTTCTGCAAGAATCCATTTCCTGTCTGTGCTCTTGCCCGAAATTCCTCTGGGCTGAACAAAGTGTAGTTGATCTCACGATGCATCAGCTTTTCCGCCTCTTTCAAGGTAGTATGCAATGCCCGGCTAGACAGAGTCCCCACGACGAGGAGGTCAACGTCGCTGGCAGTGCTTTCCTGGTCGGCGGCATAGGAGCCGTAGATGAAAGCCAGGGCGATGTTTTCCGTTTCTTTGAGTGCATTTCCCAGAAGTGCAGTCAGGCCGACCGTTTTCAGGAAGATACCTTTCAGTTCGGGGAACAGGAAGAAGTCGCGATTGACCTGGTAATGCACCTGGTTGCCCCTGGTGAAGCTGGTGAGCAACCCCAGGGTCTGTAGCCTTTCTACCTCGCGCTGGACGGCGCGGATGGGCAGATCAGTCAGGGCACTGATCTCCCGCTGGTAGAAGCTGGTTTCCGGATTGAGCAGCAGCAGGGCCAACACTTTGACCCGTGCCGTGGATGAGAACAACAACTCCAACATCGCTCGCGCTCCTGCGTGACTACAATTTGTAGGCGATTATATACGAAATGTAGTCAAACGTCAAGTACCGCACTCCCTCTCCACCTCCACGATCTCGTACTCCCGGCCCTGCCAGACAAAAGACGTGGGCGGCCCGGGTTTCTGGGCAAAGTGTACCTCTATCTCCTCGTCAATGAAACGAGACCTCTCGCTCATCGCATACGTATTGGAAAAGAGGAGGCGACCATCGCCGCTGTTCCTCAGGACAGCGTTAGCTACGCTAACTCCTTAGAAGCGGTCTGCCGCCAGAGAGCTGCCATCTCCCGGGCCAGAGAGAGGCGGACAAAGAAATCCTCACCGTCGAACAAAACATCGCTGGCTGGAGTCAATCCCCGCTTTTGAAGGAGCCTATCCAATAGCTGGATAGAACCGTAGTGTCTAGCCTGTTCTCGGTCGAGGAAGGTTTCTTTGCACTCAGGGCAGACGTACACGGAGTAGGTGACAGTGAATTTCCCGCCAGCTATGGTGCGTGCTGCCCGTTGTTCAACCATCGGGCCATGGCCGTGAGGGCAGATGGGCGGCTCACCGGGTGGCCTTGTCTCCCACTCCAGGGTTACTTCCTCTCCGATGATGTCATCTGGGCTGCACTGAAACACTGTATCTTGCATCAGTGAAT
>CAZVCJ010000217.1:0-6177 GCA_964625745.1 uncultured Anaerolineae bacterium | reverse complement strand
TCTACAGGCCCAAGCGCATCCTGAACAAGCACAAACGCGCTGACCACTGGTTCTGGACGCGCTATACTGCCCATCCCTACATAGGCTGTCAGCATGGCTGTGAGTATTGCTACTGGCGCGAGAGCAAGTATTGCCCCTACCCTGATCCCGACGATTTCTCCCACCTGATCAAGGTGAAGATCAACGCGCCGGAACTCTTGCGCAAGGAGCTCTCGAAGGTGCCGGTGGACGTCGTCGGTCTGGGAGACTACCAGCCCGCCGAGTGGCAGCATCGCCTCTCGCGCCAGATGCTCCAGGTCTGTCTCGACCTGGGCTTCCCCGTTTTTGTGCTGGAAAAATCCCATAACGTGCTGCAAGATTTGGAGCTGATCAAGGCCATCAACGACAAGGCGCGGGCCGTGGTCAGCTTCAGCATTATCGCTACCCCCGAATCCCTCAATTACAAGTACCTCAAAGGCTTCGAGCCTGCCGTGCCCATGCCGCCGCGCCGCTTCAAAGCCATGGAGCAGTTCGCCAGGGCGGGCATTCTCACTGGCACATCCTTCATGCCCATCCTCCCCGGCATCTACGACGATGACGCCAACCTGGAAGCGGTGGTGCGCTGGACCCGGGATCACGGCGGCTCCTTCGTCCTGGCCGGCGGGCTGACCCTCTCCGATAAGCAAAAAACCTATTTCCTGAAGCAGTTGGCGCGTATCTATCCGCAGAAGATGCCCGTCTACGAGCAGCTCTATCCGCAAGGCAGTTACGGCCCGCCGCGTGGCTACTGGAACCAACTGGGGCGCAAGGTGGCAGAGCTGTGCGAGAGGTATGCCATCAACGACCGGATGCCACGCCCCATCATCCATGGTGAGAAGAGGGCAACGAACAAGCGCATCGCTGAATACCTGGCCATGAAGACATATCGGCTGGAATTGGCGGAAGCTAAGGGCTACAGGGTTTGGGCCTATCGGAAGGCTGCCTGGGCTTTGGACGAACTGGAACAGGACGTGCGCCTGATCTACGAGCGGATGGGGGTGAAGGGATTGGAGAGCATCCCGAACGTGGGGAAGAAATTGGCCGGGGAAATCGAGCAGCAGATCCTTGGCATGACGTAGCGGCAGCCAGACCCTCATGGGTGTCATTGCGAGAAGCGAAGCGACGAAGCAATCCCCACGCTGGCAGGAGATTGCTTCGCGAAGCTCACAATGACACACTCCCAACAACATCCTCGCGCACAACGCGGGTGAAGAGGCTGAGAGAATGCCTGAACTGCCTGAAGTGGAAATATTGAGAGAGGAACTGCGGCAAGCGGTCATCGGACGGAGGGTGAGAGAGGCTGCTATCCTCGAAGAGTCAGAGGGCCAATCTCTGGTCGCTCAGTTCAAGGAAGCCGTGGAGGATCGAGTTATCGCAGGGGTGCGGCGGCGGGGCAAAATGCTGGTGCTCGATTTCGAGGGCGGCCACTCGCTGATCATCCACCTGATGATGGTGGGCCAACTACTCCTCTGCCCACCCTTCACCGGCCAGCCCCGCGACGTTTGCCTGGAGCTTAGGTTCGCCGACGATGTCCTGACCCTGGGCCAGTTGAGGCTCAAATACGTCCACCTGTTGCCCACAGCCGAGGTGGACGACTGGCCGCCCGTAGCCAGGCTGGGCACTGATCCCCTGGATGAGGGCTTCACCGTTGATCTCTTGCGGAGAATTCTGGCCAGGAAGCGAGGAATGATCAAAACGGCCCTGATGGATCAGACCGCCATCGCTGGCCTGGGCAACGTCTACACCGACGAGATCCTCTTCCGAGCGAGGCTGCATCCCCAGCGCCGCGCTTCGGAGCTGAGTGGGGATGAAGTGGAGCGATTGCACGTCAGCATCGTGGCGGAGCTACAGCGGGGGTTGGAGATGGGCGGTTCGTCGGAGATGGCCTTCGTGCACCTGGACGGTAGCGAGGGATCCTATCAGGAGAGCTTCCAGGTCAAAGGGCGCAAGGGAAAGCCCTGTTTCGTCTGCGCGACGCCCATCGAGAAAGTCAAGGTAGGCGGGCGGGGGACTTACTTCTGCCCCCGTTGTCAGGCATCTCATCAATCCTCGTCCTCGTCGAATTCTTCCCCATCGTCTTCGTCGTAGAAGTCTTCCAGTTGCCCACCGTACAGGTACCAATCCTCCAAAGCAAGCTCTGCCGTGTTTTGGATTTCCTCATCCTCGCTGAAGAAGGCCAGGTCATCCAGGCGGTCGAAGGCTTCCTCCCAACCGGTCTGCCCCAGAGACCAGATAGCTTCCAGCTTCACGTCCCGATCGTCGGAGTAGGTCAGCCGCCACAGGTGCTTGCCAGCCTCGTCGAAGCCGGCTTCCCCCGCCGCCCTGATGGCCTCGAGTTGTAATTCTCTCACCGGGCTGTGCAGTTCATCTAGAATGGCATCATGCCAATGGACGCTGCCGTTGCGGCCCATGGCGAAAATGGCGCTCATCTTCATCTTCTTGTCGGGATGGGCATAAGCCTCTTCGATGATCTTGGAGACCTCCGGACTGGCTAGAAAGCTCAGAGCTTCGACGGCGAAGCGGCGCTCGTCCAGGGTTTTTTCTGGATTCCTATGGAGGCCCAGGAGGAACCTTTTCACCCGCAGGAAGTCCTCTTTGGGCAGCTCGTCCTCGCGCACGATCTCTGTCATCGGTCCCCAGTCGAAGTCGTAGTTGGCCATCATGCCTTCGAGGATGTAGCGTCCCAGCGTGACGATGGCCCGGCAGCGGACTCCTTCGTCGGGATCGTTTTCGGCCTTGTCGAGGAGCACTTCGATCATCTCCGGCGTGGGGTAATCCCACAGGCCGGTAATGGCCAGCTTGCGAACCTCGGCCTCCTCATCGTCCAGGAAATCCTTTAGCACGGGCAAGTAGTCGGTGAAATAGTCCTCGCCCTCAACAATGCGGCCCAGTAACTGAGTTCTCTCCTCTTTGCTCAGTTGGTCTCTATTCTTCCCCATGGTTCTTCGCCTCCCCATGCTGGTTCGGGTTCTGCCCAACCCAACCCTGGCCTGGGCCCTATTGGGGGTCATAGCACCTTTTGCGCTTTTCGGCTAGCCAATCGCTGTTGCCAGAGATACAGGCTCAGGAAACCGGCCAGGGCATCGGCCCCCGATGTGGCCCCTGTGGAAAGGATGCGTCTGACTGCCCGCCGTATTCTTATGGCTTCTCCCCCTGCTAACTCTGCCAGTAACTCGTGCCAGTTTTCCCCGAACAGACCCTCTTTGGCGCTACGCAGGAAGGCCCTGCTGAGGAGAGTGGTCCTGCCCTCCGCCGCCCCGAGTATGATCCGGCAGGCCTCCTCGGACGATACCTGGCACAGGCCAGGCCAGACCCGCAGCCCGGCCATAAGCCCCACCAGGTAATCATCGCCCGCCGGCGTCAGGCCCGGCCCCAGGCCGGCCAGCAGCGCCGCGCTTCCACCGATGCTCGACCGGTCGCCATCTTGCAGCGCTTGCATCAGCCCTTTGATCCCCATCCGGGCCATCGCCAAGAAGGCCCGATCGTGTGGCGAGCAAGTTCCATCCGCCCGCGCTCCGGGCTCTTTCTCTTCATTCAAAACTAGCCCAAGCAGCCCATCCGCAACGTCGTTCTGGGATAGCCGACTGCACAACGCGGCCAAGTTGTCTTCCAACCTTCTCCGCTGAGTTGGCAAACATCCCCAATTCACCTCGGGTCCCCATAACTGGGCCCCGTCCAGCGAGACAACCAGGGAATCATCCAAAACGAGCTGATCATCGGAAAAGACTGTGGGCAACCCAGGCCTCACCCACTCGAGAACTCTGATGTCCTCAATCACAATGTTCAAAGGGCCATTGCCGACGGCCGGGCCAACCAGAGCGATTATCTCCCCCTCGGTGGTCACCAGGTTGCAGGCACGGTGATAGCTGGCAAGCACCCGGCCTGCCTGGTGCTCTCTCTTCATCACGTCGAAAACCGGTCGGCCGATTGACAGCGCTTTCACACGCTGGTTTTTCATCACTGCCGCTACCCTTCGCGAGGCCCTCAGTTTGCTTCCCCCTCCGTCTTCTCCAGTGGAGCCAATTCCACCACCTCTTCGCACTGAACACACTTGGCCATTTCCTTGCCAACAGCCGTCAAGAGGCCACCGCAATGGGGGCAGGGCTGAGGCAGAGGTTGATTCCAGGTGGCGAATTCGCACTCAGGATAGTTGGAGCAGCCATAGAATATCCGCTTCCTGCGCGTTCGCTTCTCCACCAGGTCGCCGCCGCACTCCGGGCAGACCACGCCGACCTTGATCTGGTAGGACTTGGTGTTGCGACACTCCGGGTAATTGCTGCAGGCAATGAACTTGCCATAGCGGCCGAACTTGACCACCATGGGATGGCCGCACTTCTCACACATCTCGCCAGTTTCTTGCGGGCCGAGGTCTACCTTTTCCATGGTAAGCTCAGCCTGTTTCATCGCTTTCTCGAAGGGGCCGTAGAATTCCCGCAACATAGGCACCCACTCCCGCTCACCAGAGGCGACGCGATCCAGGTCCGCCTCCATACGAGCGGTGAAATCCACGTTTATGAAATCCGCGAAGTGCTTCACCAGTATATCGTTGACGATGAAGCCTATCTCAGTAGGTGTCAGGCGTCGGTCTTCGCGATCCACGTAACCCCGCGTTTGGATAATAGAGATGATGGACGCGTAGGTGCTGGGCCGGCCGATGCCGTACTCCTCCAGGGTTCTGACCAGGGTGGCTTCGCTGTAGCGCGGCGACGGCTTGGTGAAGTGCTGCTCTGGCAGGAGCCGCAGGAGATCCAAAATCTCACCTGCTGAGAGCGGCGGCAGAATCTTGCCCTCACCTTCGTCAGGAGCCTCATCCTCGTCTCTGGCTTCCTCGTAGATGACAAGGAAACCCATGAAGCGGATGCTTGATCCCGTCGTTCGGAAGAGATAATCTGGCTCATGGCTTATGGCTGATAGCTGATCGCCAGGGACTGTCGTTAGCTCGCTATCGGCTATCTGCAATTTGCTATCTGCTACTATATCTACGGAAATGGTGTCCAGGGTGGCCGAAGACATCTGGCTGGCCAAGAAGCGCTTCCAGATGAGATCATAGAGGCGGTATTGATCCCGCGTGAGATACTTTTTTATCGCCTTTGGCTCGCGGCGCACCGATGTAGGACGGATAGCCTCGTGGGCTTCCTGAGCGCCCTTGGTTTTAGTCTTGTACTGGCGAGGTTTGGCCGGCCTGTATTTAGCGCCATACTTTTCAGCGATGTAAGCACGAGCTTCCTCCTGGGCAGCCTCAGCCACGTTGACGCTATCGGTACGCATGTAAGTAATGAGACCCACCAGGCCCTCATCGCCGACCTCCGCCCCCTGGTAAAGCTGCTGGGCAACCGCCATGGTGCGTTTGGCGGTGAAGCCCAGCCGCCGGGATGCCTCCTGCTGCATGGTGCTGGTGGTGTAGGGAGGCGAGGGGTTTCGCCGCCGCAGGCTCTTGTGCACCCTGGTTATGACATAGGTTGCCCCCTCCAGATCATCTACAATCTTCTGGGTATCTTTTTCGTTCTTGAGATCCACCTCCTCGCCACGAATGCGGTGCAGCTTGGCGGTGAAACTGCGGCGCTTTTCCTCCCGTTTGGCCAGCTCTGCGTCAATAGACCAGTATTCCACCGGCACAAAGGCCTCGATCTCTCGTTCACGCTCGACGACGAGGCGCAGGGCCACCGATTGCACGCGCCCGGCCGTGGCGCGGTTGCGCACCCTGTCCCAGAGCAGCGGACTGATTTTGTAGCCCACCAGGCGGTCCAGAATGCGCCGAGCCTGTTGGGCGTTGACCAGTTGCATGTCTATATCGCTGGGGTGAGAGAAAGCTGCATCAATGGCATCATGAGTGATCTCGTGGAAGACCACCCGTCGGGCCTGCTCTTTGGTGATTCTGGCCGCCTTCATGAGGTGCCAGGCGATAGCTTCCCCCTCACGGTCGGGGTCGGTAGCCAGATACACCTCGCTGGCCCTATTGACCTCCTCCTGCAGTTCCTTGACCACATCCTTCTTCTCGTTTGGCACACGGTACCTGGGCTCGAAGTCGTTCTCCACGTCCACGCTGAGTCGGGACCTGAGTAGATCCCGCACGTGGCCGATGGAGGCCCTGACCCGATAGGAATCGCCCAAGAACCTGCCGACGGTACGGGCCTTGGCTGGCGATTCGACGATGACCAA
>CAZVCJ010000216.1:0-6212 GCA_964625745.1 uncultured Anaerolineae bacterium | reverse complement strand
GTTCAATTTTTGGGCCGCTTTTGACGATTCGGCCTGCATTTGCACAAAAGTTACGTTAGGGTAACACTAGGCGACGAAGCGGACCAGAAGGGAACCCTGGTGGAGCAACTTGGGGCGGAGCGGGTGGTGGCCATCGGCAATGGGGCCAACGATGCCTGGATGCTACGAGCAGCGGCGCTGGGTATGGCCGTCCTGGGGCCGGAAGGGCTGGCCGAGGAAGCGTTGCGGGCAGCCGATGTGGTAGTGGCAAGCATCCACGACGCTTTGGACCTGCTGCTCCATCCCAGGCGACTGGTGGCCACCCTGCGGAGATAAGGCGATGAGGCGATGAGGCAACGGGGAATGAGTAACAAGGAACGAGAGATCAGTGGCGAGGGAAATGCAGCTCGTTACCTCGTTACTCCTTCCTGGGCCAGGCCAGGTAGTCATAGGCAATTTGCCCCAGCCCGGCGGCTGAGTCCGTGGGGGTGGGACTTTTGTGTACTGGCTGAAGAATGAAAATTTAAGGTTCTGGTACTTGACAAACCAGGTGAACTTTGGTATAATATACGTAGTTATAAGACTAACGCCTAAGTTATAATGCTAACTCCTAAAGTGTGAGGAGAATGAGCGACGATTCTATTGACAAGTTGGTGAAAATCGGCTTCTCGGAGTACGAGGCCAAGGCCTATCTAGCTCTACTCAGGGAGAGTCCCATCACGGGGTACCAACTCTCCAAGCTCTCTGGCGTCCCTCGCTCCATGATTTACGAGGTCGTAGGCAAGCTCATCGCTCGTGGGGCGGCTATGACGCTGCGAACTGGCGGTTCCACCAAGTACTCGCCGGTTCCAGCAGCGGAGTTCCTCGATCAGCTCCGCCGTGACCACGAAGAGCTCATCGTCTCCCTCAAGGATGACCTGGCTGCCCTTACATCAGCTCCCGATCTCGAATACGTTTGGAACATTGAAGGCCACGAGAACATCATGGCCAAGGCGATGGAGATGATTGACCAGGCCAAGGCCCGAGTCTACCTGGCCCTCTTGCCGGCCACGTTCCCGACTTTGCAGCCTGCGCTGGGGGAAGCGATAGAGCAAGGGGTGCGAGTGGTGATCTATACGACGACCGACCTCGATCTGCCAGGCGCTCAGGTGGTCGTCGCTCGCGTGGCCGAGCAGACCCTTGGTCAGGCCCGAGGGCTGGGGCTGATCCTGGTCATTGACGGGGAGGAAGTACTGGTCGCTGAATGGCTGACCGCAACTCAGGCGCGGGCTTCCTGGACCAGCAGCCCTCTTCTCGTCTTCATCGCTGAGCATCACTTGCGAACAGATTTGTATCTTCCCCAGATTCTGGCTCTACTAGGAGATGAGGCCTTGGAGATTATCCAAGAAGAGGATCGGGAGTTGTTCGCTCGTGCCCTGGAGAGTCACATCGGCAACTAGCCGAGTTCATCATTCTTTGAAGGAGGTGCTAATGTCTGAGAAAATCGCTTTGATGACCCAGGGGCTGACCAAGTCCTACGGCAAAGTTCGGGCGCTGCGAGGCGTTGACCTGGAGGTGCGGCGCGGCGAGATATTTGGCTATCTCGGCCCGAACGGCGCCGGCAAAACCACCACCATTCGCTGCCTGCTGGACCTCATCCGCCCCGACGGCGGCGCTGTGCGGGTGCTGGGCATAGACCCCCAGGCCGAGCCAGTGGAGGTGCACGCGCACACGGGCTACCTGCCCGGCGAACTGCAATTGGATCCCAACATGTCAGTCGAAGGCGCGCTACGCTATTTCATCTCCCTGCGCGGAAACAAGGTGGATTGGGGATTTGTGCGGCAACTCACCAAGCGTTTTGATCTCCCTCTCAAGCCCGCTATTAAGAACCTGTCACACGGGAACAAACAAAAGGTCGGCATCGTGCAAGCCCTGATGCATCGCCCGCAACTGCTCCTGCTGGACGAGCCGACGCTCGGCCTCGACCCGCTGATGCAGCACGAAGTCTACCGTCTGCTCAAGGAGGCCCGGGCCGATGGTGCCACGGTCTTCTTTTCCTCCCACATCATGAGCGAGGTGGAGATAGTGGCAGAGCGGGTGGCGATTATTCGGGAGGGTGTGATCGTGGAGGTGGCTGAGACTGCCTCGCTCATCAACCGCGCCCTGCACCGGGCCAGAATCCGCTTCAAGCAGCCGGTGGACATCGGCCCGCTGTCGAACGTACCTGGCGTGGTGGTGCTATCCCAGGATGATAGCACAAGCGTGCTGTTGCAAGTAGAAGGCGAGATGGACGATCTCATCAAAGCGGTGGCCGCTTTCCCGGTGAGTGATTTCGAGACCGAACGTTCTTCGCTAGAAGAAATCTTCCTGGCCTACTACGAGGCCGGTGACAAGGAGGCAAGCTAACATGTTCGCAGAATTCAAACACACCCTGCGGCGCATGCGCGGCCAGATGATTGGTTGGGGAATTGGCCTGACCCTGTATGGCGTGCTGATGGTGTCTCTCTACGATTCCATCGTCGGCATAGAGGGCTTCCAGGAACTCATAGCCAGCTATCCTCCAGAGCTGATGGCCTTCTTTGGCGACGCCGACTTTCTGGCTATCACCACTCCCAAGGGCTACGTTGGTCTTTACTACTTCAACTATATGACGGTCATCATCGGTATCTTTGCCGTCGCCGCGTGTGCCAGTCTGTTGGTTGGCGACGAAGAAAAGGGCATCCTGGATCTGGTGATGGCCCATCCCGTCAGCCGCACCGCGCTCTTCTGGGGCCGGCTGCTGGGATACGTGGCCGCCACGGTGGTGATCCTGCTAGTAGGCTATTTGAGCTGGTTCATTCCCTCCGGAAGCTCTGGCCTGGACCTCTCCTGGATCGAACTCCTGAAGCCCTTCCTGCCCCTGTTTGCCGAACTGCTCCTCTTCGGCACCTTGGCGCTACTGCTCAGCATCGTGTTGCCCTCAGGCCGCATCGCTGGCATGATCAGCGGAGGACTCCTGATCGCCAACTATCTCCTCATCGGGCTGTCCAACCTGAACGAAAGCCTCAAGTCGTTTATCGAGTTCACCCCGCTGCAGTACTACCAGGGCGGCGACGCCATCACTGAGTTGAACTGGGGTTGGCTGGCCGGCCTGCTGGCCGTGTCGGCGGCCTTCGCGCTGCTGGCTTGGTGGCGCTTCCAGCGGCGCGACATCCGCGTGGGCGGGGAGGGCGGCTGGCGGCTGCCATCGTTGCCTTTTCGCTGCAGGGCTGCCACGGGTGTTTCCCGACATTCCGTATAATCAAGAGTTGGGCAGCTTGCCTTGAGTCCAAGACACAGGAGGACGAATGATGAAACCTGAAACCGTCTCGCTGCTGTGCAGGCCTGGAACACACGAACCGTTGTGCCTGGCCTCTGTGCCAGGGTCCGATGGAAGTGCACAGGAAGTACTGGTCGGTGTTCATTCCGGGGAAAGATTTCCTGTACGTGACGGAATTCCCCTCTTGCTGGATGAATCGAAAGTCTCCGGATTCAACCAGCGGTATCAAGGGATCTACAACAGAGTTGCGGGGCTCTACGATGCCGGTATCAAGCTGTTTGCGTACCTGGCAGGCGGGGGAGAAGAGCGCTTCCGCGGAGAGTATTTGCGGGAACTGGAGGTACAGGACGGCGACCGCGTGTTAGAGGTGTCAATTGGCACGGGGGCGAACCTTCACTACCTGCCGGTGAAGGCAGCTTACTTTGGGTTGGACCTCTCCTGGGGAATGCTGAAAAGATGCCAGAGGAATCTGAAGCGGTGGCAGCGAGAAGCAGAGTTGATTCTGGGCAATGCTGAAGAACTGCCTCTGCGTGATGAGTCGTTCGATTCAGTTTTCCACATCGGCGGAATCAATGCTTTCAATGACCCGGCCAAGTCCATCTGCGAAATGATCCGGGTGGCGAGAGCAGGGGCCAAGATCGTGATTGTTGATGAGACTGCCAAACTGATGGAATCTATCGCCTGGATGCCAAGTGTGAGAAAGTGGTTGCAGGAGCATGGCGAAAGGTTTTCAGCCCCCGTTGGACTGATTCCAGAGGGGATGAGAGACGTACATGCAAGGGACTTTGCCAAAGGCAACATGTATTGCCTCACCTTCAGAAAGCCCTGAGGGGAACTGCGCGACCGTTGTCCAGGCGAAATCAAGATACGCGCTGCCCAACACCAGCTCCAGCGGACAGTGGCTCCGCCGCTGGTGGTAAGCGTCGGCTTGCGAGAAGTGCGCGATAATGGCAAAGGTGTCTCGCTCGCCCTGCCGCTGCCGCTGAGTCACACCGTTAGGCCGCTTTTCTACAAGCACGAAGGAGGATAATCCCATGACCACAGAATCGGTCTTTCGTGTCGCCTTCTGGGTTCTGTTCGGAGGGGTGTTTGTTATGCGGATATACTTTGCGCTCCGGGTTAGTCGCGCTGGGGAGCGGGTGATGCCCGACCGTCAAGCCATTGAGCGGGAAGGACGGGGAATGTTCGCCGTTCGGGTTCTGTTGTTCTTTCTCCTGCTCGCCTGGCTGGCGCTATACGCCATCAATCCGCCCTGGATGGAGGTGCTATCCGTCCCATTTCCGGGCTGGCTACGCTGGGTGGGGTTTGCCCTGGGACTAGCCAGTCTGGGGTTTTGGGTATGGACTCAGGTTGCACTGGGGAAGGAGTGGTCACCCCAACTACAATTGCGTGAGGAGCACCACCTGGTAACCACAGGGCCCTATGCCCGGATACGCCACCCGCTCTACACGGCTATGATCGGCTATGGGACAAGCCTTGCCCTGGTGACCGCCAACTGGGTCTTTGTAGTCTTGGCAGTGGCGATGATCGCCGGCTTATTTGCCCGCGTCCCCAAGGAAGAGCAAATGATGATCGAGGAGTTTGGGGAGGAATACAAAGCATACATGCAAAGGACAGGAAGGTTTTTCCCGAAATGAAGACGACTTATCAAGACCTGAGCGGCGTGACTGAAACGTTGCTGATCGTCCTCGCCATTCGAGCCTTTGAATCGCAACGTCCCGATGCCCTCATCAAAGACGAGAGAGCCGAGGTGCTGGTCCGCCAGATGGATCAGGATTTCTTGCGGGGTAAGCTGGCCAAAATCGAAGACTACAGCCAGGTCGCTACCATCCTGCGCAGCCGGGAGTTCGACTGCCACGCACGGGATTTCCTGGCCCGCCACCCGGAGGCGGTCGTTGTCCATATTGGATGCGGCCTCGATACGCGCTTCGAGCGCGTGGATAATGGCCAGGTCGAGTGGTATGACCTGGATCTGCCGGAAGTCATCGAGCTACGCCGGAAGCTCATCGGCGGAGAAAGAGCACGCTACCACTTGCTGGGCTGCTCAGTGCTCGACAGCGCCTGGCTAAATGAGATGAGCGCTCATCGCCAACGTCCTTTTCTCTTTCTGGCCGAAGGTGTTTTGATGTACCTGGAGGAAGCCCAGGTCAAGTCGTTGGTGCTGACACTCAAGGAGCATTTCTCAGGCGCGGAGCTGGTCTTCGATGGATTTTCGCCGTTCCTCAGCTGGGCGAACAACCTCAGGGTCACCCTTACCAAAGTCGGCGCCCGCAGTCACTGGGCTCTGAAAGACGGCAAAGACCTCGAACGATGGAGTGACGGCATCCGCCTGCTCGATGAACGATTCCCCTTCCAGTACCCTGAGCCGCGTCTGGGCCGTGCTCTATTGGTGCGCCATATTCCATTTTTCACCGAGACGATAGGCGTTTTTCACTACCAACTCTAAGGAGACCAACATGCCCGAGGCTACACATCAAGGCCTGAGCGGTGTGGCTGAGACCTTGCTCATGACGCTCTACATCCGGGCGATGGAATCGCAGCGCCCGGATGCCCTAATCAAAGATGAGAAAGCCGTGGCCCTGGTCACGCAGATGAGCTACGACTTCGACCGGGTCAGGCAGATCAAGATGGATGAAGACGATAAGGTGACGGTGATCCTGCGCAACCTTGAGTTCGACCGCTACACGCGGGGTTTTTTGGCCCGCCATCCAGAGGCGGTCGTTGTCCATATCGGGTGTGGCCTCGATTCGCGCTTCGAGCGCGTGGACAATGGCCGGGTGGAGTGGTACGACCTGGATTTGCCGGAGGTCATCGAGCTGCGCCGGAAGTTCATCGGCAGCGAAAGGGAGCGATATCATCTGCTGGGCTACTCAGCGTTCGACAACGCCTGGCTGGACGCGGTGAGCGCGCATCGCCAGCGCCCCTTTCTCTTTCTGGCCGAAGGTGTATTGATGTA
>CAZVCJ010000215.1:0-6237 GCA_964625745.1 uncultured Anaerolineae bacterium | reverse complement strand
CCATCTTTGGCACGGCGGGCTGCAGCGACGCCAAGGTGTTCGACGCCCAGGCCGCCGCTGAAGCGGCCTTGACCCTGTTCGCCAATGCCGTCGGCGGGGCCAACCTGATCCACGACGTCGGCTACCTGGACTGCGCCATGACCGGCTCGCTAGAGCTGGTGGTCTTTTGCGACGAGATCATCGGCTGGCTCAGGCGTTACCTGCGCAAGCTGGAGATCAGCGAGGAGACCCTGGCCCTGGACCTGATCCACGAGGTCGGCCCGGACGGTCACTTCGTGGAGGCGAAGCACACCCTGCGCCACGTCCGCGAGGACTGGCTTCCAACCGTGTCCGACCGGTGCGCCTATCACCGCTGGGCTGCTGAGGGGGAAACCACACTGCAGCAACGGGCCAACCAAAAGGTGCGCCAGATCATCGAGAGCCATCGTGCAGAGCCGCTGTCCGAGGACGTGGTAGAGACAATACAAGCGATAATCGGTGAGTAGCTCGTGAAACGTCAAATGTCAAACGTAAAACGTAAAGCGTAAATTCACGTTTCACGTTTTACTCATCACGCATCACGAGTCACGCAAGCAGCCGTGCCAATCCCTGAAACCCGGAAAGGAGAAGCTCCAATGTACCGCAATCGAGACATGGGCATCAACTACATCAAAGCCCGCAAGGACCACCGCTGCTACGGGATGGGCCTGGGCATCATCATCCTGGACGACGTCTACCCCGGTTTTCCCGGCGACGTGCGCAACGCCAGCGCCTTTCCCTTTCCCATCCAGTACGAGATTGCCGAGGGGGTGGACATCGTGGCGCTGGTTCGGGAAAAGGACAAGTCGCCCTGTCTGGCGCCGATCCAGCGCGCGGCCAGGAAGCTGGAGAAGATGGGCTGCCGGGCCATCGCCGCCGAATGTGGCTACTTTGCCTACTTCCAAAAGGACATCGCGGGCTATGTAGATGTGCCGGTGTTCATGTCCAGCCTGCTCCAGGTCCCCTTTGCCCAGCAGCTCATCGGCCCAGAAAAGGTAGTCGGTATTTTGGTGGCGCGAGGAGATTGCATGACCCAAGCCCACCTGGAAGCCGTTGGCATCCAGGTGGGCAGCAACTACGTCCTGGAGGGCGCTGAGGACGATGGCCGCTGCCCTGAGTTCGAACAACTGTGGACCGCGTCCAAGCGAGCCGATCCGCCAGGGGCCCGCTATGACAAAGCGGAAAAAGAGTTTGTGCCGGTGGCGGTTGATTTCTACCGCGCCCATCCCAGCATGGGGGCCATGGTGCTGGAATGTACTGGCATGCAGCCCTTTGCCCGTGCCATTCAGCGCGAGATTGACATCCCGATCTTCAGTTGGGGCACGCTGCTGGACTACGCCTACTCCGTGGTGGTCCACCGTGACTACTATGGGCACGTGTAATGGCGTCTGAGTCTAGCCAACGAGCGGTTGCCCGGCGGAGTGGTTCCGCCGGGCTGACCACACCTGCCGTGTTGCACTTCTTTGAGTTTGGAGTTTCGAGTTGAACAAATCACCCGAGGGGTGGGCTTTGAGATGGTGGGCCTGGACGTGGAGCCTGCTTCGCGTAAGTAGCTGTACAATCCGTAGGAGGCAGAAACGTCCCACCCTCACCCCTTCGCTCCACTCAGGGCAGGCTCTAACCCTCTCCCTGCGAGGGAGAGGGGACTTTCACCCTCGCCCTCGCAGGGAGAGGGCAGGGGTGAGGGGAAGTTTCTGAATAAGGGAGCAAAGGTCTGATAGATGACACGAATCACTGCTGCCCTGGCCGTGCCGGCCGTGGGCGCGTATTACTACGATGATCTGGCAGCCCTCCAGTCTGATGCCATGCCGCTGTCCGAGCGGTATGCCGCTGCTCCGGTGACGCCTGGGTTCCGTCGTGTCCGCGAGGTGGCCGAAGCGGTGTCGGTGGGTCTGGTGTTGGATGATGGTCGGGTGGCCTGGGGCGACTGTGTGGCGGTGGAGTTCAGCGGCAAAGCGGGCCGCGACGCGGTCTTCCGCACCGAGGAGGGCCTGTCCACCGTCCGTCGCGTCGTGGCCCCGGTGTTGCAAGGCCGGGAGCTCACCAGCTTCCGCCGACTCGCCGAGGAAGTGGACGGCCTGACCGAATCGGTGGAGCTAGTCAAACCGCTATCTCAGTCCACGGGGATGACTCGCCGAGATCTGCTGACAACACCGGCTCGCCTGTGGAGGGGTGCCCAAGGGAAAGAGAAGAAGGCCATACCCACGGAGCGGGCCACCGTGGAACGCCAGTTGCACACCGCCATCCGCTACGGCGTGGGCCAGGCTCTACTGAAGGCGGTGGCCCTGGCGCGCGACATGACCATGGCCGAGGTCATCGCCGAGGAGTGGGATCTGCCGCTGCCCGATTCGCCGGTGCCCATCCACGCCCAATGCGGGGCCGACCGATACGCTGGCGCCGACAAGATGATTGCGCGTCGCGTCGCCTCGCTTCCCCACACCCTGGTGGACAACATCCCGGAGCAACTGGGCGAGGATGCCGTCATCCTGACGCGATACGCTCGCTGGCTGAAGGCACGGATCCAGGAATTGGGTGGCCCAGACTACCGCCCTACCATTCACCTGGACGTGCACGGGACGCTGGGGCACATCTTCGACAACGAGCTGGGCCACGTGCTGGGGCAACTCTACACCCTGGAGCTGGCGGTGCAGCCCTACCCCCTGCGGGTGGAGTGTCCAGTGCTCATGGAGAGCCGGGAGGACCAGATCGAAGCCATGAAGACCCTGCGCGAGTACGTCCGCTTCCGCAAAATGAAGGTGCAACTGGTGGCCGACGAGTGGGCCAACACGCTGGAAGACATTCGGGCCTTCGTGGAGGCTCAGGCGGCGGACATGATCCAGATCAAGATGCCCGACCTGGGCAGCGTGCACAACTCGGTCGAAGCCGTGTTGATCTGCAAGGCCGGTGGCCCTTCGACCGTTAGCGAAGCGGCGCTCAGGACAGGCGTGGGCACATTCCTGGGCGGCAGTTGCGCCGAGACCGATCTGTCGGCGCGAGTATCGGTGCACGTAGCCCTGGCTACCCGTCCAGACATCATTATGGCCAAGCCGGGCATGGGGGTGGACGAGGGGATCTCGCTGGTGCAGAACGAGATGGCCCGCACCCTGGCCTGGATTCGAGCACGGGATAAACAATGACACCTTACGCATACGTTCTGCTGCCATCTGCTTTTGGCACTTTGGGCATGGTGTGGCAAGAAACCCCAGCAGGCCCAAAGGTATGCCGAGTCGTCCTGCCGGATGAGCACGCCCCTTCAGAAGATACTATCCAGAGGACCTTTGTTGACGCCGTTCAGCACTCGTGCCCTCCCATTACGGAACTTGGTGAACGAATTCAAGGCTTCCTCCAGGGAGAGGCCATTGGTTTTGAATTGGATATGATTACTCTGGAGAGATGCTCTGAGTTTCAACAGCGCGTTCTGCTGGCGGAATACGCCATTCCGCGGGGATGGGTGAGCACCTACGGCAGGATCGCCCGGCACTTGGGCGTCCCAGGTGGTGCGAGGGCGGTTGGCAGAGCACTGGCAACCAACCCTTTCGCCATCATCATCCCCTGCCACCGAGCGGTGCGGGCCAATGGGGAGCCAGGCGGATTTCAGGGTGGCCAGAGAATGAAGCGAGCCTTGCTCGAATTCGAAGGGGTCGAGTTTTCCCACCCAGGGAAGATTCGGGCGAACAGAATCTACTATTAAGGCGCCTTATGGACATCAACTATCACGCTCATCAAACGCCACAATTCCGCGTCCTGTCGGATCGGCAAATCGAGAAGGTGTACCTGGCGACGCTGGAGTGCCTGAACCGCACCGGCGTCGAAGTGCATACCGCTGAGGCCCGTGAGCTGCTGGACGGAGCTGGTGCCCACGTGGACGGCACGCGCGTGCGCATTCCCGCGCACATCATTCAGGACGCCGTCGCCGCCAATCCGCGATCCTTTACCTTGTGGGGCAGGGACGGTCAATACCCGATGCAAATCGTGCCCGACCGGGTTTACTTCGGCCCCGGCCCCACCTGCACCTACTTCGTGGATCCGGAGACCGGCGAGCGGCGCAAGGTTCGCCGAGGCGATCCCGGCCTCACGGCCCGGGTCTGCGACGCGCTGCCGAACATTGACTACGTGATGGGCCTGGGGCTGATCAGCGACGTGACCTCCACCCTGGCACCGGTCTACGAGTACGCGGAGATGATGGCGAACACCGGCAAGCCGGTCCTCCCCTGGGCCTACTCCGCCGATCACGTTTCCGACATCTATCAGATGGCAGTGGCGGTCTCCGGCAGTGAGGCAGCCTTTCGCCAACGACCCCACTTCGCCCTCTTTTCCACCTTCCAGGCGCCGTTGATGCACACCGACGAGGACCTGGCCAACGTCCTCTGGGCTGCCGAGCGAGATGTTCCCATCGTCTACCTGGGCGGCGGCACCGCCGGATCCACTGCGCCGGTTACGGGGGCGGGTACGCTGGTCATCACCCTGGCCGGGGCGTTGAGCGGCCTGGCGATCATCCAGCTCAAGCGGCGGGGTGCGGCAGTATGCATCGGCGGCGTGCCACAGGCCATGGACCTGCGCAGCGGCCGGCCATCCTACGGCTCGCCGGAGATGAGCCTGCTCAGCGCGGCCCTGGCCGACATCTGCCGCTGGCTGGGCGTCCCCTTCATGGGCACTGCTGGCGCTTCCGAAGCCAAGACCCTCGATTTGCAGGCCGCCATTGAGTCCACGATGCAAGTGGTGCTTTCGGGGCTGAGCGGCGCTACGCTGGTGCACGACGTGGGCTTCCTGGACTGCGCCAACATCGGTTCGCTGGAGTCGCTGGTGATGAACGACGAGATCATCGCCATGACCCGGCGGATCATGCGCGGCGTCGAGGTCAGCGATGAGACATTGTTGCTTGACCTGATTGACCAGGTCGGTCCGGGTGGGGAATTTATGTCCGAGCGGCACACCGCCAGGCACTGCCGGGCCGAAATCTGGACGCCCGCGCTCATGGATCGGGAGCCGTGGGTCAACTGGCAGGCGGCCGGCGCCCAGACGATGCCCGACCGCATCCGGGCCAGGCTGCGTGAGATCCTGGCCACCCACCAGCCGCCGCCGCTGCCCGATGGCGCGGCGGAGGAGATCGAAGCGATCTTGCAGGCGGCCGAGGCGCGTGAGGGAGAAGAGAGGAGGCAACAATGAAAGCAGTTCGTTTGGTCAAGCCAGGGCAGCCTCTGGAAATGCAAGAGGTGCCCGTGCCCCCTGTGGGCGCGAAGGACGTGCTGGTCAGGGTCAAAGCGGCGGGCATTTGCCGCTCGGATATGCACTATCGAGCTGGCACCTCGCCGGTCCACCCCCTGCCCATGACGCTGGGGCACGAGGTGGCGGGCGTGATCGAGGAGGTCGGCGCTGAGGTCAGGAACGTCAAGGTGGGGAGCCGGGTGTGCCTGCATTACCTGGTCACCTGCGGCGATTGCCGCTACTGCGCCCTGGGCAGCGAGCAGTTCTGCCCCACAGGCTCGATGATCGGCAAGTATCAGGACGGCGGCTACGCCGAATACATCGCCGTGCCCTCACGCAACGCCATCCCCTTGCCCGACGACATCCCCTTCGAGCAGGGCGCCATCATGATGTGCTCGTCGGCCACGTCGTTCCACGCGCTGCACAAAGCGAAGCTGAAGCCGGGCGAGAGCGTGGCGGTCTTCGGCGTCGGCGGACTGGGCATCTCGGCGGTGCAATTGGCGCGGGCCTTCGGCGCGCTGGACGTGTACGCCGTGGACATCAACGCCGCTAAGCTGAACCTGGCCCAAAGCTACGGCGCTATTCCGGTGAACGCTGCGACAGCCGACCCGGTGGCGGAGATCAGCAGGCTGACCGGCGGCCAGGGCGTGGACGTGGCACTGGAGCTGGTCGGTCTGCGGCAGACGATAGAGCAGGCAGTGCACTCACTGGGAGTGTTCGGGAGAGCGGTACTGGTTGGCATCGCCGAGCAGCCTTTCGAGCTCCATTCCTACCACGACGTCATCCCGAAAGAAGCCCAGATCATCGGTTGCTCCGACCATCTCTTGTCGGAGCTGCCCTTGCTCGTCGAGTTGGTCCGCCGAGGCGTGTTGGACCTGTCGTCGGTAATCACCCGCACTGTGCCCCTGGACGCCGAGGCCATCAACGCCGCCCTGGACGACCTGGAGGCCTTTGGCCCCGCCGTCCGCACCGTAATCACGCCCTGACCCGCACCACCCTTGACGTTTCACGTTT
>CAZVCJ010000214.1:4464-6255 GCA_964625745.1 uncultured Anaerolineae bacterium | reverse complement strand
ATACTACAAAATGATAACCCATAATGGAGCTTTTGTCAAGTAGTTCTCAGAGGCAACCCGGTGATAGCGCCGATGAACTCAGCCGCTCGCCGTACCGCGTCCTCCACCGAGGCGGTCTTTGTGATCACAGTCTCAAACATGGTCTGCAACTGCGCGGAAACTTTGACGTACTCAGGTGTCACAGGTCGTGCCCGCGCTGCGCTCAGAAGCCGTGAGGTTTTGGAGAGCAGGGGGGAGACATCGGGCGTGAACGCATCGCGCATAGAAGGCCTCGGAGAGTTTTGATAGGTCACCCGGCAGAAGTCAGCGATCAGATCTTTGTCGGCGGCCAATTTGAGAATACCCATCACAAGTTCAGGATGCTGTGACTGACGGAGAATCGCATAGCTCATGCCCCCTGCCGTGGCGGCCGGTTCGCACCCCGGCGCCGCTGGCGAGAGGCAACAATCTATCCGTTCCATAAACTCCACTTCTTCCCAATCGCTCTCTCCCAGGATGGTCTGGCTTTCATAGCTGCCCCCCAGCGCCATGGCCGCTTCACCGTGGGCCAGTCGTCGAGGTACGTCTTCCCAATTCCAGTTCACAACGTCCGGCGGGGCAACAGCGTGTTGATTCACCAGGTCGGCAATAAACCGAACGGCCTCCTGGCTGAGCTTACTGTCCAGATTCACCTGGCCGTTCAACAGAACTGTCCCACCAGCCGACCAGAGCAAGGGCAACAGGTTGTAGACGGTGGCTTCTCCGGCAGCTTGCCCGCCGGGGAAAATGAGGGGGTAAGGTCCGAGCCCATACCGCTGGCGCACGTCGGGCCGCGCAAAGTGCTGGGCTGTGGCAACGAGTTCGTCCCAGTTGGCGGGTGGTTGCAGTCTCTCGGCACTGAACCAGTCCTTGCGGTACCAGAGCAGGGAGAGGTCAGCTTCGACTTGCAGGCCATAAAAATGCCCGCCAAAGTAGTTGGCTTCTACAAAGGCGGGATAGAGATCGTTGGCATATTCGTTGTGTGTCCAGTCGGTGTCCAGTTCATCCAGGGGGAGAAGAAACCCGGCGTTGGCGAACTCGGCGATCCACACGCTGTCAATCATCACCATGTCCGGCGCCGTCCCTTCGGCCACCGCCGTGCTGAGGGCATGGTGCAGTTCGTCGTGATCTATGAGTTGCATCTGGAGAGCCGCTTGTTGGTCGGGGTTCTTTTCATTCCACTCGCGGGCAGCCCGTTCGATGACCGCGGCCCAGCGAATGTCTGTGGCTATCAAGCGCATAGGGGTGGCTAGTTGGGCATTGGTCCGGGCCTGGTCGGCCACGAAGGTCCCCAGGCCGCGGCGTCGCACCAGCAACCCTTCGTAGACCAGTTCTTTGAGGGCCTGGCGTATGGGGGTGCGGCTGATGCCATAGCGATCGCACAGTTCTTGCTCGGTAGGGATGCGCTCACCGGGCTCGAACTCGCGGGCTTCGATCTTCTTCTTTATTGCCAGCTTGAGTTGGTGGTAGATGGGAACGGGCGATTCCTGGTCAATTTCAAACGTCACTGTTCTGGTGACCTCTTTCAAGGTATGGCCCAGGGGGGAGAGTAAACAAGGGGAGACTTTTGTAATAATGTAGTTTTGTAATATTGTAATTACATTATACCATAAAACAGGTAACTTGTCAAATCAAGACGGCAACTTGCCGGTAAATGGCCTCCCTGTCGAGGCTGCCGGCGATGGGGCCCACCATCCTCAACTTGATCTCGGCCACCTCCCGGCCAAAGAGCACCGCTTCGTACAGCGAGCGACCGTCCAGGACAGCCACCAG
>CAZVCJ010000214.1:0-4364 GCA_964625745.1 uncultured Anaerolineae bacterium | reverse complement strand
CACGTATCGGCAGGCCTCGGCCAGCACCTCGTCCGGCGACCGGCTGACATCCCAAAGGCTAGGATGGTAGTTGGGCTCGAGGGAGGTAAGACAGCCTCGGGCCTGGGCACGACGCAGCGTGTCCAGCACGGCAGTCCGGCTGGATTCCTGGGACAGGGCGAAGGCCGAGGTGTGCACCACCCTGGCCCGTTCGATGGCCGCCTGCGGCACGTCCTCTGGCGATAGACGGGCGTCGCTGCCCCGATAGACGAAAAAGTCGGCGGTAGTTGCGCTGCGGGTGACAAAAACCAGGGTGGTGCGCGCTGCGGCATCTGTCTTCAGATAATCGGTGATGATCCCCTGCCGTTCCGTCCTTCGCCGAACGAATCGTCCAAAGGGATCATCACCGACGCGGGCCGCCACTGCCGCACGACCTCCTAGCCTGACCACGTTGGCCGCCAGGTTGGTCACCGAACCGCCCAGGTAGCGGCGAAACTCGCCGGCCTCTTCGACCTGGCCCACAGCTTCGGTGGAGATGAAATCAACCAGCGCCTCGCCCACCGACAGGACGTCAATGTCTCCTTCGGGAATCTGCCACGTCACGAGATGCCTTCTCCTTCGAGGTACAGATCGGCCAGCTCCTCCAGGGGGATGTCGTTCTCAGGAGTCGGTTGCAGGAAATAGGGATGGATGGGCAGGCCCTTCGGGAGCGGCGGATGAGGCGGGTCATCAACTAGTCCTGCCAACACCTGCTCGAACTGGCGGGCCGTGCTGTCCCAGGTGTAGCGGTCGTGTACGCGGCGGTGACCGGCCTCGGCGTAGCGCTGCCAGGTCGCCTCATCGCCCAGCACTCGCAGCAGGCCGCGGGCGATGTCAGCCGGGTCGAAGGGGTCAACCAGCACGCCGTATTCCTCATCGCCCTCCCGCAGGCTCTCCGCCGGGCCGCCGTTTTTGGTGACCACAGCCGGCAATCCGGCCGACATGGCCTCCAGCGGGGCCAGCCCAAAGGGCTCGTAGTAAGCTGTCAGAGCAAACACAGACCGCCTCTCGGCCAGGAAGCGATAGGCAGCCGCCAACTCGTGTTGACTGTCCAGCGAGAAGAGGCTGATCTTGCCCCGCAACCCGCCTTCGTCCACCACCGTCATGACCTGATCCAATACCTCCTTGGCCCCCTCGTCGGCCTGGGGGTAGCCGGCCAGCGGATTGTCCAGCCCCCGACTGACCAGCAGCAGATTGGCTCTGGCCTGCAAGCGCGGGTTTTCGGCGAAAGCCCGCACCAGTCCGAAGGGATTCTTCTTCACGTCCAGCCGACTGGAGGCAACGATGATGGGCAGCTTCCGTCGCTGCGGCGCGATGTCGCGGTTCAGCTTGGTCCGGACTTTGGCTCGAGTGGCCTGCTCGGCCGCGCTCTGGACTTCTTTGTCGAACACCTGCAGATTGACGCCGGGGGGGATGACCACCAGTCGCTGGTCGTCGCGCACGTCAATAGCTCCGTGATAGGCAGGATGGGCGTACTGCTCGAAGCGCTCCAGGGCGGTGCTGGCCGTACACACGCTGGCCTTGCTCATGGCGATGCGCTCAGCAGTGATGCGCCGGGCAAAGTGGAAACGGGCATCCAATTCAGCCAGGTTGTCCCACATCGCGCCCATCTTCTCCATCTTCTGCGCCCCCAGGGAATGGGGGGTGAAAGTGAAAGGGATGCCCGTCTTTTCTCGCAACACCGCTGCCGTGAGACCGCCGTCGGCGTAGTGAGCGGTCATAGCGTCCGGGAAGCGGCCTTCCTGCTGATAAAGGCTGATGATGTGAGGAGCGAATTCAGTGCCCAGGTAGGGCCAAAGTTCTTCTTTCAGCAGGAAGCGCTTGCCGCCGAAGGGGAGGCGCACGATGCGCACGTTCTCATGGCCGGGATATGCATCCCGCGGGGCGGCAAATTCGGGCCAGCCGGGGTCCGCGATCTGGCGGGTGACGACGTCCACCCGATGTCCTCGCCGGGCCAGCGCCAGCGCCACCTCTTTGACGTACACCAACTGGCCGCCGAAGTCGGGATGTTGGGTCCAATAGCTGTCGTGGGGATCGAAGTTCCCCTGGGGGTTGAGAAAGGCGATGAACATGGTTCCTCAGGCCGTAACTTTTTGGGGCGCTTTCAGGGAGCACTGCCAGGATGGCCGGCAGCTTCAATCCTACTTCTGGCCATATTGCTCCCTGTAGCGTCGGTGGCCTCTGGCAACTTCCTCCTCGGGTATCTCGCCCGGCTGGCCCAGCAGCAGCGCCAGATGGACCGTCTTCGCCACGTCCTCTACCATCACCGCTGCCTTCACTGCGGCTCGTGGCGTCGGGCCTATGGTAAACACGCCATGATTCTTCATCAAGATGGCGGGCGACTGACCGATCGTCCGCACGATCTCCTGCCCGATCTCCTCACCGCCGATGGGCGCGTAGGCACCGACCGGGATGGGCCCACCAAACTCATCAGCCATGGCGGTCAGGTACACCGGGATGGGCTGACCGAGGGCCGCGAAGCTGGTGGCATACGGTGAGTGGGTGTGCACGATCCCGCCCACATCCGGGCGGTGGCGGTAGACGTACAGATGGGTCGTCGTGTCCACGGAGGGCTTGAGATGCCCTTCGACGACGTTCCCCTCCAGGTCCACGATCACCATATCTTCCGGCCTCATGTCCTCGTACTGCACGCCGCTAGGCTTGATGACCACATAGCCCGTCTCCTGGTCCCGTCCGCTCACATTGCCGCTGGTCCAGGTCACCAGGCTGTTTCTTGGCAGCTCAAGATGCAACCGCCAGAGCTCTTCTCGCAATTCCTCCAACAAGGTAGTTCCTCCCTGTCACAATAGGGGGAACTGAAGGACTGGCCCTCAGTTCCCCAGTACTTCTGCCTTGATCCGCTTCAGACGCTTCATCACATCGTTCTGTCCTCGGCCGAAGTAGTCGTGCAGCCTCACGTATTCGGCATACAATTGGTCGTACATGGCCTCGTTCTCGGCGATGGGCCGGTAGACCTCATCCTTGAGGTGAGCCATGTACCTGGCCGCCTCGAAGATGGTATCATAGCCTCCCGCCGCCTTGCCGGCTGCCACAGCTCCGAACATGGCCGATCCCAGAGCCCCTGCCTGGGACGAGGCGGCCACCCTGATCTCCCGCCCCGTAACGTCGGCGTAGATCTGCATCAGCAGCTTGTTCCTCTCCGGCAGGCCACCGCAAGCCACCAACTCCTTCACCGCCACCCCGCTCTGCTCGAAGGTCTCGATGATGATGCGGGTGCCGTAGGCCGTGGCCTCGATGAGGGCGCGGTAGATCTCCTCCGCACTGGTGGCCAGGGTAGCGCCCAGGAGCAGGCCGGTCAGGTCCACGTCCACCAGGATGGAGCGGTTACCGTTCCACCAGTCCAGGGCCAGCAGTCCCGACTCGCCCACCCGCAACTGAGCCGCCTTCTCCTCCAGCAACGGGTGCAGGTCGAACCTCCGCCTCTCGGCCTCCTGATGATACTCCCAGGGCACGCAGTGGTCCACGAACCAGGCGAAGTGGTCGCCCACGCACGACTGCCCGGCCTCGAAGCCGAAGAGACCAGGGATGATGCCGTCCTCCACCACCCCGCACATCCCCTCCACGATCTGCTTCTCCGTGCCCAGCAGCATGTGGCAGATGGAGGTGCCCATGATCATCACCATCCGCCCCGGCTCGACCACCGTGGCCGCCGGCACCGAGACGTGGGCGTCCACGTTGCCGATGGATACCGCCGTCCCCTCTTTGAGGCCCGTCGCCTCTGCCCAATGCCTGGTCAGCCCGCCAGCCCGACCACCCAGGGGATAGATGTCCCGCGACAGCTTCTCGTCCACCACGTGGCACAGCCGAGGATCGAGCGCGGCGAAGAAATCGTCCGAGGGGTAGCCGGTACCCTTCTCCCAGATGCCCTTGTAGCCTGCCGTGCAGGAGTTCCGTTTCTCCTGGCCCGTCAGTTGCAGGACAATCCAGTCGGCCCCCTCGATGAAGCGATCCGCTGCCTGGTAGACCTCAGGGGCTTTGTTCAGGGTCCCCCAGATCTTAGGGAACAGCCACTCCGAAGAGATCTTGCCGCCATAGCGGTCGAGGAAGTCCTCGCCGCGCTCCCTGGCGATACGATTGAGCTCGTTGGCCTCTGGTTGGGCGGCGTGGTGCTTCCAGATCTTGACCCAGGCGTAGGGGTTGTTCCGCCACTCCGACTTCAGGCATAGCGGCGTGCCCATCTTATCAATGGGCATCATGGTGCAGGCGGTGAAATCGGTGCCCAGGCCAACGACGTCCTCCGCATCAACCCCGGCTTCCCGGAGGACGGCAGGAACGGCCACTTTCACCGTCTCCAGGTAGTCGGCGGGATTCTGCAGCGCGAAGTC
>CAZVCJ010000213.1:0-6267 GCA_964625745.1 uncultured Anaerolineae bacterium | reverse complement strand
CAAGTAAGGCGCATTCGTCTAGGGGTCAAGGACACTGCCCTCTCAAGGCAGAAACAGGGGTTCGATTCCCCTATGCGCTACCAAAACCAGGAGCCCAAGTGTTACCTTGGGCTCCTGGCGTTTCACAGTCTATTCGAAGAGCCTGGCGATTTCATCCCGTTCAAAATAGGGGAGGTCTCTCGCCACCCCGCCAGTTATCAATTTCAACCCCTCTTCCCTGGCCACGACCTGGCCGATGACCGCCGCCTCGACGCCCGCCTCCGCCAGCTTCTCGATGACCCGCCCTGAATCTTTCGGCGACAGAACGATGAGCAGCGAGCCCGAGGCGATGATTCCCAGGGGATCGAGACCGTAATCGCTACAGAGGAGGATCGTCTCCGGCAGCACCTCGATCCGCTCCCGATGCACCAACAGGCCCACCTCCGCCGCCTGGGCCAGCTCCCGCAGGCCCATAGCCAGCCCGCCCTCGGTGGGATCGTGCATGGCGTGAACCCGCGCCTGAGCGGTGGCGATCTGAGCCTCGCGCACCACGCTGATGCCCGGCTGATGGAGGAAATCCTGGCAGCGGTCAATGAAATCCGCCGGGTACCTGCTGGCCAACTCCCCCGCCTTTTCCCAGGCAATGATGGAAGTGGCCTCGATGGCGATGCCCTTGGTGAGAATTATATCGTCTCCCACCTGCGCCCCAGCGGTGGTCACCAGCCTGTCGCGCGCCACCTCACCCAACATCTGCCCTACCACGATGGGCCGGGCCAGGCCGTAGGTGATCTCAGTGTGGCCGCCGCAAAGGGAGACCCCTAACTGGCGGCAGGCATCGGAGAGCTGGGAGAAGATCCCCTCCACCATGGCCCGGTCAGCGCTCCCCGCAGGCAAAAGGAGGGTAGCCAAAAACCACCTGGGGACGGCGCCGGTGGCAGCCACGTCGTTGGCGTTGACGTTGACCGCGTACCAGCCTATCTCCTCAGTGGCGAAGGTGATGGGATCGGTCTTGGCCACCAGATAACGATCGCCGAAGTCTATCACCGTGGCATCCTCACCCACTGCAGCGCCTACTACCACTCGCTCGTTGACCTGAGTATACCTGGCCAAGACCTGCCCCAGGTAATCCATCTCCAGCTTGCCCACAGGCAGACGATCCGACATCTTCCCCCCCACTTTTCCCCTCCCTCGAAGGGAGAGGCCAGGGGGGGGCTTCGGCAGAATCCACTCCCTCCCAGCCTCCCCCTGCGAAGGGGAGGAGCTTAGCCGCGCTCTCCTCAACGGTTGCGAAATGGCGTTCAAAGACAAAGGGCCTCATCAAAAAGAAGAGGCCCTTTGCTTTGCGCCGTAGCTATCCCTCGAAGGGAGGTGATGCTACGGCGCTATTACTACTACTGTGGTCCATTGGCATCACCTCCTATGTCTATGATAGCATTGCATATTATCCCTCAAAAGAGGTAAATTGTCAAATCACCCGATAATCCTCAAGGCGGCGGCGCCACGGAAGACCAAAGAGAACCCGCCCCATTGGGTCGCACTCCAACTACTCCCCTGGAGCGGGTCTCTCAACTAAGAACTTGACTTTACCACGGCGCTCCATCTATTTCTTCTTGGGCAGGAACTTGAACATCCCGGTGCCACACTTGGGACAGGTTCCTTTGGCCGCCAGGCGGCCATTTTTCATGGTTACCTCCTTGGCTTCTTTCATCATTCTCTTCTCCCTACACTTAACGCAATAACCTTCCACTTCCATCACCTTTCACCTCCTTCCTTATCATTGCTAAGGATATTATAGCATAAAATGCCTATTTTGGCAATTTCCCTTCACCGCAGCCGTCACGAGTTTGGAACAGGGTCTGAGTTGTCTTTAGAGGTCAGGATTATACCAGCGAAATCGTCCGGACGCAACATTCGGTCTTGACAATCGGTCTTAATTACGTTATACTACTGGCATCAAAGTCAGTGCCGTCAAAGGCGATACAGATGTGCGTATCCACGCTTGTTTCCGAAAAATGAGTCAACGGGTCAATGAGGTAACAGACGCCTCATTAGCTCGCTACTCGTTGACTCGTACTCATTTCCAAGAAGGCTCGAAGCCGAAAGGGGGTGGATAAAACCAATTCAGAATAGGCTATCGGCGCTTAGTCTCGAAGTTCATCAATAAGGAGGAGGAAAAGAAAATGGAGAAGCCCTGGCTCAAATTCTACGAGCCGCACGTGCCGGAGCACCTTGATTATCCGGAAACCACCATGCCCGCTGTGCTGGAAGAGACGGCGCGCAAGTACCCTGACCACACGGCGCTCATCTTCAACAACGCCAAAATCACCTTCCGCGAGTACAACGAAGCCGTGGATCGTTTCGCCGCTGCGCTGCAGGGGTTGGGCGTCAAAAAGGGCGACCGGGTGGCGGTCCACCTGCTCAATTGCCCCCAGTTCCCCATCGCCTACTACGCCGCCCTGCGCATCGGCGGCATCGTGGTGCCCTGTAACCCCGTCTACACGGCGCGCGAAATGAGACACCAGCTCAAGGATTCTGGCGCTGAGGTCATCGTCACTCTCAGCATGATGTACCCCATCATCAAACAGATCCGCGCGGAGACCAAACTGCGCCACGTCATCGTGGCCAACATCAAGACCTATTTGCCGCCTCTCCTCAGAATACTCTTCACCCTGTTCAAGGAGAAAAAGGGCGGCCACCGCGTGGACATCTCCGGCGACGCCAACACCTACTGGTTCACCGACGTGCTGGCCAAAGGGCCGGCCAGGCCCCAGCCAGTGGAGCTCTCCTGGGACGATACAGCGGTGCTGATGTACACCGGGGGCACCACCGGCATCTCCAAAGGCGCCGAGTTGACCCACCAGAACATCCTGGTCAACGCCCAGCAGTGCAAAGTCTGGATCAGCGCAGGGGAGGCCGAAGACATCTCCTTGACCGCGCTGCCGCTATATCACAGCTTCGCCATGACCACCTGCATGAACATGGATACTCTCATTGGCGCAGCCATGCTCCTCATCCCCAACCCGCGCGACCTGGAGGACGTGCTCAAGAACATCACCAAACACAAACCGACTTTCTATCCTGGAGTGCCGGCCATGTACGTGGCCATCAACAACTACCCCGATCTGAGCAAGTACGACGTCGGCTCCATCAAGGCCTGCGTCAGCGGCGCGGCCGGACTGCCAGTGGAGGTGCAGAAGCGCTTCCAGGAACTCACCGGCGCCAAGCTGGTGGAGGGCTACGGTCTCAGCGAGGCCACACCGGTGACCCACGCCAACCCCATCTATGGCGAGAACCGCGTCGGCACTATCGGAGTGCCCTGGCCCGATACCGAAGTCAAGATCGTGGACGTCGAGACTGGCGAGCAGGTGCTGGGCGCCGGCCAGGCGGGGGAACTGTGCATCCATGGCCCGCAAGTCATGAAGGGCTACTGGAACATGCCCGAAGAGACGGCCAATACCTTAAGGGAGGGGTGGCTTTACACCGGGGACATCGCCGTCATGGACGAAGACGGCTATTTCAAGATCGTGGACCGCAAGAAGGACATGATCCTGGGCGCTGGTGGATTCAACGTCTACCCCCGCGAGATCGAGGACGTGCTCTACGAGCACCCCAAGGTGTTGGAAGTCGCCGCCGCCGGCATCCCGGTGGCGGGCAAAGGCGAGCGGGTCAAGGTCTACGTCGTCCTCAAGGAGGGCGAAACGGCCACCGAAGAGGAGATCATCGCCTTCTGCCGGGAGAATCTAGCCCCCTACAAGGTGCCCAAGTTCGTGGAATTCCGTACCGATTTGCCCAAGACCATGGTAGGCAAGATCCTGCGGCGGGTGCTGGTCGAGGAAGACAAGAAGAAGATGGGGCAGTAAAACGTAAAGCGTGAAACGTAAGGAAAATAGAAGCGGGGCCGCGTATTGCGGCTCCGCTTCTTTGTGTAACTGCACTGGCCTGCGGGGTTACAACCTGGACATTGTTACACTTATCATGTCATTGCGAGCTGCTACATGACGCATTCGCGCCACTCATTGTGCAAGCATTAGTGTCAACTTAAGACTTCGGAGGTTTCCGGCAGTGCCTTTGCTGGCAAAGTTGCCCCGCTTATCTGGTTGGTTTGCTGGCGAAATCGCGTCTGAAAACCTCCGAAGTCTGGCTCGCTCTCTTAAGTTGACACTTATGATTGTGCAAGAGACATACGTGGCTGTCATTGCGAGGAGCGGTTTTTGCGACGAAGCAATCCCCCACACACATCGGAGGAGATTGCTTCGCTGCGCTCGCAATGACACCCGGAATAAAATCTCACTGTCAAGCAGGTCAGGCCAGCATAGCTTCCAGCTCAGGGCCCTCCAGGGTTTCATCCTCGATGAGACGTTGGGCGAGGGCTATCAGCTTGTCTCGATAGGCGGTCAGGGTCTCCTTGGCCCGGCTGTGGGCCTCGTCAATGAAACGTCGCACCTCCCGGTCAATCTCCTGTGCCACTGCTTCGCTGTAATCGCGCCGTTCGGCAATCTCCCGGCCCAGAAACACCAGCTCTTGCTTCTGGCCAAAAGTCATCGGCCCCAGGTCCTCGCTCATCCCGTACTCACAGACCATCTTGCGGGCCAATTTGGTGGCCTGCATCAGGTCGCTGGCAGCTCCGGTGGTCACATCGTCAAACATCAGCTCTTCCGCTGCCCGCCCTCCCAGAAGGCCGGCCAACTGGTCCTTGAACTTGGTCCGATGCTTGAGGTAGCGGTCTTCTTCAGGCAAGGGCATGGTGTAACCCAGAGCTACTCCCCGCGAGACGATAGAGACCTTGTGAACAGGATCGCAGTAGGGAAGCTTACCCATTACCAGGGCATGTCCAGCCTCGTGGTAGGCAATGATCTTCTTCTCCTCATCGCTGATGATCCTGCTTTTGCGCTCCGGCCCAGCGAGTACCCGCTCTATGGCCTCCTCGAACTCCTCCATGCCGATGACTTTCTTACTCCTCCGTGCGGCCAGAATGGCCGCTTCGTTCACCATATTCTCTATGTCGGCTCCCACGAAACCAGGGGTCCGCCTGGCGAGTATCTCCAAGTCCACAGCGTTAGCCAGGGGTTTGCCCTTCACGTGTACCTCCAGAATGCCTTTGCGCCCCATTATATCGGGTATATCCAATACCACCCGCCGGTCGAAGCGGCCTGGGCGGAGGAGGGCGGGGTCGAGAATATCGGGACGGTTGCTGGCTGCCAGCATGATCACATTGGTATCGGTGTCGAAGCCGTCCATTTCCACCAGGATTTGGTTCAGGGTTTGCTCGCGCTCGTCGTGGCTGCCTCCCAGGCCGGCTCCGCGCTGCCGGCCCACGGCGTCTATCTCGTCCACGAAGATGATGCAAGGGCTATGGCGCTTGGCCTGGTCAAAAAGGTCACGGACTCTGCTCGCCCCCACACCTACGAACATCTCCACGAACTCGGAGCCCGATATGCTGAAGAAGGGCACCCCTGCCTCCCCCGATACGGCCTTGGCCATGAGGGTTTTGCCCGTGCCCGGCGCGCCCACCAGGAGCACACCCTTGGGGATGCGAGCCCCCAGGGCGATGAACTTCTCCGGCTCCTTGAGGAACTCCACCACTTCATACAGCTCCTCTTTGGCCTCCTCCACGCCGGCTACGTCCTCGAAGGTGACCGTTGGCTGGTCACCGGTGAACATGCGAGCCCGGCTCTTGCCGAACGAGAGAGCCTGGTTGTTGCTGCCCTGGGCCTGGCGCAGCAAGAAGTAAAAGAGACCCACGAAAAGGATAGCGGGCAAGATGCCACTGAGCAAAGTTATCCAGCCGGCCCAGCTATTAGGCTGTTGGTAACCAATGGTGATTGCCGCCAGTTCCTCCTCGGTGACACCCAAATTGCGCAACCCTTCGACGGCATCTACGCCTTCCCCCATGCGGGATAGCATTTGCTCCCGCCTGTCCTTGAACTCCACACTGATGGTAGAGTAATCTCCTGAGATGATGATCTGTTCTACCCTGCCGGCCTTGATCTCAGCAACCACATCACTAATGGGCATCTCCTCAACTTTCTTCGACTGCGAAGAGAAGTTGAGAAACAGAAACGCCGCCGACGCCAAGATGATTAGATAGACAAAGATATTTCTAAACCTTCCACCAGACACCTTTTTCCTCCACGCAGTGATCCGCCATTAGCTTGCGTCCCTATCTCTCTGTATCTGTAGACGACTGCCAAGAAAGTCACTTTCGATTTATCGTGTTATTCTGGAGTGCAGGCGCAAGTCTGCTTTGAGAAGGCGGACTGGCGTCCGCACTCCAGGCCAACGATATTA
>CAZVCJ010000212.1:0-6284 GCA_964625745.1 uncultured Anaerolineae bacterium | reverse complement strand
CGAAGGCTTCCTTTGTCACTTCTGAACGAGCCAGGCCTTAAGTTGACACTAATGGGTGCCGGACAGACTCCTCACCACCCGCGCCTACATTGGAACAGGCAGTTGTGGTCATCGCTTTCGCCGATTACGAGTCCCATCGCAGGGTTTACGAACCGCTGATAGCCCAGTTCCACGAGTTGCATCCCACCGTCGAGATACAGTTCGTGCCACTGGAAGAGACTCTGGGCGAGGAGGGATACAACCTGCTGAACGTGGCATCGGCTGCCGATACGGTGCTCCTCCGCTCGACCCCTCAAGGCGCAGAGACTGTCTACTCTCGCGATCTGACTCCCTTCATCAAGGCCGATCGGGCCTTTGACAGCACTGACTTCTGGCCTGGTCTGCTACCTGGTTTGCAAGAAGGCGGGCACACTGTCGCTCTCCCGGTGACGGTCAGCCTGAACCTCATCTTTTTCGATGACGCAGCTTTTGACGCCGCCGGCCTGCCCCGCCCGGCTCCCGGCTGGACGTGGGGCGACTTTCAGAAGGCAGCCCATGCATTAACCCGACGGGAAGGCAGCCAGGTGGCTCGCTACGGCTTTGTCCCCTGGGGCAGCCCAACCACGCTCTTGGGACCGGTTGTAGATGCAGTGCTGGCCGATACCGGCGGCGATTTGGCTCCCACGGCGCTGGCCGAAGCCCTGAATTGGTACGTGCTTCTGGCAGACGAAGGCTCGACGCCATCTGAGGAAAGCGAGGAAGCATGGGAGCAGAACGCGAACCTGATTGACAGCGGGCAAGCAGCGATGTGGGTTGATACCCTGCTCAACCTGCCTTGGCGACGTAGCTCCCTGGGTGCGGAGATCGTAGTGGCGCCCTTCCCGGTTTCGGCTGACGGGTTGATGTCTTCCACCACGCCAGCAATGCCCTTCTGCGCAGCGATGAGTGCGGGCACGAACCACCCACAAGAAGCGTGGGCCTGGTTGAGCTTCCTGACGAATCATCCTGTGGGCGAAGAGCCCTGGCACGTGCCGGCGCGCCCCTCGGTTGCCGAGACCAGTGGTTACTGGGACAACGTAGCCGCCGAAACCCAGTCTGTACTCCGCTTTGCACTGCAGCACGCCTGGTACGGCCATTATACCGAGGCATTGCAGGCTGTGGATAAGGCCCTGACCCAGGCATTGGCAGGCGAGTCCGATCTGGCAACAGCGTTGGCTCTGGCAGGCATAGGGTCGCCTGTCGAAGCGATGGCGCCGTCCAGTAGCACGCCTATTGTGGTCGCTACACCCAGGCCCACTGCCGCGCCTGAAGCCGCTATCACAGTTGGCTACTATATCAACACCTTCGCCCATACCAACCCTTCGGCTATTGAGGCGCTGGTTGAGGAGTTCAACAGCACGCACCCTGGCATCAGGGTTAGAGCCTCAATGGACTTGGTCGTAGCAGGGCATGGCGGCTTCACGCTTTCTGAGGTAGCGGAACAGTTCGATTGTTTTGCCTGGCCTGGCCACCCCAGTGCGCTTGATCAACTCTACAGTCTGAATCCGCTCCTGGAGACCACAGACCCGCAACTGGCAGACGATTTCCATCCGGCCTTGCTGGACGCACTCCGCATTGACGGCGAGTTGTATGCACTGCCTGCGACGACTTTGCCCACAGTTATCTATTACAACGCCGATCACCTGGCAAAGATGGGCCTGGAGTCGCCAACTCTCCACTGGACGGCCGATGACTTTTTGTCACTGGCAACAGCAGCTATGTCAGGAGAAGGAAAGAATAAGACTTATGGTTTTGTTCCCTTCCAGGGGGATGCCATTGGTTTTCTGCTGGCTGTACAGGATGTCCGTCTGTACGACTTGAACGCTGAGCCGCCGGTAGTGCGCTTCGACCATCCAGAGGTGGTGAGTGCTGTGGCCTGGATGGTGAGCCTGACCAATGCTGGAATCATGCCTCCCTATGACGATGGAGGCACACACTCGTTAATGGGCAATCATAGCCAGCGGGAAAGGCTGGTCACGTCAGGCCATGCTGCCCTGTGGACAGATCTTGCGTCGTTGCGTGGTGGCTTTACGTCAGATGAGGAACCCAGCTTTCAGGTGGGTACAGCGCCGCTGCCTCTGGTTGCTGGTCCCTTGCTGGAACCCCCCCTTACCAACAGTCTGTACATCTCCCGCCGTGCTGCGGATCCTGCCGCCTGCTGGCAGTGGCTCACCTTCTTATCGGATCAACCGAACGCTTTTCGGGGTGTGCCGGCCCGGCGCTCGGTGGCCGAGTCGGAAGCCTGGGAATCGGCGGTGGGCACCGACGAGGCGCGGGCTTATCGCGCAGCCTTATCGCGGCTGACACTGGATCACCAGACCAATGCCGGGAGCAAATATCCTTTTTTGCCCATTGACGCCTGGTGGCAAGATGCTCTGGCAGGCGCTTTTGAAGGCGAAGACGTGACCACAGTCCTGGCCGAAGCGCAGCAAAAAGCCGACGACTATTTGGCCTGCCTTACCCTCTCCTTCGATAGCATTGAGGGGCGAAGCATCGCCTGTGCCAAAGAAGCTGACCCTGAGTTCAAGACGTTTGAAGAGTTGCTCAAGGAGCGGTCGCCGTAGGTGCGGGTAGCTGAACACATCCAGGCCCTCATGCGGACTGACCTCCTTGTTGTTGACCGACGTAGACTTGCGAAACGAAGGAGCAGACTCATGAGACCATTATTGCCGTTGCCGGAGTGGCGTAAGACTGCTGCCGTTGTCATGGCCCTCGTGATGGCGCTGGCAGCCTGCAAGGGTGAAAAGAAGAAGCAGCAACCTTCAGAGCCTTCAGAGCGTGTCACGATCACATTTGGCTGCCGCGAATGGGAGAAGAGCACCTATCGCGACCTGGCCGACCAGTTCGAGGCCGCCAACCCCGACGTCCGCGTGCACCTGGTCATGTTGGAGGCGACGGCGGACCCAACCGATAGCGTCGCCCAGGCCGATACCCTGATTATGTCCCCCTACCCCGCTCTCACGCGCCAGGGGTTGGTGCGGGACCTGACTCCCTTCATCCAAGCGGACAAAACCTTCGAGCCTGAGGACTTCTACCCCCATACTCTGGAAGACCTGCAATGGGACGGCGGCACCTGGGGTCTGCCCTTCGCCGTCTACTTCTATCTCATCTTTTACGACAAGGTGGCCTTTGAGGCCACTGGTGTACCGTATCCAGAGCCTGGCTGGACCTGGGACGACTTCCTGAGTAAGGCGAAAGCATTGACCGAGCGGGAAGGAGAAGATGTGGTGCGGTGGGGTTTTGTGTGGCGGCTGCGCGACCCTCTGCCTTTCATCCAGGGGCGGGCGGGCCCGCTGGTGGACACCTCGGTCGAGCCGCCCGTGCCTCTGTTGGACCGGCCTGAGGTGGCGGAAGCGGTGCGTTGGTTCGCCGACCTGGCGTTGGTGCATCAGGTGATGCCCTACCTGGAGCCGGAGCAGTCAGGGCCAACGGGTTCGGAGGCAGCGCGGTTGGTGGGAAGCGGCCTGGCGGCCATGTGGAGCGAGGTCTCCCAGCAATGGACGCAGCAAAGCATGGGACGGACGTTAGGCCTGGCGCCTTTCCCGGTAGACGAGCCTACCTCGGCTACAACCCCGGTTGTTCTCAGCACCTATGCCATGAGCGCGGGCACGGCTCACCCCCAGGAGAGCTGGCGCTGGCTGGCCTTCCTGAGCCGGCAGGCCGTGGGCAGGGATTTGCCGGCGCGGCGCTCGGTGGCCGAGCAGAGCGGCTACTGGGAGGGCCTGGACGATGAGGTGGCGGCCACCTATCGCTTTGCGCTGGAGCGCGGGTTCTCACGGGCGCAATCGGGCTGGGGCTGGGTGGGCTGGAGTTTGCACGACGTGCTGGAGGCGGTTCTGGGGGAGGAGCAGGAGGTCGAGGAGGCGCTAGCTCAGGCGCAGGCAACGGCCTACGGCCACATTGAGGATGAGTTGGCGGAAGATGCAGCGGCTGCTCCCTTTGCGGTAGCCACTCCTGAGCCCGTCAGCGACGAGGGGCTCTCCATTGTTTTCAGATTGATAGGGGTCTCCCTTGAGAGGCAGGCAGTCTACGAGGCGCTGGCCGACCGGTTTCACGAGCTGCACCCGGAGATCACGGTAGAGATCCACCAACCGGATGGTGAATCCGATCCCGAGACGCTAGCTGCTCAGAGCGATTGCTTCCGCTGGCTTCTGTCGGGAAAAGGAGAGCTCGAATGGTGGTCAGAGGCGATCCTGAGCCTGGATCCGTTTCTGGAGGCCGATGCGAGCTTCCCCGGCGACGATTTCTATCCCCAGTTCATGGACGCTGTTCGCTGGGAGGGACAGCTCTGGGGCTTGCCGTTCGAGGGCTATCCCCAACTGATGAGATACAACCAGGCCCTGTTCGACGCCGCAGGTCTGGCCTATCCCGCGCCGGATTGGACCCTGGATGACTTCCAGAGACTGGCTGTAGCTCTGACGCAAGGGGAAGGGGAGAACAAGGTGTATGGGTACCTGCCCTCGATGTTGGGAAACCCCGAACCGCTGTTCTTTCTGGAACAGTGGGGAGCGCCGTTGGTTGACGAGGACGCTGGTACCTATGGCTTTGACGACCCGACCACGGTGGAGGCGCTCCAGTGGTATGCCGACCTGATCCGGCGTGGCGTGATGCCGCTGGAGTTTGTGCAATGCAACCATGCTGAAGGACCACTGCAAAGCTGGGGGGAAGCGGCCAGGCAATTCCAGATGCTCGTCGAGGCAGGGAAGGCAGCAATGTGGTCCGAGGGATATGGCATGGGTGTTCCCTGGCTTTCTGATTTCGCAGAGTTAGAGATTGGGATGGTTCCCATGCCCCAGGGCCCGGGTCGGGTTGGCAATTTCAGGTTGAATGTGCACTTCATCTCGGCGCAAACTGAGCATCCACAGGCTTGCTGGGAGTGGCTCAAGTTTCTGTCGGAGCAGATGGTAATTGTCCAGGGGGTACCTGCCCGCCGTTCGCTGGCCGAGTCAGAGGCTTACCGTTGGCAAGTGGGGGAGGAATTGGCAGCCGTCTACCTGGCAAGCCTGAAACAGAGCGAGCGGCTGTTCACTTCAGCGCAGCACTTTTATCCGAGAGGTAAGAGCTACATCGGTCGGAGGCTCTGGAACGTCCTTGAAGCCATTGAAGAGGGCGAGGACGTGGACGTGGAGTTGATGCTGGACGAAGCTCAACACAAGGTTGAACAATTCATCCAATGTTTGGAAACCCAGGGCAGCTATGAAGATGAAGGTGAGTTGATCCACGCCTGCATCAATCGGATCGAAGAGCTCGGGCCGTAGATCTCCTGGGCATAGATTCCAAGAGCATTCTGGAGCGCATCCTTGCCTAACTCATTTGAAACATACCCATTTGAAACGCACCCGTTTGTATAGACAATAACAAGCATAACCAATACTTCACCATCGTTGCTCTCATCGCAGCCAGTAGCTCATGTGGGAGGCAACATGACCGTTCCATTGGCCTCCGTTCTACTGGTAGACGACGACCCTGCTGTGCTGCTGACGCTGGGCAGGGTTCTGGAGAAAGCTGGCCATTCTGTCACCCCTGCCGCCGACGCCGCTCATGCCCTCCATCTGGCTGACGAGAACGACTTCCACGTCGCCGTGGTGGGCTATCGGCTGCACGGTTCCAGCATGGACAGACTGGAACTGATCACCCGTCTGCACGACGCCAACCCCTTCACCATCCCCCTGCTGATGACTGACCACGACAAAGGCCAGGTTGGCTTCCGGGCGGCTCAGGTAGGCGCCTCCGGCTACCTGACCAAACCCTTCTCCGACAAGGCACTGCTGGACGCCGTCCGCGCTGCGCTGGACGAACGTCTCCGCCGCGAGCGGATGCGCGACAGGCTACACGTCGGCGGTCACTCGACGGGCCTGGTGATAGACCTGGCTGCCCGCACCGTCACCGTGGCCGGAGAGTTGGTATCCCTCAGTTGCCTCGAGTTCGACTTGCTGGCCCACCTGGCCAGGCATCCCCGCCGCGCAGTGAGCTACGACGAACTGTGGCGCAAGGTGTGGGACTACGACGGCCCGCTGGACAAGGGGGTAATCCGAAGAGCCATGAGCCGCCTGCGGGAAAAGTTAGGTGGGGAGTGGATCGTGTGCATCAGGAGACAGGGCTATCGCCTGCAGTGAAGACCATCCCACTGACAGCCGAGGCCACAACTCGCCCGAGAAATTGTCCGAAAACTGTCTGAATTCTGAGGCGGTTTTTGTGGTATAATGAATATTGAGAGCCTTTCGTAATTCAGATTCTTCCACAAGAGTGCCAAATCGAGTAAAATA
>CAZVCJ010000211.1:0-6358 GCA_964625745.1 uncultured Anaerolineae bacterium | reverse complement strand
GGCGGGGGACGGCCCTTATCTGGCAATGGGATTTGAGCAAGGCCATGATTCTTGAATTTGCGCAACTGGGCGAAGAGTGTTACAATTAGAGGGCATTGGGCGTTCCCATTGCCCTCTGATACCACGGCCTGACTGTGGTCGGGGGGCTGATGCCCTCACACATCAGAAATAATAAGCGAGGAGGTTGGCCTATGATTAGGATTGTGCGAAGGTTCATTCGATGGTGGACGTCTCTCAGGCTGTTGGGTGTTGCACTGCTGGCATTGGCGTTTCTGATCGGGGTGCTTGGATACCTCGACCAGCTTGGATTGCTCAGCCTACAGGAGGCGCCGAGGCAGATACTTGCAGAATTCTATGCCAGTGCGAGCGTGGAACTGGCAGGTATCGCGATCATAATATTCATTGTCGAATCACTGTTTCAGCGCCGTGGAACGGATCGAGAGAGAGAGCAGCTAGTTCTGCAGCTTGCCAGCTCGGATAGCGCGTCTGCACTGGAAGCGGTTCGGGCACTGCGGACGCATGGATGGCTGCGGGATGGGTCGGTTAACAAAGCCAACCTGCACGCGGCCAATCTTCGAGAGGCCAACCTCCAATGGGCCAGCCTACGAGAAGCCAACCTGCGAGAGGCAAGTCTCCAGGGCGCCAACCTGACGCACGCCGATCTCCAGGGCGCCAATCTTGGGGAGGCAAAGCTCCAGGGCGCCAACCTGAAGGAGGCCGATCTTCAGGACGCCAACCTGATGCGTGCCGATCTTCAGGACGCCAACCTGACGGACGCCAATCTGCAGGGTGCCAGCCCGTATGAGGCCAATCTGCAGGGGGCCAACCTGAAGTACGCCAATCTCCAGCATGCTGGCCTGACCGGCGTCAGTCTGCAGGGTGCCAGCCTGTATGAGACCAATCTGCAGGGGGCCAACCTGAAGTACGCCAGTCTCCAGGACGTCAACCTGATGCGCGTCAATCTGCAGGGGGCCAACCTGACGGACGCTGACCTCCAGGATGCCAACCTGAAGTATGCCAATCTCCAGGACGCTCACCTGAAGGATGCCAATCTCCAGGATGCCAACCTGAAGCGCGCCAATCTCCAGCACGCTGATTTGGTGGGTGTCAATCTCCAGGGGGCCAACCTATGGATTGCAAACCTCCACGACGCTGACCTGGAACAGGCAAACCTTCGAGGGGCCTTGCTGGGGGGCACAAACCTCCAGGGGGCCAATCTGAAGGGCGCCAGGTACGATAGCGCCACTATGTGGCCTGCGGGATTCACACCGCCGCTCGAAGCTGTTGATTCCGACGATGAAGTGGGCCAGGATGACTTAGCAGAATAGTCAGTTGCTAATCTCGGTCATCTGTGCTGGAATGATTCGAGGGCAGTAGAGAACCTCTCGATTTCTCCGAAGCCGGGGTCAACGGCCAAGCTGTGGCGACAGCCTGGCAGAGAGAAGTATCGTGAGAACAGGCCGCCTGTCGAGGTCTTGGCAGGCGGCTTATTGATAAGAAAACATCGGGGAGCTTTGGGAGGTTGTCATTTTCGCTTCCTGGTAGTATAATATCGTCCCCAATGGGAGCAGGTGTCGTAGCCATGAAAGTGATGGGATGTGGTGTCTTGACTGTTGATCCAAAGGCGGCCATTTCCTTCGCCGCCCGGCTTCCCTACGTGCACAGCCTGTGCATCGGCTGCGCAGTCTGAGGGAGATGGAGGATAACGTCCGATTGTTGAGCCTCGAGGAACGGCAGGGAAACGCCATCCAAAAGGACATCTCAGGAAGGGATATGTCATGTTGAAGACGCATACCTGTGGCGAACTGAGGGCCAGGCACGTGGGCCAGGAAGTGACCCTGGCCGGTTGGGTGAACCGCCGCCGTGACCACGGCGGGTTGATATTTATTGATTTGCGAGACCGCGAGGGGATAGCTCAGGTGGTCGCTAACCCTGAGGTCGCGGCGGAAGTCCACGCCACGGCCTCTCAGGTGCGGGGCGAGTACGTGCTCCGCGTTCGGGGTCTGGTGCGCCGCCGCCCCGAAGGGCTGACTAATCCAGACATGGCCACAGGCGAGATCGAGGTGGTGGCCAACTCGGTGGAGATACTCAATCCGGCCGAGACGCCCCCTTTCTACATAAACAGGGACGATGAGGTAGTGGATGAGGCCCTGCGCCTGCGATACCGCTATCTGGATTTGCGTAAGAGACGCATGCAGCGCAACCTCATCCTCCGCCACGAGGTAGTCAAGTTCATCCGCGACTACTTTGACGAGAAGGGCTTCGTCGAGATCGAAACGCCCATCCTCATCAAGAGCACCCCTGAGGGGGCCCGCGACTACGTAGTGCCCAGCCGTGTCCATCCAGGCAAATTCTACGCTCTGCCCCAATCGCCTCAGCAGATCAAACAGCTCCTCATGGTGGCTGGCTTTGAGAAATACTTCCAGATCGCTCGCTGTTTCCGCGACGAGGACCTGCGAGCCGATCGGCAGACTGAGTTCACCCAACTGGACGTTGAGATGTCTTTCGTGGAGGCTGAGGACGTCTTGCAGCTCACGGAGGGTCTGTTCACTGCTTTGGTAGACGCGCTGTCCGCCGAGACGGGAACAAGCATCCTGCGCCAGCCCTTCCCCCGGCTTACGTATCAAGAGGCCATGGAGCGCTACGGCAGCGACAAGCCCGACCTGCGCTTCGGCCTGCCCCTGATCACTCTCTCTGATGTGGTGGTCGAGAGCGAGTTTCGCGTCTTCCGCCAGGCGGTGGCCGAAGGAGGTCAGGTGAAGGCCCTCCGCGTCCCCGGCTGCGCCGGCTACAGCCGCCGTCAGTTGGACGAGCTGGGCGAGTTCGTCAAGAAGCGTGGCGCCAAGGGGTTGGTTTGGCTGTTGGTTGAAGCAGGTCTGGCAGTGCGGTCTCCCGTTGCCAAGTTCCTGTCTCAGGCGGAGATGGAGGGCCTGCTCGCTCGTACGGAGGCGGAGGTGGGCGATCTGATCCTCATCGTGGCCGACGAGCCTAAGGTGGTGGCCGATGCCCTGGGGGGTTTGAGGTTGGAGATGGGTCAACGGTTGGGCTGGCGGGACGATAGCGTACTGGCATTTGCCTGGGTGCTGGACTTCCCCCTCCTGGAGTGGAGCGAGGAGGAAGGGCGCTGGAGCGCCATGCATCACCCCTTCACCTCAGCTCTGGATGAAGACTTGCCTTTCCTGGAGACCGAGCCGGGCAGGGTGCGGGCCAAAGCCTACGACATCGTCTGCAACGGCTGGGAGATCGGCGGCGGCAGCATCAGGATTCACCGCCGCGAGATGCAGGAGAGGATGTTCCGCGCCCTGGGGCTTTCCGAAGAGAATGTGCAAGCCGAGTTTGGCCACCTGCTGGAGGCTTTCGAGTACGGGGCTCCGCCGCACGGTGGCATTGCTCCGGGCATAGACCGCCTGGTGATGCTCCTGGCGGGTGAGCACAACATCCGCGAGGTAATGGCTTTCCCCAAAACACAGCGAGCTGAGGATCTCACCTTCGGTGCTCCATCACCCATATCGGAGCAACAGTTGGCCGAGCTGCATTTGCGATTGGCACGTTAAATGGCGTGACGACCGCCTGGTGCAAGAAAGTGGAAAAGCGGGGCGGGTTCGACTGGCAAGTGAAAAACGGTGAGGGATGGAGGAAAGTCAGAGAGCCTCCCCCAAAGTCAGCCCGGTGGCTATCGCGGCGGCGACTCATTGTGATTTCGCTGGTTCTCGTTCTTGTCGCGGTGGGATTCATTCTATGGTACTTCGTCCATGGCGTGGAGCACCTGGCCAAAAGCGATCTGCGGGCCGTGGTCGAGATGGAGGTTCAGGCCCTCCGCCGCGCTGACAAAGAGATCTTCCTGTCACTGCAGGATGCGGATGATAGAATGTGGTACCAGCGCCAACAAGGCTATATTGACAACCTGCTGGCAGAGCCGAGTGCCACTGCGTGGCCTGGCGAGGTCGGAATTGCAGCCATGGAGTGGGGCGGTGAGCGAGCCTGGGTGGAAGTTACCCACACCTGGCAAGGGGTGACCGTTAAGCAAGTACAGTTCTATCGCCTGGTAGACGGCCAGTGGAAGCACACCGGCCCCGATGAGCGATATTGGGGCCAGCGATGCGATATGGAATCGGAGCATCTGCACCTGGTCTACCCGGAACGAGACGAAGCGATGGTGAAGCGTCTCGCGGAAGAGGGGGACCAGATTTATGAGACGATCTGCCGTGATTTTGGGGTGGGGCCGTATGAGTGGAAGTTATGGGTGCTTGTCCAACCCTTCTCTTACTCCTTGTTCGGCTACAAGGCTGTGGACGGCCCCCACGTGAGGTTGGAATCCCCGCTCTTGCATGGCGTGCGTACCGATGGCTGGTTGAGTACCTGGATGAGGGCTCAACTGGCCCGCCGCCTGGCTATTGGACTCCTCATTGCAGGAGGCACGGGTGATGAGATTGCGCTGAGGGGGACACTCCCTCACGCAATCGTGAATTGGGAGGTGAGTCGTCTGGTACCAGACATGCCGCGTGAGCCCGTGGCCTGCGATCAACTAATGTACGCCATCCAGACCGGGGGACTAATACCCCTTGAACATGTACTGTGGGTGCGTCTGCACTACGGTCTGAGGGCCGATCTGCTCGGGGCTGAGACTGAGACCCTCTTGGAATACATAGTAGACGAGTACGGCGCTGACAAGATACCAGCCCTGTGGCGCAGACTCAACTTGCCTCCATCGGCTGAAGAGATGGCGCTCAGTTTGTTTGGCATTGGCCTGGAGGAGTTAGAGGCCGGATGGATAGTCTTCGTTGAGGCAAGGTGCACTGAGAAATAGCGGCGGAATGTATGGTGGGTGATTAACCTTACAATTTCGGTGGGTGGCTTCTAGCCGCCTGATAGAATTTGCCTTTTTTGGAGTTTTGTGGTACTATACTGGCAGTAAATACCCTGCTGTGTTCGTGATGCGTAGCGAGAGTTTTGAGCCAACACTTAACATTGAGGGGATTGGAACTCTAGAGGGGATGCGTTAGCCGGAATAGGTGAGGCAGAACCAACAGGTAGATTCCCACCTGCGAAAGCAGGTTCAAGACACTGGTACCACACGGCATAGCGGGGATTTTTGAAAAAGAACCACCAGGTCATCTGGTGGTATTTTTATATGAGGGGGTTATGAATGTGAAGACCATAGCCTTGGTCGCACACGATGGCAAGAAGGCCGACTTGGTGGCCTTTGCCACTTTCAATCGCGAAAAGCTGGCGGAATACCACCTGGTAGCCACAGGTACCACCGGCAAACTCTTGCGCGAGAAAGTGGGCCTTGAGGTGGAGTGTGTCCTGTCGGGTCCTTATGGGGGTGATGCGCAGATCGCCGCCCGCGTGGCTGAAGGGGTCATAGATGGTGTTTTCTTCTTGGTGGATCCCCTGGACAAACATCCTCATGATCCTGACATTCAGACTCTCCTGCGGGCCTGCAACGTGCATAACGTGCCTATTGCCACTAACGTTGCTACCGCCGACCTGATCATTTCTACCAATGCTTTGTGAACGAATGTTGCACTAGGAGGCGTATATGCTGAGAGAGAGGATTGCCGACGACATCTACGTCTTCACCAGCGATCTTTATGTCAAAGTGACGGCTGGAGCCATCTTCACTCCGCAAGGGGTGGTCGTTATTGATACTCTGCTCTTTCCCCAGGAAACAAGCGAGCTTCTGGACCTTGTGCGACGAAAGAGCAAGAGGGGGGCACTCTATGTGATCAACACCCAGTCTCATTCCGATCACGTCTACGGCAATTATCTTTTTGATGGGGCCGAGGTGATTGCCCACGAGCTCTGCCGTCAGACTCTGCAAAAGCGCGGTGAGGAAGAGTTGAATGAAGTCAAGGAGCAAATTCCCGAGCTGGCCGAGGTGCAACTGCGTTTGCCTGCCATCACCTTCACCAAGGAGTTGACCCTTCGACTGGGTAACAAGACTCTGCGGCTGATGCACACGCCAGGCACTACGCCTGATTCGATAGTGGTTTACGTGAGGGAGAACAGGGTGCTCTTCGCTGGCGACACTGTCATGCCTGTGCCCTACATCGTGGATGGTGATCGGTTGGAACTGAAGGAATCTCTGCGAGCCATCAGCAAGTTGAGCCTGGATGCTATTGTGCAGGGACATGGTGGAGTACTCCTGCGAGGCGAGGTCAAGGCGACGCTGAAGAGCAGCATTGCCTACCTGGAGACCATATATGACAAAGTGCGGGGGAAGGTAGAGGCCGAGGCGCCTCGGGATGAGCTCAGGAAGATCGGCATCGAAAGTTGTGGCAAGTCTCGTGTCCCCCTCGACGGCCTGGTGCAGGACTTGCATCAGGCCAACTTAGAGACCCTCTACGATCAGTTG
>CAZVCJ010000210.1:0-6373 GCA_964625745.1 uncultured Anaerolineae bacterium | reverse complement strand
GACGAGTACCTTCACCAACACCGCCGTCATCACCACCACGGCGGTGGGTGACGATCCGGGCAACAACAGCAGCGACGCGGGCGTGATGGTCATGGCGGGCGGCACTGTGGAAACGGCAACTGGAACTGGCACTGCTACCGGTGGGTAGTAACGATGGCGACAACGTCATCACCATCACGCTGGTGGATGGCGGTCTGGGGGACGATGATGGACTCTCCAATGGGGTGATCGTTGATCCAGGAGGCCCTGGGCAGCCACCTCCAGTTGGCGGCATCGTCGTGCCGGTGAACAGGCTGGAGCTGGTGGCGCCGTGGATGGGGTTGGTGGCGTTAGTTGCGGTTGGGGTGACACTAATGTTGCGAGCGCGGTGGCGGAGGCACAAGCCCTGGATCTGACGATCCAGGCTGAGCAGGTAGGATGAATGCAATTGCCTTGAGGATACCCTCAACCGTCCTGAAACGGTTGGGCCATCTGGATGAGGCAGATATGCAAGCAGTGGACATCTGCCTGCGAGTCAGCCTGGCCCTGTAGCGGTCTGGCGCATCGCACCTCGGGTCAGGCGGCGACAGTTCATACGACCTCGGAGGTCTTACATAGCAAAGCGGGAGGTGTAGAGCGCCTCCCGCTTTTTTGATGCAAGGTGCAACGCACTTCAAAAGTGGGTCGCACCTGGGGTGTCTAATCTCTTTCGATGACGCGCCCCACGCCACCCTCGACATAATCGTCGCCGTACTCGTCGGTGAACATGGCGATGGCTCTCTCGCCGGTGCAGTGGACGGGAGAGACTTGCTTGACACCCAACTCACGAAAGTAGGCGATGGTGCGCCGAATCTGACTCTGATAGTTATGCGCATGTTTTCACTTTCCTTCGTTGATGGGGCGACCGGTGGTAGTGCCAGGTACAGCGGCTCGCCGATGGCGTCGTCCACCACGACGTGGGGGAAGGCAGGGTCCTGGTCGGGAAAGGCGCCAGAGTTGTGGTACATCTCCACGAACTCCGGCACGGCAAAGACCACGTCGTGCATGTAGGTGCGTTGTTGACCCTCGGCCATCAGTGCGGCTTCTTGCACAGAAACCAGGCCGTTACCGTCGGAGTCGGCGTCTGGGTCATCGAAGGCAGCGGCGAAGTAGTGGGTGAAAACCCCGCCGATGATGGGCAGGCCTTCCTCTTCCAGGCCGCTCCAGGCGTACTCGTCCCCGGCCACAGCAGCGATGGACAGGTGCGGCGATGGATCGCCTGAGACTGTGGCGGTGTAGTTGGCGGCCTGGCAAGAATCAATGACCAGCAGTCGCCGCTGGCTGGGGATTTCCGCCCAATCGGTGGCGAAGAATGTGTCCCAGGCCAGCACTTTTTTCAAATACGTGCCGTGAGCGGCTACGTACAAGAAGACGACGTCGTCCTGGTCGGCGTTTTCTGCCAGCCAATCGAGGTTGTCCTGTAGGGTCTCGCGGTCGAACTCGCGCAGTTCGTGGACGTGGTCTGTGTCCCAGCCCGAATCATCGAGCACCTGGCGCATCTGGGTGATGCCGATGTGGTCCACCAGTATGTCGGTCATGTCCACATCGCTGTAGTCGTCTTTCTGGGCCAGGACTGCCCAGCCCTGCACTACGCCGTCGCTGGCGCGCTCTGCTGGGGGCGGCGTAGCCGTCGGTGGCGCAGGCGTGGCCGTGAGCGTGGGCGGCGCCGGTGTGGAGGTGGATGGAACCGGTGTCGCCGTCTTCTCGTAAACCCACTCTTCAAATAGAGCGGTCAAGTCGCACTGGCAATGCTGTTCGGCCAGTTGCCTGAAGGCATCGCTCGTGCCGATGCCCCATTTGTAGGACTGGTAGTAGTCGCGCAGGAATCCGTCGAGCGTCTCCTGGCTCATCTCCTCGGCCAGTGCGGCGACGAAGAGCGGGCCACGGCCGTAGACAATCGCGCCGTATTCTTTATCCGCGTAGGCTGCCACGGGTAATCCGATGGGAATGTCGACGCGCTCAACGCGATCCCAACGACTATCCCACGAAGCGCGGTAATCCCGCGCTGCGCTCTCGCCATGAGTATCCACGTAATAGAGGCCGGTGAGGTATTGGACTATGGCCTCGTCGAGCCAGGGTTCGTCTACCTGATCGTTGCCGACGGCGTTGTAAAACCACTGATGAGCTACCTCGTGGGCAGTGGTGCTTTCGAGTGCGATTGGAAATGGTAATCCCGCCGCTTGTTCGTTCGGATCGTAGAGGCCGAGGGCTATGGCCACCAAGCCGGGATACTCCATACCCAGCGCCTGCATGGGCGTGCTCACGACGTCGAATTCGGTGTACGGATAGACGCCAAAGCACTCGTTGTAGCTTCTCAGCGCGTCTGTCGCAAACTGCAAGGCCAGTTCCGCCTCCTCTGCTCGCGCTGCAAAAGCATAGCTGTTTACTGTCGTCTCTCCAACTGTCTCGCTGATCACGGTGTAGTCCTCGCTGGCGGCCAGGTAGAAATCGCGGGCGGGGCCGGCGGCGAAGGTCAGAACCTGGTTATCCACCTCGTGCTCACGAGCGACCTGGATTCCTGAAGCGACGACCGTCAGGTTGGCCGGTGCGGTCACGCGCACCAGGTAGAAGCTGGCGTCGTAATAGGTTACGTCGCCGTTGCGAGACGGAACCTCTACGTTCCAGCTCTCATCGTCGTAGACCGGGATGGCCGGGTAGAACTCATCCAGCACCAACACGCCGTCGAAGTAGCCGAACAGGCCATAGTTGCCGCCCATCTCCTGGGCCACTTCCACCTCGAAGTCCATCTGGATGACCACCTGTTCGCCGGGTGGCAGAGCCGTCGGCAGCGGTACATGAAGCGCGCTATCCTGGAATTCGTAGGCGGGTTTCACGTCCTGGCCGTCTACCTGGACTGCTGAGACGGTCGCCTTACCACCGGTTATGTTGGGGAACAGCCGAAAGTAGACCTCGTCGAGGGGTTCATTCTCCTGGTTAGTGTAGTGGACCTCTTCGTGGCCTTCCAGGAGGAGAAAGTCGTCGGAAACCTGAAAGTCAATGTGGTACACGCTGGCGCCGGGCAAGCGGCCCAGCACCTCTTGTTCCGTGTCAATCAGCCCTGAGCGGAAGATGGCGCGGTCGTCCCAGGCTGTATCGAGGTTGTCAGATGCGGTGGGCGTGGAAGCAGGTGTGGACGTGGGAGCAGGGGAGGGCGTTGGCTCGGCTCTTCCACAACCGACGATCAGGATCAGAACAACCATCGTTGCTATGCTTACTTTGAAACGGTTAGACATGGTTTTTTCCCTTTTACTACTCCCCAACCCGCCCTTCGGCGTCGGTCCGCAGGAGGATGGCGTCATAGGAGCGGCCATTGATAATCTGGATGAAGCCGGCGACGAGGTAGCCTCCGTCCTCGAGCTCTATCAGTCCGTCGGCACCGTAAACGGTCTTCCCAACCAGGGATCGCCTCCACAGGACATTCCCGTCTTCGTCGACGCGGCTGAGTAACATTCCGTTCCCGATCCCGCCGATTAGATAGGTTCCATCCTTGAGTCGAATCAGCGATGTGGCATAGTCGTCGTGAGCCGAGTCTCCGAAGGATGTCTCCCACTCCAATTCACCGGTCGGCGTGCAACGGGCCAGCCACGTGTCTGCCTGCCGGCGCGAGCCGCTGCTCATCGAGAAACCGGCCAGGAGGAATCCGCCATCGTCGGTCTGGGCGATCTGGGAGGCGTACTGCCACCCGGCGAGTTCGTAGCGCTTCGTCCAACGGACGTTTCCGTCGGCGTCAAGCTTCACCAGTTTGCCGTCTTCCTCAACGGCTACGGCCAGGACGAGATCGCCTTCTGCAGTCTCGAGAGCATCGATCACCAGCTCCTCATCGGGACTTTCAACGGTGTATTCCCAGATTACGTCGCCTTGCGACTCTACACGAAGAGCATATTGATTGCGTCCACTTCCAACCAGGGGTTCTGTGAAACCGTGGATCAGCAGGTCCCCGTTTGACAGCCGGAGCATCCCGTACGGCCACTCCCGGCGCGCTCTGCCGTATGTCCGGAACCAGTCCTCGCTGCCATCTTCAGTCATCTTGAGCAGGAAAAAGTCGCGGCCGCCAGCGCCGTAGGAATCCGTTTCGCCAAAGACGTAGATACCTCCGTCCCCGGCCAGTGCAACGGACATCGCCTGCTCGTATCCATCTCCGCCCCACGTCCGCTCCCACAACACATCGCCTTCGAGGGTCAGTTTCATCAACAAGGCGTCTCCTGAGTACGGCGGGACGTGCAGGTGATTGGTCGCACCGACGGCGAGGACGTTCCTATCCTCAGCGAGGACGATGTCGAAAAACGCGCCGTAATCAGGACCCTCGAACGTTCTGATCCATGTGTTTGTGCGACCGCTTGGCGTTTCAAAAGGCTGCCAGGCAGGGGTCCAATTTTGCGCTCCGCCATCGGTCAACTGGCGAATGCTACTGCCATCGGTTTTCACGATATAGATTTCATCGTTGCCGTCACGTTGAGAGACAAAGGTAAGCCAGTCTCCGCTGGGAGACCAGGCCGGATCAGAGTCTTCAGCGCGGTTGTCAGTGACTCGTTGTTGGTTGGTTCCGTCGGCGTTCATCACATAGATTTCATAGTTCCCATCTCGCTGCGACACAAAGGCAATCTGCGCCCCGTCTGGCGACCAGGTGGGGAAACCATCGTGGACGCGGTTATCCGTCAGCCGCCTCTGGTTGCTGCCATTGGCGTCCATCACATAGATTTCATAGTTCCCATCGCGTTTTGACTCAAAGACGATGTGGCTGCCATCGGGAGACCAGGAAGTGATCCAATCGTCAGCAGGGTCATTCGTCAGCCGCCGCACATTGCTTCCGTCAGAAGTCATCACATAGATTTCCCAGTTGCCATCCCGATCAGAATCAAAACTGATCTCTGTTCCATCTGGTGACCAGGCAGGGAAGCTTTCGCTGGCATCGGTCTCTGTCAACCGTCTCTGGTCGCTGCCATCCACACTCATGATGTAGATTTCATCATTTCCGTCGCGATTCGAGACAAAAGCGATCTGCGCGCCGTCCGGCGACCAGGCCGGCGACCAGTCCGTGGCGTTGTTGTCAGTAAGTTTTCGCTGACCGCTTCCATCGGCATTCATCACCCAGATCTCGAAATCCCCATCCTGATCGGAAGAATAAGCGATCAACCCTGCATCGCTACCTGAGAGGGGAGGCAATGGTATCGGGGTGCTGGTTGGGGTAGGTGTTTCCGTGGGCAAGGGTGTTTGGGATGGGGTGAGACTCGTTGTCTCCGTGGGAGTGGCGGTTTCAGTGGGCGGTATTGGTGTGTTCGTTGGAGGGAGGGGTGTTGGCGTGACTGTCGCCGTCGGCGGCACAGGCGTTGCCGTGGGCTCGGCTGCCACACAGCCAGCGGCTAAGGTCAGAACGATCATCATTGCAGCGATTCCTTTGTAGCGTGTAGCCATATTGTGCTCCTTTCTGTTGGCAATAGCATTGAACTGCCGATCAGATTTCCACAGTCGCTCACCTACACTCAGTTGCCATTAGTGTCTCACCTCGTTGATTACGTGGAGGATGGCATCAATGACCAGGTCAGGCTGCTCTTCCTGGATGTAGTGCTCGCTCTCCTGGGAAACGATGTGGGTGCTGTCCTGAGTACCCCAGCGCCATGTAGATACCGGAATCATCAACCCACTACTGATACCCGTAGCCATCCTGCAAGGTCTTCGCGGAGATGTGCTCTCGTGTTGAGGCTTCTACCCAGTCGGCGGACACCACCTGCTCGCCATCCCACCAGCCCTCATTCAGGTACAGATAGCCGATCTTCGCCATGTCGTGGGGCGTCAGGTAGAGGTCGCTCCACCCGATGGTGATGCCCTGTGGATTAGACAGCCATTGCACATCTATAATACCCAAAGGGCCAAAGAGATGTTCATTGGCAAACGCCAGAGCATTCATGCCCGTTGTTTCCTGGACAATGGCCGAGAGGAGAAACGAGGCCCCGTTGCAGTATTCGAACTGTGTCCCCGGCTCTTCCGCCATCGGCAAATCGAGCATGAACTGAACCCAGTCGTCACTTCGTTCCATCTCACGGAGGCCGCGCCAGCGGTACAGATACGAGTCTTGACATCCCAAACCGGTGGACATGGTCAAGACATCTTCCAAGGTCATGGCCTGCTTGTCCGCATCAAGATTGGTCACAGTTCGCTCTGGGAAAAGGTCCAGGACGAGTTGATCCACACCCTCAATGTAGCCCTCGTCAATGGCGATGCCCACCAGTGCGGAGATGACACTCTTGGTGCAGGAGTAGACGATGTGTCTTGAGCCCGGCTTGAAAGGGTAAATAGCGGCGTCATCAGCGTAAACTTAAGCTCTGAGCCCCGTCCCCGGGGCGGCCCGAGGACGGGC
>CAZVCJ010000209.1:0-6518 GCA_964625745.1 uncultured Anaerolineae bacterium | reverse complement strand
GGGCGACGCCGGCCGGGTTCTCGTCCAGCTCCGTTTCCGTGTTGATCAACTCCAGAATCCGCCCGCTGCTGGCAATCCCCAGTTGAACCAGGTCAAAGGAGAAGAGGGAGATGAACGTGGGGAAGCGAAGCGTGCCCAGCAAGCCCATGAAGGTGATCACCTGGCCCAGGCTGATGGTGCCCCCCCGCCAGAGCAGCAGGGCGTGCAGGAAGCCGCCCGCCCAGGCCAGGCTGAACATCAACATCGGCAGGTAGCGCGCCTCGATCTCCCCCTCTTTGACGAAATAGTCACGGAACAGGCGGGCATTCTGGATAAACTTACCCCACTCGTAGCGTTCCTGGACGTTGGCTTTGACCACTTCAATCCCGGCGATGGCCTCAGCCAGCCCTGCGTTCAGCGTGCCGAACTGGTCTCGCAAGGCGATGCTGACCGGCCTGAGCCGCCGGTTGTAATCGGCCACCGTGACGGCCAGCAGGACGACGAAGATGGCGGGAACGAGCAGCAGCCTGAATTGTAGCCGGCCGATCATGAGGATGGGGATGACCAGGGCCATCAGCGAATCAATGATGAGCATCACGCCGGGGCTGAACATCAGGTTGAGCATGCGCACGTCGTTGGTGGCGCGGGCCATGATGTCGCCGATCCGCTGCCGGCCGTGGAAGGTCTGGCTCTTGCCCAACAGGCTGACGTACAACTCGTCGCGGGCATCCCGTTCCACTCGTTGGGCTGCGAACTCGATGCTGAAGTTCCGCACCAGTCCCGTCAGGCCCTGCCCGATGGCCGATCCCAGCACGCTGGCCGCCAGTCCCAGCAGCGCGGCCGTCTGCCAGCCGGGGGTGGTGATCAGATCGAACGCCCGGCCGACAAATATCTGGATGTAGCTGTAAAACCCGTTGTTCAGGATGGCTGCCAGGGTAGTTGCCAGCGGGAACAGGGGATAGCGCATGACGTGGGAGATGATCCAGCGCACCGGCCCGGAGCGGTTGTAGTGGTATTCGTCTTCTAGCCTGAATTCTCTTTTGATCATTTGATCGCTCCGATAACCAGGAAGAGCGGGATGCGGGCGTCGGGTGCCCAGGCTGCGGGATCAGCCGCAACCAGCCCTGGTGACGGGGCAGGCTCGATGAAATGGGTCAGGCGAAAACCCAGGCCCAGGAGCGTCTGCATGTAGTCCGACAGTGGGCGATGGAAGCCCGTAGCCGTGCCCACAGGCTCCCAATGCCAGCTTTCCCAGGTGTGCTGGAAGTAGTCTTTCACCCGCCAGTGCCAGCGATCCTCCGGGCGGGTGCTGTCCACGGGGTGGCGCTCCCAACCACCGCCAAGCGGTGTGGCAAAGCAGGGGTGCATGATGGCTATGGCCAGGATACCTCCAGGTGCCAGCACCCGATGCATCTCCCCCAGGGCCTCCTCGTAGTCTCGGGTGTCCATCAAGACACAAACGGAGACTACTGCTTCGAAAGAGCCATCGGCCAGGAAGGGCGGGTGAGCGATGCTGCCTGTGTGGTAGACGACGCCTAGCTCCGGCTCCCGGTTTTGGGCCATCTCGATCCAGCCGGGGGCCAGGTCCACTCCCACCATCTCCGCCCCTCGGCGGGCCAACATGCGGCATAGATAGCCGTTGCCGCAGCCGGCATCCAGGATACGCTTGCCCGCCACGTCGCCCAGGATGCCCAGCAGCGCGGAGTTGAGGAGATGCACCCGCGACGTGTCGCCCTCCTCACTGTAGCGGGCATCCCAGTTCGCGGCCATGGCACTCCACTGGGCAGCGATGGTTTCGTCGTCGGGAGTTCCCTCGTCGAAGGGGCAGTGCTCAGACCAGAAGACGCCTCGAAAGTCGATCTCCTGGCTCAGACCCAGGCGTCGCCGTTCGGCCGCAGCGAGGACCTGCCAGGGATGGCAGCCCTCAAATTCCAAACGGTCCAGGGTCGGGTGACTGGACCCGCAGTGGGGGCAGGCGATGTCCCAATAGTAGTCCCAGCCCCAGAAAGGCTCGTTGACCTGACGATAACCAGTGGCGCAGTGCAGGCAGGTGAACTTCCCGGCCTCCGGACACCAGGTCAGGCCGTTGAAGTGAGAAGGCTGGCCACAGAGATCGCAGACGTAGCGCCAATGGCGATGGCAGCGGGGGTAGTCGGTATCCAGATTGTGGTGGGCGCGGCGCCGTGGATAAGTTGGGTCGTGGTGATGAAATTCGCGACAGTAGCGGCAAGTAGGCATGGCATGGACTCCACATAGATGATCTCGATTCGTAGCCAATGGCTACCGGGTGAGCAGTTCCTCGATCTTGGACACAACAGCAAAGAAACTCACCTCTGTCAGATCGCAGTCCAGCGCTATATCTTTGCCTTTCTTGGGCACAGGGCCTTTATGAAGGTGGTGGGGGAAAGTAGACAAATGCGGATGATGAGGGGAATTGTCATACTGAAAACGGCGTACTCCTGAGGGGTTGAAATAGCCATAGAAGTACCGTTTCTCGACAACATTGTAGACCTCATCAAAACCCAGTGCGAGTTCAAAGCGGAGTCGCGAGCCATCTATGAACACCAGACACCCTTCCAAGTAATGCGTGTAGTAGACCTGGTTGTCATCTTCAGGAAAGCGACAGTCAGGATGCTCCGGGTTCAGAATCGCAGCCTTCTCTTCTAGGAAGGTGCGTAGGCTCCAATAGTACGCTCTGATCCTGCCATCAACTGGCATTCTACATCACTCCGCGTCAGATTGTAGCGCATGAGAGCCCCAGCGAAGGCGAAGTAGCTAATCCACCAGGAGATGAAATCAGGAGATTCATCTAGTAACGCATTCTCATATTTATAGAAGAACACTTCCGAATCCATCCGGTACCTGACCTCATAGACTTGCAGCTTGTGGAAAAGGTTGCTCAGAGTGTCTACCGCAGCCGCCTGCTCAGGCTCAAGAGTCCTCTTGACTGATCTGACGACGATGTCTATCTCTCCATCGGTGCCAACATAGATCGGCCTGGCCGATTGCCTGACTCGCCTGATCAATTCCTCAAGAGTCATATTTGTATCTGTCAGTACGGTTTCCATGACCTCGCTCCTCCCCACACCAGGTTCTGAACTAATCGTAGTATATCACAAAACCAGAGGGAAGGCAAGCATTTGTGTAACTGCCCCGCAGCTAAGATAAAGCCACTCTCAGTTGCGCCAGGCTCAGGTTCCCCCCACTGAGCACAAGAGCCACCTTGCGCCCCTGAAGCCGCTCCTGCATCTTCACCGCCGCCGCCAGGGGCGCCGCTCCGGCCCCCTCCGCCAGGTTGTGCGTCTTCTCCAGATAGAGGACGATGGCCCGGTAGATCTCCTCCTCGCTCACCAGGACGAAGTCGTCCAGCAGGTCCCAGAGGATGCTCTGCGGCAAAGCGAAAGCGGTGCGCGTGGCCAGCCCCTCGGCCGTCGTCTCCATCTTGTCCTCCACCAACTGCCGCTCTTTCCACGAGCGGTAGGCCGCTGGAGCCTGCTCCGACTGCACTCCGATGACCTGAATAGCCGGACTTATGGCCTTGGCCGCGATGCAGGCTCCCGCTGCCCCGCTGCCCCCGCCGATGGGCACGATGATGATCTCAATGTCCGGCTGATCCTCCAGGATCTCCAGGGTCCCGGTGCCCACCCCGGCGATGAGCAGCGGCTCGTCGCCGGAGTGGACGTAGCGATAGCCCCGTTCGGCAGCCAGAGCCTCGCAGCGCTCGCGGGCCTGGTCGAAGTCCTGCCCGTGGAATAAGACGTGCGCCCCCAGGCCGCGCATGGCCTCCACCTTGCCGGGATTAGCGCCCTCCGGCACGACGATGGTGGCCTCGACTCCAAAGAGCCGGGCGGCGTAGGCCACCGACTGGCCGTGGTTGCCGGTCGAGGCGGCGATGACCCCTCGCCGTCGCTCGTCGTCCGAGAGTTGCGACACCAGGTTGATGCCGCCGCGCACCTTGAAGGCTCCCACCGGTTGATGGTTTTCGTGCTTGACGTAGACCTCGCAGTCCAACAGTTGGCACAGAGAGGAGTAGCAGTACAGCGGCGTGCGGGATAGATAGCTGGCAATGACGGCTTTGGCTTTCAAGACATCCTGAAAGGTTGGTCGTTGATACACGGTCTCCTCTTCTTCACATCGTCCAGGCTGTCGCCCGTCGGCCCATGCGCCATCAGCATACGCACTTTCATCGTGATCGGCCATCCAAGTAATCGAGCAGCAGGGTCCTGGTAGCCAGGGCCTCGGCATAATCATCCAGCTCAATCGTCCACCAGGTGCACTGGGTAGCCAGCAAGCGGTCAACGATTGGCCCCAGGATGGTCATGTCCTGGGGAGGATGATGCCGGTCAGTTTCTCGCCCATACATGTGCACCTCGTAGATCCGGTCGGCGACCATCTCCACGAAATCGAGGGCGGTTAGCTCACCACTCTGGACACGCTGGCACGAAACCGCATGGCCTACGTCCAAAGTGATCATCGCTCCAGATGACTGGGCCCACGCGGCAACGTTCTCGGGGTGACTGGTGGGGCCTCGACGCAGGTTTTCCAGACAAACAGTGATGCCCAGGCCACGCGCACGCTCCACCAGCCTGGCAAGGTTCTCCACAACCCTGACGGGGACGATCGGAGCTTTCCAGTGGATACCGACGTGGAAGGTGATCACCTGTTCCCCCCGGCCATGCATGGCTTCTAGCACCGCCGCGTGAAGGCGCACGGCGCGCTCGGCCATGGCGGGGTCCGGGTGCCCGATTTCACGGTCCGGAAAGAAGCCGTGGTAGCGCACGGGTATGCCTGCGTTGAGGAACTGGTCCACGTGCCTGGGAAGCAAGTCGAATGCCTCAGGATCAGGCGTGTACTCCAGCGCAAACCCGTGTTCCGCGATCCAACGGAACCGGTCCGGGTAGGTGTGCCACCTGGCGGAAAGGGCGATCGTGAGCGGGCGGGACGAGGCCTGATCCCAGCGGTTGCCCTTTGCTGTTAGATAGTTCACATCACCACGCAAGTGAGAGTGTAGCCAATGCCGTCTATCAGTTGAATCTCACTGACCACCAACTCCCCCAATGCAGCGGTATCTGGGACTTCGACCTGGGCGATCACGTCGTAAGGCCCCGTGACGTTGTGAACGCTCGTGATCCCCTCGATGGTTGATAGGGCCTCGAACACCTCCTCGCCCATGCCAACCTCCACGTTTGCCAAAATGTAGGCTTTGACACTCATTGTTTTCCTCCTTCTTCTTTCTTTCGTTTACAAAACGTCCGCTATCGAGATGCCACGCTCCTGGGCGCGTTGCACCATCCACTCTTTGATGTCGGCCGGCGGCAGGGGGACTTCCCCCTCAGGCCGTCGCTCCAGATACAGCGCGTCGGTGGGGCAAACCGTGGCGCACAGCCCGCAGCCCACGCAGCGAGAGTAGTCCACCACACAGCATTGTCCTGAGCCTGTCGAGGGAACGTCATCCGGCAGGGAGAGGGCCCCGAACTGACAGCGCTCGAGGCAATCGCCGCAGCCGGAGCACACCTCGGCATCCACGACGGCGTGGAAGTCGGAGCGCACAGCGGTGGTGGGGACGCCGAACTCGGCCACGCTGCGCAGTATCCCACAGCAGCAGGTACAGCAGTTGCAGACGTAACTGTGCCCGCCGCGGTAGTTGCCGGTGGAGTGCACCAACCCGGCCTCCTCGGCCTCGCGCAGAATTTGCAGCGCCTCCTCTTTGGTGATGGCGCGGTCTACCTGGCTGTGGTCGAAAACACCCTCGACCGGCGCGAAGACCAGGCAGTTCTCGATCGGGCGGTCGCACCCCTTGCCGACCAGTTTCTGTTGGACGCGGCAGATACAGTTGCGCACGCCCCACGATTTGGCGCTTTCCAGCAGTTCGGTGGCGCGCTCGTAGGGGAAAATCTCCAGATCCACGGGAATTGCTTCCCCGACGGGAATGACGCGGTGGACGGCGGGCGCTTCGCGGACGATGCTGCCGCCCTGCGTCTCCTGGAGGTATTGCTCGAACAGCGTGGCCAGTTCTTCGTCCAGGCGAGGCAACTGCTCCTCGTAGAAGCCGACGGCAAAAGGCATCAATCCAAAGAGGAGTTGGCCCTCACCTTTCTTGATGCGAATCTGGCCCTTGCGGGCCATCCCCTTGAGCGTGCGGTAGGTCGCGTCGGGATCCGCGCCGGCGCGGGCGGCTATGACGACGGCTGGCTCGCGGGTCAGGCGCATCACGCTGGCCAGCGCCGCTTCCTCTGGCGTGAAGATCTTGGCCAGCAGCCGCAGCTCTATGCCACTCTCAGTGGCGGGGAAGCCATTGGGGATGGCGTCCAGTCGTCGGGCCAGTTTACGATAGATGTCCTCAGTCATTGCTCGTTCTCCTTTTCTTTTCCGTTGTAGACTTCCGAAGTCTCTGAGCTGCTTTGGACGGTCTGCTCACCCACTTACAGAAACTATCTTGGGGCCGATCAGTCTCACTGCGGCAGACTTCGGAAGTCTTTTCTGCTCCCTACTTTCCGCTAAGTTGGGTTTGACAGGTTCATGATTTAACGTATACTGGT
>CAZVCJ010000208.1:0-6591 GCA_964625745.1 uncultured Anaerolineae bacterium | reverse complement strand
CAGATTGGGCTGAGGCTGTCTCTGATTGTTAACGTGCTATTTTTACCTTAATGCGTATTTGCTCTATTTAGATCCTTGATATGAGTGTGCGCTGCATACTTGATTCTCTCCCTTCGGCCAACTTGGTTTGCCTTGTCTCTTTTTTTCGGATGCCAGTACTTAGAATTGCGCACGTCGTCGTCTGGAGCAAGACGGCCAAATAGATGGTCAAAGGTCTGGCGCATTAGAGAAAGAGCACTTCTCTCTGGATCTGCTCTTGTTCCATAAAGTGCTTCCCATATCTGCCGATAGGAGTCCCCCAGTGCAGGCTCAAGTTTGGCGAAGCGATCAGCGTATACCGGCGGGCCGGCTGAAATACGAAACGGGCTAGACTCGTAGGGGATTTCTCCAACCTCCGGTACCATAACAATACTTGACATGGACCCGCTAGTAGCAGAGAACCAGACAGCACTGCCAGCCGCCGCGTTCAGTCCGCTAAGGGGGATATCAGTCTGCCCTCGAAGTCCAGCCAGCTCATCTCGATAGGCTCGGATAAACTTAGCTCCACTGTCGGCAATGGGAGTTACCGCTGGGGTCCCCTCCGACATTTCTGCCAGCTTTACCCAATACGGCTTCGAATGCAACAAGACATCGCGGGCATACCCAAGGCTCTGAGCACCATCAGCTAGATCCTGGTGCAGACTGTCAGCCATGCCTATTGCTTCATCAAAGACACGCTCAACATCTTCCGGGTCAATACCGTTTTTCATAGTCTCTTCTCCTTTGAGTAGGAATTGCTGTTCAGTAGCATGCACCGCTGCCTAACCATAAGGGTTTCCTGGATCGTCTTGGAATCCGTGCCCAAGGCGACGTGATGGGTGCTAAGTGCTAAGAGCGTGACGCAAAACATGGGCGTCAAAGATAGAAAGCCGCCCCACTTACCCAGGAAGCGGCTTTGTGCCATCAAATCCGCAAGCCTATCTGCTGGGCCATTGGGCAAATCACTCGTACCTGCGGAGAATATCCCAGTATGCTCCACGATACCCTTTCCCGATGGCATCCACCAGCCGTTGGTTGCCGTCGTAGTTGTAGTCTCTGTCGGGCCTTGATGGATCGAAAAAGAAGAAACGCCGGTCATCACCGATGAGGTCATCGAGTAGCTCAGAAGCGAAGGACGCGATTCCCGGCTCGAGGAAGTAAGGAAGGCTCTGACACGTCATCCCCGCCGAGGAGACCCTCTATCGGTTCCTCTCGCAACACCAGAGCTGCCAGCTCCGTTCCCGGATAGACCCGCACGCCCAGGGCGACACCGACCCGGTCCGGCTCAACTCGTTGCATCAGCTCAATGGTGCGCACGATGCTCTCCCTGGTCTCCCCTGGCGAGCCGAGCAACAGGTCGAACATGGCCGCTATGCCCGCCTCCTGGCATGAGCGCGCCGCATCAAAGATGTCATCCAGCGTGAAACCTCGTCTCAACCGTCTCAACATCTCCTCGTCGCCGTTGTCCACCCCGAAGTTGATGCCCACACATCCGGCGCGGCGCATCAGCCTGGCGAGTTCCCGTGAGAACGGCACCGGCGAGCAGTAGGCGTACCAACGGAGTCTGTCGCCGAGATCGCGGCGGATGATCTCCTGGCACACCTGGGAGGCGTGCCATTGCGGTGGATTGAACTCGCTATCGCAGGTGTGGATGTGGTCAATGTCCTGTTCGAGAAGCCTTTCCAGCTCATCAACCACAACCTTGGCCGGTCGGGTTCGTATCTCTTTTCCCTTCGCTATCGGGTCGGCACAATAGATACACTGGCCAGGACAGCCGCGTTTGGTCTCGATGCCGGCTTGCCCCCCTTCACGGAAATAGCGACGGTTGTCAACCCAGCTTCGGCTCATCGGGGGAAGATCTGTCAGGGGCGGATTGGAAGGCGGATTACGATGCCACCGGCCATTGCCACGCCAAATCAGATTCGGCAGGACTTCGGCGAGCTCAGTCGAGCCGTCGAGCCATTCCCGTTTTTCGTCCAGCCTGTCTGCCAGCTCCACGAGAGCAAACTCTCCATCCCCCCACACGCCTGCATCCGCTTCACAGAGCTCCAGAACTTGCTCAGGCAGGATGGAGAATCCCACGCCGCCCAGCACGATCAGGGCATCCGTATGCCGCCGGATCGCGCTGACCACATCGGCAAACTCGGCGAGGAACGAATGACGACTGGTGAACACACTATCGTCCGTGTTGCGCAGCGTCGCTCCGACCAGACCGAAGTCTGCTCCATCGAAGAAGCCAGTTGTGGCAGCGTCCCCATCGTCCACCCAGCAAAGGTCGAGGATCTCAACGTGGTGTCCTGCGGCGTTCAGGGCTTCAGCCACGTAGTCCAGACCGATGGGCGCTATGGGAGGCTGTATGCGGTTCGTATTCACCAAAGCCACGTGCATGAAAAGATCCTCAATCGCCCATCCCGTTACGCCAGCCTTCGGATGCGCACCTCTATTCCCTTCTCCTCTCGCAGTAATTCCTCAAGCTTCGAGGTATCGGTGTTCCCATAATGATAGGGATACAGAATGTTCGGCTGAAATGCTTTGGCAGCATCGGCCACCATCTCTGGCGTCATGGTGTACGGCAGGTTCATGGGCAAGAATGCACAGTGGATGCCCTGAAGCCTCTTCATTTCTGGTATGTTCTCTGTATCCCCAGCGACGTACACTCGCTTATCGCCAAAGGTCACAATGTATCCATTCCCGATCCCTCTGGGGTGAAAGGGCTGTCCGGTCTCGCGTTTATGAACGAGGTTGTAGGCCGGCACAGCCTCAATGCGCAACCCATTGACAATGCGCTCATCCCCATTCCGCATCACGATCCCACCTTCGACCTGTCTGGCGCAGGTCTCGGTCAATACCACCACCGTCCTTTCCGTCCGCACACTGGCCAGTGCTTGCAGATCGAGGTGGTCGTGGTGTTCGTGGGTGATCAGAACGACATCCGCTTCGGGGAGCTTCGAATAGTCTGCTACCCTGCTGAACGGATCAACGTAGATGGTCTTCCCATTGAAGGTCAACGTCAAGCTTCCATGACCCAGGAACGTGATCTCCAGGTCTCCAGCCGGCGTTGGTATCACGTCTGCTTCAAATTGCTCTCGATCAGCCATCGTCATCCCTCCTCGTAGGAGCCGATTCTGTATGGGTCATCGCCATAATATTTTGGCTCTGTACCAATGATAGCGATATCCATTACCGCCTTTGCCCTGGCCAGGTATTCTCTAAACTTGACTCTTGTCGCCAAAGCTCCGGATACATCTTTGGCCGCGTAACCTACTGCGTTGATTCCATGCGCACGAGCTATGTAGATCGCCCTTTCACAATGAAACTGTTGGCTGATGACTGTCAGCGACTTGATATTGAACACTTTGCTTGCCCGCACCACAGAATCCAAGGTCGAGAATCCTGCATAATCCAGATAAATGTCCTCGGCATTAACACCTGCAGCGACAAGCGCTTCTTTCATATCCTGGGGTTCGTTGTAAGAAGCCATCGAATTGTCGCCACTGACCAGGATAGATTTGACCTTCCCTGCCCGATATAGTTCAGCGGCAGCGTTTATTCGATTCACAAAATACAAGTTAGGGTGCCCGTAAGCATATCTACTGGTACCCAGTAGCAACCCTACCTGGTTGTATTTCAAACTGTCGAGATCTGTGGTGACGTATTCTCCAAACCCATCAATGTATAAGTTGGCAAATAGCAGAAACAGCGCGCCGCCAAAGCCAACAGCACCGATGAATGCCAAACACCTCTTTTTGCTGATTCTCAGTTTCACTCGCATCACCTACTCCGAAGGAGAGCCGGGGGAAGCCGCCACCCGAAAGCCAAAGTAGCTGATTCGAACCTCCGGGTCGCCCCCGTAGCGATCAACGCAGCGGGCGTCCCCCTCATAGCTGGACCACGAGCCCCCCCGCAACACCCGCTTCTCCCCGGAGTCGGGCCCTTGAGGATTTCGCTCAGGTGCTTTACTGTAATAATCGGCGTCATACCAATCGGCTACCCATTCCCAAACGTTGCCAGCTATGTCATAGGCTCCGTAGGGACTCTTTCCAGCCTCGTAACGCCCCACGGGCGCAGTTTCAGTGTATCCATCGTCTACACTCGAATCTTTCCAGGCCTGCTCACAGTTCACGTCACAGTAGTTCAGTTTGCTCCCGTCCGGCGCACTGTTCCCCCAGGGATACTCCCTCCCATCGGTACCCCGCGCTGCCTTCTCCCACTCTGCTTCCGTGGGAAGACGCACGCCCGCCCATTGGCAATAGGCGTTGGCGTCGTTCCAACTGACCTGGACGACGGGGTGATCCATCTTGCCCTCGATGCTACTGCCCGGTCCCTGTGGATGACGCCAGTCGGCTCCTTCCACTTCTTCCCAATCCTCGCCTGTCCAGGCCCATCCCCATTCTGCCGCCTCGGCGTCGGTGGTGTAACCAGTGGCATCAACAAACTGCGAGAATTGCCTGTTGGTCACCTCGTACTTGCCGATGTAAAAGGCATTGAGGTGCACGGTGCGCTGGGGATGCTCATTGTCAAGACCCTCACCCTCTGGACTGCCCATGATGAACTCCCCGGCGTCAACGAAGACCATGCCTTCTGGAGCGCCTACAACAGTGGGAGCTATGGTAGCTTTTGGCGCGATCGAGGTTGACGTCGTCCTGACTTCAGTTGCGGTGCTGGTGGGCATTATCGTCCCACCCTGGGGGATGATCAACTCCTGGCCTATCCGCAACCGCTTGGGATCGGAGATGGCGTTGACCTCCTGGAGAGCCTCGACTGTAACCCCGTACTGCCTGGCGATGGCCCCCAGAGTGTCGCCGGCCTGAACCAGATGGATCACAGGCGCGGTGCTCGGTGAGACGGAGGTTGATGTGACTGTAGCCGTTATCTGCCTCTGGGGAATGACGAGCTCCTGGTCTATCTGCAAACGTGTGGGGTCGGAGATAGCGTTGACTTCCTGGAGGGCTTCCACGGTAACTCCGAACTCCTTGGCGATCTCGCTCAAAGTATCTCCTGCCTGAACCACGTAGATCACTGGCGTGGGGGTAGGGGTAGGCGGGACAGGCGTCGGAGTAGGCGGTATGGCCGTCGCCGTTGGCGGGACCCGTGTTGGCGTAGGCGGCCTGGGAGTCGCCGTTGGAGGGACAGGAGTCCTGGTGGGCGGCATCGGCGTGGTAGCGGTAGCCGTCGGCGGGACAGATGTTGGAGTCGCCTGCACAGGTTGTGATGTTGGCGTAGCTTGTGCAGGCATTGGAGTTCGCGTACAGGCTGCTGCGGCGAGGATGATCCCCATCGCTACCAGCAAAAGCCCTAGCTTGTTGTCTCTCATTGCAAAACCTCCTTTTTCGTGTGGTGGGCAAGTTAGGAAAGGCCGCCTCCCTCGCCCACACCATTGAATGTGCAGTGCCACTGACCATCAACCTCGAACATGTTCAACTGCTCAAACTTGCCAGCCTCGTGCATGGCGGTGGCTAGCGGGAACTGGAAAGCCTCTTGGACTTCGGAAGGCTGGGTGTTGAGGAGAGAGGCGGAGGTTTGGAGTTTAGCAGGAAGCAGCTTTGCGCTACCACATCCCCAAGCCTGTCTCCTGGGCCATTCAGGAGTAGGTGTTGGGATTACCAGAGACACGACTCTGTGGTCCCTTCTCCGTTTGGCTGCTAAACAAGTATACCACATCTCACTTTGTTTGGCAACACCCAAAAGCCACCGCGTGTTTGACGCAGGTGGCTTTCACTACTTCTGCATAACGTTGGCCTCAGACCATTCCCCACACCCACTCCCCCAGGGCGCATCTCGAAGCCCACTTTCGCATCCAGCACAAAGCGGGTGGCCGCGTATTTTGACCTGGTTGAAGTAGGGAAGTAGCTTTTCTTGGATTCCGCTGATAGCTCATGAGCTAAGTTACGCACAATCTGTGTACATGTCAAGTGAGAGAGCTGCACCCAAAAACGAAGGCCCCGAAAGCATTTCGCGCCTTTCGTGGCCTTTCGCTTGCCCTGAGCCCGTCGCTTGTACTGAGCTTGTCGAAGTGAAGGGTGTTTTTCGTGGTTCAAATTGGGGTGGCTTGTCTTTTGATAGCGGGAGATGGCCGTGACGAGCAGCGTGCGCTTCGCTGGAAAGCCACCCGCTGTGAAGCGCAGCAACGCTACAGCCGCCCGACGTTGCCGCGTCGTTTGCGGCAATGTTCGGGCGGTGAGTGTTTGCCGACGCGTATCAGCAGTTCACCAATTGATGTACGTCTCTTTTGAGATGTTCCGTCGTGCAACCGAAAACCCTGCGTGAGAGACACGAATAACTGTACCCATCCGCTTGGCTTTTGTATCGAGTTCGGGATGCCGCAGGATACGGCGCACGAAAATAGCGACCTCATCTTTTCTCACCGCAAGACAAACCAAGCAGTAGCACGGATGGCACAGTTTACGGTCATAGAGCCCCAGGTCGCGCGTGAAGAAAGTCGTATCCCGAAGTTCGTGCAAGAATGGAATGATTTTCTCATCCTGCATCCCTTTTCGTCCTATATCAGAACCGATTTGCTGGGATGGTTCAATTACGGGCAGAAATAGGTTGACACTTTGGGCACCTTTAAAA
>CAZVCJ010000207.1:0-6674 GCA_964625745.1 uncultured Anaerolineae bacterium | reverse complement strand
CCGGGCAGCGGATCTGGCTGTGGACGCAGAGGGGTTTGCCGCACACGGCGCAGGCTCCCACGTCGTCTTTACACAGGGCGCAGAACACCCGCTTGCAAAAGGCGCAGTGCAGGATGCAGTCCTCGTCGGCCAGGTGGCCGTTGGCGCACAGATAGACCCAGGGGGCTGGCCGGCCACACACCTGACACAACGGCGGCTCCACCCGGTGCAGCAGCGGGTCCCAGAAGAACGTAGGCTGGGCAGAAGCGTAGCGGTTCTCCACCCTGGCCTGCAGGGCGATCTTGGGCTGGCTGATCAACACGGTGTTGATGAGCTCCAGGTGAATCCGCAGTCGGTACTTGGCCTCCACATCGGCCAGCTTCCGTTCTCGTTCGAGGCGAGCGAAGGCCAGCTTCTCCTTCAGGCTGGCCTGCCGTGCTTCATCTTCAGTGCGAGCCAGCCGGCGCTCCAAGTCGGCCGCTGTGTCGTCGTAGAATGCCTCCAGCCGGGCCCGGTCCAACTCCAGCCGGCGAGCGGTGCGCTGCTGCAACGCCTGGATGGTGGGGACCAGCTTGAAGGCCACAGTCCGTCCGGCCTCCTCCTGCAGCCAGGTCAGCCGCTCCGGGCTGTGCAGTGGCAGCTCTGGCTGCCAGGCCGGCGGCGCTTCGTGCATAGGACGCAGCCGGTATTCTGACTCCAGAGGCAATATCTCCTGGGCCTCTAACTCCCAGGCCGGTTGCCCGGTGTGCAGGTTCATCAGGACCGAGGCCAGCTCCTCCTGCTTCTCGTCGGTGACCAGCGCCACCTTGAAGTTGAAACGGACGTAGTAGCAAATCTGAGGCGCTTCGACCGCGCCCTCCAAAGGCTGAAGCCAGGCGTTGGGAAAAGCCAGTTCGTCCTTGATGAGCTGAAAGAGGCCAGGGCGCTCCAGACGGACCTGGTTGACGTAACGGCGCAAGGCCAGCCCCCGGCCCCGCATGTCCTCTTCGATCTCATCCAGCAGAGGATGGCCGTAGGTCAGGTGGGTCGCTTCGGGGTGAGCGGCGGCGGTCTCCTCGGTGAAAGCCAACCGCACCAGGGGCTCGGTTCCCAGGCGGTGGGCGACCTCGTCGGGGAGCAACACGTCGGCCAGGCCAAAGGCTGGCCGTTCGATCAGACCCCCTACCTCCTCGCAGTAGGCCAGCACGAAATTCTGCAGTGAATCAGCCACGCTCATTCCACCCCGAAGTCCTGGCCAAACAGGGCTTCGTCGTAGACCTGGGTCTCCAGGTAGGTCTGGCGGGCCTTCACCAACGCCTCGCCCAGTTCCTCCATGCCGGCACTGACCTCTTCGTCGCTGCGCGCCCGTGCCCAGATGTCCAGCACGATCTCTTCGAAGTCCCGCTCGTCGGCCAGATTTCCCAGGATCATGTCCATCTCGCCGATCACCAGCTCAAACATGTTGATCTTGCTATCCAGGATGTGCAGGACGTAATCCTCAATAGTCCCCTCGGCGGAGAGGTTGAAGATCTCCACTTCTCGCTCCTGGCCGATGCGGTGGATGCGTCCCACCCGCTGCTCAATACGCATGGGGTTCCAGGGGAGGTCGTAGTTGATCATCTGGCGGCAGAACTGCAGGTTGCGTCCCTCGCCGGCTGCCTCGGTGGAGAGCAGGAACTGCGCCTCCCGTTCGAAGCGGGCGATGGCCTGGTTCTTCTGGGCGTAGGTCAACTCTCCCTTGTAGACCACCAGGTCGTGGCCGGCGGCTCGCATCACTGCCTCCAGATGGTCCAGGGTGGCCAGGTAGTGGGTGAAGATGATGGCCTTCTCCCCACTGGCCTTGTTGGCCGCCAGCAGCTTGAGCAGCGCCTCGGTCTTGGCCTGACGCTCGACGTTCGCAGCCTGTTCGGCCAGGCGAAGCAGAGTGGCCTGCTGCTCGGCCGGCAGTCTCTGGTGAGCGGCCAGCTTCTCCAGGGTGGGGCGAACGGCCAGGGGGCTGGAGCCGATCTCGCGCTGCAGGGTCTGCAGGGTGAAGCGGGTGAGGGGGCCGGTCCGCCGCCTGGTCTCTTCGGTCGTTGGCAGCACCTCCCGCACGAAGGTGCTGACGGCGTCGTACAGCTCCCGCTCCGGCGGGGTCAATTGCAGGCGGATGGTGTGGGCGCGGCGGCGGGCGAGGCGGATGCTGACCTGGCTGCGGGTGTTGCGCACCATCACGTCGGCCAGCAGGTTGCGCAGCTCGCCGCGGTTCTTGGGCAGTCGGGGGTCGCCTCGCACCACGAAGCGGCGCTTGAACTCCCGCCGGGTCTTCAGTTGACCGGGTTGCAGGATGGTGATCAGGTTATACAGCTCGTCCAGGTCGTTCTGCACCGGCGTGGCGGTCAGCATCAGCATGTATTTCTTCTGCAGGGTGTTGACGAATTTCCAGGAGACGGTGGCCCGGTTCTTGAGGTGGTGGGCCTCGTCCACGATCACCATGTCGAAGTGAATCTTTTCGATGGCCCGGCGGTGCTCTTCCCGGCGGGCGGTGGCCAGGGAGGCGATGATGTGGTCGAAGGTAGACCAGGCCTCGGGGCCCAGCTCGCGGAATTCGGGGTCCTCGTTGGTCACGAAGTCGGTGAGCAGGAACTTGCTGGCCATCTCCTCTCGCCACTGTTGGGTCAGGGCTGGCGGGGTGATGATCAGCACCTTGTGCACCAGTCCTCGCAGCATGTATTCTTTGAGCACCAGGCCGGCCTCGATGGTCTTACCCAGGCCAACCTCGTCGCATAGCAGGCCCCGGCCGCGGAAGCGGCGCAGGGCGGTGCGAGCCGTCTTGAGCTGATAGGGAAAGGGGATGACGGCCACGGCCTCAGGGGCCAGCAACTCCTCGAATCCCTGGATCAGCGACAGCCGTTCGGTTTGCAGGCGCAGCCAATAGGCCCGCTCGCTGGCGAAGTCCTGGCGGATCAGCGCCTGCAGCGCGGCCTGGCTGGCTGGCGAAAGGACGATGTCGTAGCCGTTGCCTGGAAAAGGCCTGGTCTGTGTCTTATTTGTGACTTTCAACTCAGATTACCTCTCGGGGGGTTTGGAACACGAAAAACACGAAATGACGCGAAAGACGCGAAACGCGCGAAATCCTTTCGTGCTTTTCGCGTGCTTTCGTGACTTTCGTGATCCAAACGCCTTCGTGATCCAATCTCTCACCGGCTGCGTTTCCGCAAACAGCATTGCTTATACTTTAAGCCGCTACCGCACGGACAAGGGTCATTGCGTCCCACCTTTGGTTTGTCTGTCACCGCTGCCCGTGGTTTGTCTCTCATCACTTGATTGGGATTCAGGAGTCGCTTCACATCGGAAATATCCTCAGGCTTGTCTGGTTCTATTCCGATAACAACTTTCCAGCCGTGCCTCTCGCAGAGTGTCATTATTTCTCCAGCTCTTTCCATGGTCTGAACGCGAGCTACGGCTGGTCGTTTCGAAGTTCCTAGTTCTGCCATAGTTCTCCTTCTTTCGAGCGATCATCTCCTCAATCCACACATTTCAATGTGTGGTGTCTCGTGAACCGCAGACTCTCTTGCTTTTGGGGCACTACACTTTGAAAAGTGTAGTTTGCAACTAATCCTGATCCCGGTGTCATCCACTTTCGACAACCTGGCTCTCAGCTTCTGGATACAGGGCATCAATCTCTTCCTGCAAAGCGATGGTGCGCTGAATGGCTGTAACGACGCGGCAATAGGTTTTGATCTCGTCCAGGGTGAGCCGCCGGTCCTGGCGATCCTTGAGCCACTTCGCCAGCACCTGATAGCCGCCGATCTGGTACTCCCACAGCTCCAGGGGGACTGGCTCGAAGTACTGGGTTTTGTTGACGTAGACGCGCTCCTCTTCGGGTTCGTAGCGAAAGCCCTGGCTTTGGGTGCGAGCCACGCGGTTGTCACCCTGGCCCTGGAAGCGGGCCGCCGGAGGATCGAGTTCTTCTGACCGCAGAAGATGCAGGCTCGCCAGACGTTTCCCCAGTGCGGCCAGGGCTTGAAAAAGCTCGAAGTCGGCGGTGAAGGGGATGCGAGGGAAGTCTATCTTGAGGAACTCAGTGTACTTCTCGCGGTAGGTGTCCGCGTAGAGGACGGCGTAGACGTAGTGGAAGATGTCCTCCGGCGTGGGCTCTTCCCCGTAGGCAGCCGTCAGCGCAGCCACGACGTTGGGATTGAGGTTCGGTTTCCTCTCGTCTGGCTCAAGCTCGCTGAAGAGGTCCTTTCTGGAAGCGTCGGGGTAGAGGTAGAGAGGGAAGACTTGATTGGATTCACGAGAGCCAGCAGAGATAGCAATATCTACGGCCAGACAGTCGGTAACAAGGCAATGCTGCCATGAGACCGCCGCCCTGCGAGAGATTAGCAGCGCCAGGTTGTCTTTGCCAAGGATATGCCGCATCACCTCTTCTCGGCCGCGGTCAATGGCATGATAGTGATAGAAGATCGAGCGGACATCGAAGGGGCGGTAGAGGCATTGCGTGATTTTCTCCTCCCATGCTTTGTCCTGTTGGATCAACTTCCGCTTCTCGGACAATTTCCAACTCGTGGTGTCTTTCAGACCAAAGGCTTGCCGCACCACGTCGTCCGGCATGTTCGGATCGCGGAAGATCCGAGTCCGGCGCTTAAGTGCCTCCCGGTCAAGGTCAATCACGAACTTGTCTCTATGAGTTTGGATACCCATCACGTTGACGGGAAACAGATTCGTAACTTTGACGAACTCGTTGTAGCGTTCCAGCGCCATTTCGTCGCGAGGGAGGAAGAGGTAGAACTCAGCTTTGGGGCGGATTACTTGCCAATCTGTGGTCTCCACGTCGTGGCTCAGGAGCCAGTCGTATTTGTCCTCTCTCAGACCCCACAGGTCAGCATGGTAGACCGAACAACCTTGCGAAGGTTTTGAACCTTCGCAAGGTTGATGCTTGATGAAAAAGGCGATGGCCACACCCTGCCGGATGTCGAAGACGTTCTCGTCCTTGCTTCCGTCGGGACAGGTCTCCCGCTTCAGGGAGCTGCCGTGCAGGTCCAGGACGTAGATCTCGTCGAAGGTCTGCATGAGGCTCTGACGCATGCCCCGGAAGGTGGGGTTGTCCAGGTAAGAGTGGTTGGTGATCATGCCTACCAGCCCCTGACCCGTCTGCTCGATCTTCCACTGGGCGAAGCGCAGGAACTTCACGTAATCGTCCTGAAGCCACTTGGGGTTTTTCTCCCCCAAAGGTCTCCCGTCCACCTGCTTGTAGTCTTCGATTAACCCCCGAATCCAGGGCCCCCGATTGGACGAATGGCCCGAATAGGGCGGATTGCCCAGGATGACCAGGATGGGGCGCTGCTTCTTGACCTGGCCTGCCAGACGGGACTCCTGGGCCAGCGAGGCCATGCCGGGCAGGTGCGTCTGTTCCAGCTCCTCCATCTCCAGGGTGTTGGTCAGGTAGAACTGAAAGCGCTCGTCGTCGGCCAGACGGTGCCCCAGCTCCTCCAGGAAGAAGGACATCTTGAGGTGCCCCACCGCGTAGGGGGCCATCATCAGCTCGAAGGCGTAGTAGTTTTTCAGGATGTGCTGGCGGATGAACTCCTCCCGTCCGCCCGTGCCGTATTTGCCCTCGAACTCCCGCACCGCCTCTTGGCAGGCCCGGGCGACGAAGGTCATCGTCCCCGCCGCCGGGTCGAGCAGGGTGACTCCCTTGGAGGCCAGGCCATCGCTGCGACCGAACTTCTCCCGCAACAATTGGTGGAGCGAGCGGACGATGTAGGAGACCACTGGCTCAGGCGTGTAGTAGACCCCGCGCCGCTCGCGCTCCTGGAGGTCGTACTGGGCCAGAAAGGTCTCGTAGAAGTGGACGATGGGATCGCTGCCCTTGCCCTCGCGGTAGAAGCGGTCGAGGATGTCGCCCGCGTCGGCCACGGCCAGCACCTCAGAGATGTCATCCACGACCCATTCGAGCTGCTTGGGGAGATCGCCCAGCGAGATGAACTGGAACACATCCCGCAGGATGCCGATGGTGCGGGGGATGCTGTAGTAGGCCAGGCGGCGATTGAATTGCTTGGAGGGGGGTACCCTGGTGCGGGCGGCGAAGAGGCCATAGGTGATCGTTTGGGCGTAGAGGTCGGCGAAGTCCTCCAGGGTGAGGTTGGCGATCAGGTACGTCTGGAAAGCCTGGTAGAACCCCCGCAGGACGCCCTGCCCTTCGACAAGCTCAGGACGCTGCTCTTGGCGCAGCTCGTCGGCCACCACGTCGCGGAGAAAGCGGGTGCGTTTAGCCAGCTCGACCGCCAGCGACTCCGCCGTGTAGGACCTCGGCAGGGAAAAGGAGCAGAACTGTTCCAGCAGGTTGAAGAGCTCATCGCTCTTTTCCATAGGCGGGACAGCACCCAGTTGGAGGACGCGTGGCCTGGCTGCTAGAACACGATCCGCCAGTTGCCCGTCCCGGTAGAGGCGGAACTCGAAGAGATTGGTGAGGATCAGATTGGGGAACGTCTGGCGATAGCGCTTGAGCTGGTCGGTCGTCTCAACGTAGTCCAGGTTTTCCTCGGTCGGCTTCTTGGCCTCGACGTAGCCGATGATGCGGTCCTGCCCGTTCCACACCCGGAAATCTGGGTTGCCGGCCTCGGTCTTCTTGGGTAGAGTGGTGACGTGAACCTCGCTTCTGTCGGTGGACGCGGCGAACTGCTGCAGGAGCGTTTCCAGACAGGAATAGAAACTCTCCTCCCGTGCGTCCC
>CAZVCJ010000206.1:0-6753 GCA_964625745.1 uncultured Anaerolineae bacterium | reverse complement strand
CTCCGGCCAGCATCCCCGTGTTCGCCTCTACTTGCTCTGTAAGCTGGTCGAGCTTTAAGAGGGTCTCGTGATCGAGGGCCTGTAGACGCTGGCTGATCCGCTCCATCAATTGTCCGCGCGTGCCTTCGCTGAATTCAGTTTCCATTTTTCTCTCTCCTGGTGCAAGATAAGTGCGACTATTATACAGCATGATCGTCAATGGCGCAAAGACCGGTATTTCTGCAAAAGGGAACCCAATATGCCGCTACCCACTCCCCATGCCAGCCAAGAGCACCCACGCGTTGATGGCTGGCTTTTTGTTGGGAGGTATCATGGATTACTCGAAGATGAAGGAGGCACAGTTGATCGAAGAGATAGAAGCTCTGCAGGAAAAGGTGGCGGAGCTTGGCCAGAGCGAGGTCTGGCTTGAGTCTTGCCGCTTTCAAGAGGTACGCAACAATCAATTAATGAGGGACAAAGACAAGACAAAAGAGTAGCAATAGCAAATGCAACCGCCTGGGCAAAGCAGACTTGACGTGGGCCCGGGTCTCTAGTATAATGGTAGTGGATGATGATCAGCGGGGACCTCTCCCGCAGATGAGGACTGAGGACGCAGTACATCGCGTTGGGGAAAGGAGGTGCAACAGGACAATAACCACTATGCACCTGGAACTGGCCGGCACGGCTGGCCACCGGCCGGCTTCCGTTGAGGCGGGTATACGACCCTGGCCAATAAGGAGGTGAACACCATGGACATGTCTTTGACGATAGAGGAATTCAACGGGCTTCTGACTTCAGAGAAGGACGACAGCCCATTGCTGACGGCGCTGCGCAAGGTCACGGCCATCGAAAAGCCGGAGGACATCACCAAGCTTACAGAAGATGCTCCGGATAACTGGACGGAGTGGTCTGCTGTGTAACCCTGCTCAATCCCTTCTGCCCCGGTCGTTCCCCACAAGAAGATGGTTGAGCGCTGCTTAAACGGCTCATAGCGTGTGGAGACCGGCCACACGCTATGAGTTATAGTACGCCGGGGTACCGAACTATGGAGAGTATTAGGGCGCACCTGTTGGCCTTGCCGGAAGTGGCGGCCTGGCCGGAGATGGCCGGCTTCTTTGAACGGAAGAGCAGGCCCCGCCCGGATTGGAATTTGCCCCTGCTGGCCTGCCAGGCGGTTGGCGGCGACGCCTCCCTGGCGACCCCCGGCGCCGCCGCGATTGCCTGCCTGCAGGTCAGTATCATCCTGGTGGATGACATGCTCGACGATGACCCCCGGGGGGAGCATCTTCGCCGCGGCAGTGGCCCGACGGCCAACCTGGCCCTCGCCTTTCAGGCGGCCGCGTTTCGCGTCGTCGGACAAGTGGCCGTGAGTGCCGACCGGCGCGCTGCCGTGGTCGCCAGCCTGGCCTGGTTGGCCCTGGCCACCGCCCTGGGCCAACATTGGGACGTACAAAATCTAAGGGGTGAAGAAAACTACTGGAAAGTAGTGCGGGCCAAGAGCACTCCTTTTTACGGCGCGGCGCTTCACGTCGGCGCGTTGCTGGGGGGAGCAAGCGATCAAGTGGCCGAGGGTCTGCGCGACTTTGGCGTCCTCATCGGCGAGATCATCCAAATCCGCGACGATCTGTTTGATGCCTTCCAAACGCCGGCCAACCCGGACTGGAGGCAGGGGCGCAACAATTTGCCCATCCTGTACGCTCGCACGGCCGATCACCCAGATCGCGCCCGGTTTATGGCGTTGTTGCCCCGGACTGATGATCCCCAGACCTTGCAGGAAGCCCAGCAAATTTTGATCCACTGCGGGGCTGTCAGTTACTGCGCCTGTCACCTGGTCAAACGGCATCGGGAGGCCAGGCAACTGCTGAAGGGCATCCCTCTCGCCGACCCGGCCCTCATGATGGATTTGCTGGCACGGCAGACACAGCCCCTGGTTGAGCTGCTTCGAACCAGTGGGGCCGAGATACCCATGGACCTTTTCATGGAGGCAGCGGCATGAACATAGAAAGTCACATGGACACGGAAAGCACAATTAAAGCGTGCGTGTTGGCCTTGCCGGAGGTGGCTGCCTGGCCGGAGATGGTCAGCGTTCTTGAGCCGGCAAAGCGCACGCTCCACCCAGGTTGGCATCTGCCCCTGCTCGCCTGCCAGGCGGTGGGGGGGGACGTGTCCCAGGCTATTCCCGGCGGGGCCGCGATTGCCTGCCTGGAGATCAGCATTATTCTAGTAGATGACATGCTCGACGAGGACCCTCGGGGCGAGCATCTCCGCCGTGGCAGCGGTCCAACGGCCAACCTGGCCCTTGCCTTTCAGTCGGCGGCGTTTCGCGTCGTCGAACAGGCGGTCGTGGATGCTGACCAGCGCGTCACCATCACCGCCAGCCTGGCCTGGCTGGCCCTCGCCACCGCCTTTGCCCAGCATTGGGACGTGCAGAATCTAAGGGGCGAGGAAAACTACTGGAAAGTGGTGCGGGCCAAGAGCACTCCCTTACACAGCACGGCGATTTACATTGGCGCGCTGTTGGGGAACGCTAGTGCCCAGGTGGTCGCAGGGTTGCGCGATTTTGGCGTTCTATTTGGCGAGATTATCCAAATCCGCGACGACCTGTTTGACGCCTTCCAGACGCCGGCCAACCCGGACTGGAGGCAGGGCCGCAACAGTTTGCCCCTCTTGTATGCCCGTACGGCCGATCACCCGGATCGCGCCCGGTTTATGGATTTGTTGCCCCAGATTAATGATCCACAGGCCTTGCAAGCAGCCCAGCAAATCCTGATCCACTGTGGGGCTGTCAGTTACTGCACCTATCACCTGGTCAAACGCCATCGGGAGGCCAGGCAATTGTTGGAGGGCCTCCCTCTCGCCGACCCGGCCTCCGTAACGGATCTGCTGGTATGGCAGACACAGCCTTTGATTGAATTGCTTCAGACCAGTGGGGCTGAGGTACCTGTAGACCTTTTAACAGAGGCAGTGGCATGAACAGACAACCTGGTCGCCTTTTGCGCGGGTTAGATTGGTTGCTTGGGCTGATCTCGTTCTCAGTGCTCCTGGTGTGCCTATTTTACACCTACGCTCACGTTTTCCTGGCTCCTCATCCAGGTATTACCATCAATAGTGAATGGATTGTCACTGCTATTGATCCGTGTGACGCCTATCCGGGGTGGTGCGAAGCCAATAAAGACGGCTTTCAGGCTCTTCAGGTTGGCGATCAATTGATCGCCATCGGTGATCTGACCTACCAGGACTATTGGGACGATCGGCGACGCGTCCGCTTTGGTGGCTACAGTCCGGGCGAGGCTGTGCCAATAACTTTGAGCCAGAATGGACAGAGGCAGACAATCCACTGGCAGATGCCCGTCGTCATTGGCGCAAACCGGGCCAGGCGACTGATCGGTCTGTTGTTCTATCTGCCCTTCTGGTTAGCCGGGACGGTCGTTTTGCTGCTTCTGCAACCACGGGACAGGCGCTGGCGACTGCTGGTCTCATTTAACTATCTGACGGCCTTCTGGGCGGCGGTGGGGATAGTTTCGACTCTGCGTGTGGCTGCCTCTTCGCTGGTGTTCCACGCTGTCGCCTGGCTGATGGCGCCGGTCTATCTCCACCTTCACCTCATCGTTCCCAGGCCACTCCTCAGGGGACGCTCCCGTTACTTTCTGCCCCCCCTCTACGCCATCGCGGCCATCCTGGCTACGTTGGAGCTATTTCAACTCCTCCCCGATTCTGCGTATTCTCTGGGTCTATTGCTGGCCATCCCGGGCAGCCTGGGGCTGTTACTCTTCCGCTTGTTCGATAGATCATCTCCTGCCGTTCGGCTGGCGGCGCGCCTGATGTTGGCCGGCATCGGCCTGGCTTTTGGGCCAGGCATCGCGCTGTGGCTCATTCCGAAACTGCTAAATGCTCCCGCACCGGGGGAATTGGCGATTAACTTTGTGCTCCTTGCATTCCCTGTTTTGCCGCTGTTCTACACCTATGCCGTTTACAAGCGCCACCTGGGCCCTCTGGAGTTCCGCGCCAATCGCCTGCTCAGTCTGTACAGCTTCATTTTGCTGTGTGCGACCGCCTTTGTGCTGGTCTTCTCGATCGGAAGCCAGTGGCTCAGTTTGCCTGGTAGCTCGGTGGTTTTCAGCCTGGCCGTTTCGATAGTCTTTGTCATCGCCGCGCTGCCCTTGCGCCCCCGCTTTCAGCAGTTGGTGGACCGGCTGGCCTACGGCACCGAATACAACCTGGATGAGATCCTCCGTGTATTCGCCAACCGGATCCCTGCCGCCCTCGATCGCGAAGCTTTGGTTCCATTGTTGGCTGACGAGGTCGCCCCCAGTCTGCTCATTCGCCAATCGGCGCTGGTTCTATTGGTAAATGAGGATACCAGTCTTGTCTATGCGCGTGGTGTCAGTCTGAGGGAGACACCAGAAACGCCCCGGCAGGTGCAACGATTATTGGCCGAGGCTGGCCGCTACCGGCCGCCCCTGGCCGAGACTGCTGAGGCGCGGAACGAATCCCCTGACAGGCACGGGTTTGACTGGGTGCGGCTGGCGATTCCGCTCGAGATACGGAAGAAGACGATAGGGGTATGGCTGTTTGGACGGCGGGATCCAGACGACTACTATCCGCAGCATGACGTCGCGCTCCTGATCGCCCTGGCCAGCCAGGTGGCGGTGGCCGTGGAGAACGCCCGGCTGTATCAGGAGGTTCAGCAAGAGCTGGCCGAGCGCAAGCGGGCGGAGGAGGCGCTAAGAGAACAAATGAGACAGGTGGAAAGGCTAAACAAACTGTTTGTGAGGAGAGAACATCGCATGATCGAACTCAAGAGAGAGGTGAACTCGCTCCTTGAGAAACTGGGACAAGCTCCAAAATACGAAGCCCCTGCCCAGGTGGATGAGCTGACGAAGGAATTCGAAGAGAAAACTGGTCGCACAATGGAATAGACATTCAGGCATCATCGCCTAGTCGAAGATGAAGAAGGCACAGTGCATCGAAGAGATAGAAGCCCTGCCAGAGAAGATGGCGGAGCTGGAGGACGCCCAGGCCAAGCACAAGCGGACGGAGGAGGTTTGGGATGAAGGATAGACAGCCTAGAAAAACGGAAATTGATGTAATAGGTGATGTCCCCTGGGGCACACACCTGTGCCTTTTCTACCACACCAAACAGGATTTGATTGATATTCTGGTACCCTATTTCAAAGCGGGACTGGAGAATAACGAGTTCTGCATGTGGGTTACTTCAGAACCTCTATTGGTTGAGGAGGCGAAGAAATCATTGAAGAGGGTGGTAGAGAATCTGGATGACTATATTGAAAAGGGTCAGATAGAGATTCTGGACTATAGCCAGTGGTACACCAAATCGGGGAGGTTTGACGCCGATGAAGTGTTGCAGGGCTGGGTTGAGAAAGAGGCTCAAGCCCTGGAAAGAGGATTTGATGGGCTCTGCCTCACCGGGAATACTTTCTGGCTTGGGGAAGAGGATTGGGAAGCATTCACTGATTATGAGGCAGCGATAGACGGTGTCATCGGCGAGTATCAGATGACGGCCATTTGCACCTATTCTCTTGACAGGTGTGGAGCATCCGAAGTCATAGATGTGGTGAGCAACCATGAATTCGCCCTTGTCAAGCGAGAAGGTAAGTGGGACATCATTGAAAGCGCCGAGCGCAAGCGGGCGGAGGAGATGGTGCGCCGCCAGCGCGACGAGCTCGCTGCCCGTGCCCCCATCCTCAGCGCCACCCTGCGCACGATGGATCTTGACGAACTACTCGATATCACCCTGAACGAAGTGCTGGCCTTCCTTCAAGTGGAGTTCGGGAGCGTCCACCTGGTGCAGGGCGACGAAGTCGTGCTGCGCTCCTGGCGAGGCCTCTCCGATACGTTCCGCGCTCATGTGCTCTCTTTCCCCGCCGACGACCCGCCCGTCTGGATGCGGGAGTTGCGCGTCGTCCACGAGCGGTTGAGCGAGCAGGGCCTCACCCCCGACTTTGCCAAGTACGACGGGATTCAGGCGTGGGTAGGCATCCCCTTATGCTTGCCAGCGCCGCGAGAGGGCGAGGAAGGCGAATGGCTCGGCACCATCCTGGTGGGCAGCCGCCGCTGCGAAGCGCTGAACGAGGACCGGGTGCGGGTGCTGGAGATCATGGCTGATCAACTGGCGCTGGCGATTGACCACGCTCGCACCTACCGTCAGGCACAAGAGCGGCTGATTCGCCTGCAAACTCTGCGCGACATTGACCGCGCCATTATACAGCAACTCGACTTGCGGGAGGTGTTGCACGTCGTTTTGGAGCGGGTGCCGAAGGAGCTGAATGCCGATGCCGCCGCCATCAGCCTGCTGGAAGAAGGGCGATTGTACCCAAAGGTTTTTGCGATGCGCTTACGCAACGGGACGTTCGTTGAGGAAGAGGTATTCACGCTGACGGAAAACCTGCTCCACTGGTTGTTGGAGCGCCAGGAGCCTGTCATCATCTACGACCTGACGCAGGATCCCCGCGTGCAGATGCATCGTGAGCGCATCCGCAATGACAGGCTCATCTCCTATCTCGGCGTGCCGCTCATTGTCCGCGACAAGACGATTGGCATCTTGCACATAATGACCACGCAGCCGAAGGTATTTGCGAGCGAGGATGTGGCGTTTTTCCGTACGATGGCCGGGCAGACAGCGATTGCCATCGAGAACGTGCGGCTGTATGAGGTGGCGCAGCAAGAAATCACCGAGCGCAAGCGGGCGGAGGAGGAGTTGCGGCAGGCCTATGAGAACAGTCTGAGAAAACAAGAAGCGATATTGAATCTCAC
>CAZVCJ010000205.1:0-6814 GCA_964625745.1 uncultured Anaerolineae bacterium | reverse complement strand
TTCCATAAGAAAACGGACGCAACCTGGCATAGTAACTCTATGCCTGAGCAGTTACCTTTAGTGATTGAAACACAAATAGCTGTTGCGCAAGGAATCACTGTTACCGAAGACGCGCTCATTGTTGACCTGACCGACGGACGCACGATTTCTGTTCCTCTGGCATGGTATCCGCGCCTTTTGCATGGCACGTCAGAGGAGCGAAACAAGTGGCGTCTGATTGGTAACGGGGAAGGCATCCATTGGCCTGACCTTGATGAAGATGTAAGCGTTGAGGGCCTGGCATTAGGAAAACCCTCTGGTGAAAGCCAGCGTTCGTTCAAGCAATGGCTGGAGCAACGCCAACAGGTCTTGGAGGAGAAAGCGCATCCGCAAACGCCCGCCCGCCGACCACGCCGCGCGCGAGTTGCAGAGGCAATGTTGCACTCCAAAGAGTAGTGTGTGTTCACAGCGGGCACGGCTAGAATACCCATGGTCTGGCCGACCCGTCAGACGGCTTGGCGCAAATTAGAGGTAAAAATGGAAATTTACGAACTGATTATCGAGATGAAGTTACTTGAGCGTCGCTTGACCCTCTATGAGGAAAAGTACGGCATTCTCAGCGGAGACTTTTACGCTGCCCTTATGGCGGGTGAGTTGGCACGCTATGATGCCTACGATGAGACCCGCGCCGATTTCAGCCGGTGGAAGGGGATTTACGAGACATGGCTACGGCGCAAAGAAGCCTACACGAAGCAAATTCAACAACGTGAGTTGGTTGAAACTTTACGAGTTCAACCCGCCTATTGAACATGTGCCCCCTGACATCAAGCACAACCGCATTCCCGCACCGGAGATGGGCTTCACTCGACCCAATCTTCCTGTGCTCATTCGAGAAATTGAAGAACTCGCAAAGGCTTGAGCAACATGGAAACTTTACCTGAAACGAAGTGCGGCTTCCTGAAGGGTAGCTGGATGGCCATAAAGCGCATCAGCCGCTGCCACCCCTTTGATCCCGGAGGATACGATCCTGTGCCGTGAAGCGAAGCCAGGAGAAGCTTGAACAGCAATTATAACACTAGGAGGTCTGAACTTTGAAAAAAGTCACGACAGGGCCTAAGCTCATCCTTTGGCTCTCTATAATCGCCGCCTTGCTAACAAGCTGTCGCGGCGGAGCACCCGCCACCAGTTGGCCTGGGCTGACGGTGGCCGAGGGTGTCGCGTACGTTGCCGCCGGCGCTAAGGTCTATGCCCTAGAGGCAGAGACGGGGAACCAAAAGTGGGAATTTCCCGGCGAAGAGAAAAAAGGGCCCTTCTACGCCGCTCCAGCGGTGGAGGAAGGCCTGGTCTTCGTCGGCTCCGGCGACAACAATCTGTATGCCCTGGACGCGGCCACGGGCAACCAGCGGTGGGCCTTCGCCGCCCAAAAGCCTATCATCGCCGGGCCTGCGGTGGCCGGCGATACACTCTATGTGGCCTCCGCCGACAACAAGGTCTACGCCCTGGAGGCGGCCACGGGAATCGGGCGCTGGGAGTTCACTGCCGGCAACTGGCTCTGGGCCACGCCGCTAGCAACTGACGACAGGGTCTACATTGGCTCCATGGATCACAAGATGTATTGTCTCGACGCCGAAAGCGGCCAGCAACGGTGGGAGTTCGAGGCCGGCGGCGCGATAGCCGCTACTCCCACCCTGGCCGGTGGAGTGCTCTACTTCGGCGCCTACGACAACAAGGTCTACGCCCTGGACGCGGCCAGCGGTCAGAAAAAATGGGAGTTCCGGGCAGGCGGCTGGGTGTGGAGCCAGCCTCTGGTAATGGACGACATCGTCTACGTTGGCTCTATGGACAAGAAGGCCTATGCTTTAGATGCCGCCAGCGGCCAGAAGAAATGGGAGTTCGCCACCGGTGGCGCAGTCCTGGCTGGCCCGGCCTTGGCCGAGGGTCTGCTCTACGTGGCCTCGGAGGATAAAAACCTATATGCCCTGGATGCCGCCACCGGGCAGAAGCGGTGGTGGTTTGCCGCTAAGACCAGCATTTTCACCCCCCCGGTTCTGGCCGATGGGGTAGTCTACACCTGCTCCCAGGACGGGCGGGTCTACGCGTTGGATGCAGATAACGGCAACCAGCGCTGGGCCTTTCCGCGAACGGAACAATAAAGGAGGTAGTTTTCGTGTCACAACTGTGGAACCTTCTGCTTCAAGTCATGGTCAACAGCTTGCTCTTTCTGTATAATGTGCTGGGCCATAACTTCGCTCTTAGCATAGCCGTTTTCACCGTGCTGGTGCGGCTGATCACCCTGCCCTTCACTCTGCCCGCCCAGCGCTCGGCGAAAGTCCAGCAGGAACTCCAACCGGAGCTCGAAAAGATCCGCAAGAAATACGCCAAGGACAAGGAGAAGCAAACGCAGGAGACGATGAAGCTCTACAAGGAGAAAGGCATCAATCCTATGATGGGTTGCCTGCCCATGCTTCTTCAGTTGCCTATCATGTTTGCTTTCTACCAAGCCATTGTCAAGGCCCTGGCCAACACCCCCTTGCAAATGGTCAGCCTGGGTAAATTCGCCTCGGCCAGCCTCTCACAACTGGTACCCCTGGGAAGCCGTTTCCTGTGGCTAGACCTGGGCTATCCAGACACCACCTTTATCTTGCCAATTCTGGTGGTGGCCACGACCTGGATTCAACAGAAAATGGCCACCCCACCCAGTACTGACTCCCAGGCGGCCTCGATGACCCAGAGCATGCAGATCACCATGCCCCTGATGTTCGGCTTTATCACCATGTCTCTGGCCTCCGGGCTGGCAGTTTACTTCGTCATATCCAACCTGGTAGGTATAGTCACCCAGTACTTCATCACGGGGACGGGCGGCCTTCTGCCACAGAGAGGCAAGAAGCAAGACCAGAAAGGAAAGTAAGCGGTGATGGAAGGAGAAGCAAAGAGCATCGAAGTCAGCGCCCCCACTGTCGAAGAAGCCATCGCTACGGGCCTGGCTGAGTTAGGGAGAGCCGAAGACGAGGTAGAGATCGAGGTTCTGAACCCTGGAAGCCGGGGAGTGCTGGGGATCGGATCCAAGGAAGCTCTGGTTCGCCTCAGCTTTGTCGAGCCGGAGGAAGAGGCACCGCCCCTCGAGCAGAGTGTAGAGCAGATAGCCAGGGAAACCCTGCAGGAATTGTTGGCTAAAATGGGGGTGAAGGCCCGTGTGTTTGTCAGACCCGAGGAGGAAGTGCCTCAAGACGAAGATGCGCCGCCCTTCATCCTGGACATAATGGGCGACGACCTGGGAGTCCTCATCGGGCGGCGCGGCCAGACCTTGCAGGCCCTGCAATACATCACCCGCCTCATCGTCAGTCAGGAGGTGCAGCGTTGGGTCAGCCTGGTCGTGGATGTCGAAAAATACAAGGCTCGCCGGGAGAAATCGCTCCGGCAACTGGCCCACAGGATGGCCGAGCAGGTATCCTTTAACCACCAACCAATAGCCCTGGAGCCTATGCCCCCCAACGAACGCCGCATCATCCACATGGCTCTGCGCGACCACCCCATCGTGACCACGAAGAGCATAGGCAAGGGAGAGCAGCGCAAAGTGACTATTGTGCCCACAAACTCTAGCTCAAGTTAGCACGACGTGGCGGCGCCCAGAGCTTGTCGAAGGGGAACGATGAGAGACCGTTCGGCTGAACTCACGACGAAGCCCACCCAGGGTAGTCGGCCTGAGATCCCTGTCTCTTGGCTCGCCTCTTGAGGTGGGTTTCATTTATTGATTGGGGCTTCGATTCTATGAACAAGGTCTACGCCCTGGCCAACCAAAAGGGTGGCGTCGGGAAGACGACCACCGCCGTCAACCTGGGCGCCTATCTTGCCCTTAGTGGCATGAGGGTGCTGTTGATTGACATTGACCCTCAATCCAACGCCACCAGCAGCCTGGGCTTCGACAAGAACAACCTGCCTCTCTCTATCTACGACGCCCTTATCAACAACACTCCCTTTGCCGAAATAATCCTCCTGACCGATCACCTCTGTCTGGAACTGGCACCCTCGTCGCCGGCCCTGGCTGGAGCGGAGGTGGAGATGATCGGCCTCCTGGCTCGCGAACACCTCCTGCGCAAAGCTATCACTCCAGTGGTTGAACGCTACGATTACGTCCTGATTGACTGCCCGCCCAGCCTGGGTCTCCTCACCATCAACGCCCTCACCGCGGCCATAGACGGTGTCATTATCCCCGTCCAATGCGAATATCTGGCCCTGGAGGGCCTGGCCCAGCTCATCTACACCATAAACCTGGTGCGGGACAATCTGAACCCTCACTCGAGAATAAGAGGACTGCTGATGACCATGTACGACACCCGCACCAACCTCTCCAGACAAGTAGTGGAGGAGGTGCGCACGCATTTTGCGGATAAGGTCTTCGACACCATCATCCCACGGAACATCCGCCTGAGTGAGGCCCCAAGTCACGGGGAAACCATTCTCAGCTACGACCCTCAGAGCTCAGGCGGCTTGACTTATCGAGACCTGGCCCAGGAATTGATAATGGGCGACGAGGAAAGTTAGGAACCTCTCCATCACCCATCGGAGGAAGTATCATGGCTAAAAAGAGAGGCTTGGGCAAAGGATTGGGCGCCCTCATCCCCATCAGCGAGACAGGCCCCACCGAGCTGCCCGTTGACGCCATATCACCCAACCCCCTGCAACCCCGTCAAAAGATCGCTCCAGAGGAGCTTGAAGAGCTGGCCGCTTCGATTCGCGAGCACGGCCTCATCCAGCCCCTCATCGTCAGCCAGGTAACGGATGCGGAGGTTCAGAGTTATCAACTCATCGCTGGCGAGAGGCGACTGGAAGCGGCCAAGCTGGCCGGGTTGGCTAAGGTGCCCGTCATCATCAGAGAGGCAACTCCCCAGGAGATGTTAGAGCTGGCCCTGGTGGAGAACATCCAGCGGGCCGATCTAAACCCCCTGGAACAGGCGACGGCCTACAGGCACCTGATGGACGACTTCGGCCTGACCCAGGAGCAGGCGGCGCAAAGAGTGGGCAAGAGCCGGGTAGCGGTGGCCAACTCGGTGCGGTTGCTCCGCCTGCCCGACGAGATAAAGAGCAGCCTGGCCCAGGGCCAGATCACCGAGGGTCACGCCAGGGCTATTCTCGCTCTTGACCAGCCAGATGAACAACGCAAGATTTGGGAGGAGGTGCTCAAACGGGGTCTGAACGTACGCCAGACGGAGGAGACGGTTCGCCGCCTGGTCGCCGGGCCGAGGCCCAAACGCCCAAACATTTCATCTTCACCAGAGACCAGGGCGTTGGAGGATCGGTTCAGGGAAACGCTGGGCACCAAGGTGCAACTCTTTCGTTCCAGGCGCGGGGGCAGGCTGGTCATCCACTTCTATTCCGAGGAGGAATTGCAAGCCTTCTACGAGCTAATAGTGGGAGATCAGTAGTTTTGCACTTTTTACATTCATAATCACAATGGTCAACGATCAAAAACAAGAAGACTTTGAGGGGGTGAGAGGAACGAGGAGGGGGCGAAGGAGAATTTCTTTAACCAGGCTGGTAGTCGCCCAGCCACTTCACCCAGGGTAGTCTATGCTCGACCGTATTGTACAGACGCTCGTCGCTCGTCCAGAGTTCGAGGCCCAGGATTTCCGCCAGGGCCAGGTAATGACTATCGTAGGCTTGCGGGCGATTGAACTGCTTAGCCAGTTCCCAGGCTTTCTCGTGCAGGCCATCAGGGTAAAGCAGTCTCACGCCGAGGAGATGGAAAGCCTTGAACATCAGCGCGGCCTCCTCAGGCGGCACCAGCTTACGATGCATTTTGTTGCAGATTACCGATGTCCCTTCGAAGGCGAGCAAGGGTGGGGCAACGATTTCTACGTCTGCGTCTACCCACGTGTCCCACAGATGTTGGGCCTTGAGACTGTCCTGCTCGACGAGCACCAGTTTGAGGGCCAGATTGGCGTCAATACAAACCTGCGAGTCCAAGGTCTCTCTCCTCTCTCAACTTGCGCACATCTTCGGCGACATCGGAAAAGGGAACCCCACCACGACGAGCAAGGGTCATTTCCCGTACAGCCTGAGCCATAGCCAGGGCCGCTTTCCGCTGAGCGCGGGAGGGAGGAGAAGTTGTCGTTTCCAGCATTTTCAACTTCTGTAGATCTTCGATGCTCACCAAAGCTGCCTTGGGTTTGCCTCTGGAAGTCAGGACAACTCGCTCCCGACCAAAAGCCACGCGATTGACAATGGCAGAGATGCTGTGCTTGACTTCGGCGATACCCACTGTTTCCATGCTTTCCACCTCCGTGAACCATAAAGATGATAATGGGGATTATACCCCTATTGCTAATTTTAGTCAAATCCCGCAGGCAAAATTGGGTCTTGACTCTCCCCCTACTGGATGGTGTATAATAGTACTTGAAGGCCTTCGATCAGCAAGACGTGCATGGAACGTGAGAGATGTTCAAAATCGGCGAATTCTCAAAACTCAGCCAGGTGACGGTGAAGACGCTGCGCTACTACGACGAGAGCGGTCTGCTCAAGCCGGCTGAGGTAGGCCGCTTCACCAGTTACCGCTACTACTCGGCCGACCAGTGGCCCCGCCTCAACCGCGTCCTGGCACTGAAGGAGCTGGGGCTCTTGTTGGGCCAGATCGCCCGTTTGCTGGACGAGGGACTCTCGCCTGACCAACTGAGGGGGATGTTCAAATTGTAACCTGGGGATTGCTTCGCTCCGCTACCCAGAAACTTCCCCTCACCCCTGCCCTCTCCCCAAAGGGGCGAGGGGGCAAGTCCCCTCTCCCTCGCAGGGAGAGGGTTAGAGCCTGCCCTGAGTGGAGCGAAGGGGTGAGGGTGGGACG
>CAZVCJ010000204.1:0-6816 GCA_964625745.1 uncultured Anaerolineae bacterium | reverse complement strand
CAGTTGATGACGGGGCAGGTGCGGGTGAATGAGAACCGCGAGTGAGACCAGTAGCATTCGGTGGAGCCGTAGGACAATCTGACTCACGGTTAGTTTGCGAGGCTGACGATAGCCAAAAGGAGGAACAATGAGCGCCAAACCAAGGCGACGACAACAGCTACGACGTCCCCCCCTGCCTCCGGCGGAAGAACCAACAGAAGCTGAGGTGGCAATTGAGTCCCCTCCGGATTTCGTGCCCCCTTCCCCTGCGGAAGGACTTTCTCTCATCAACCGCCTACAGGCAATCCGAACTTCACACGTGCTCACCTTTGTCACCAGGCCAGACGTTACGGTACGCGGTGATGTCGTGGAACAAGTCTATGAGCAACTGAGGGAGATAGGTCGCGTTCCCAGGCTGGATCTTTTCTTGCACAGTTCAGGTGGGCAAACAGAGATCCCTTGGAGGTTGATCACACTGATCCGGGACTTTGGGGAGCATTTCGCGGTGTTGATTCCGGGGATTGCCTACAGTGCGGCTACTCATCTGGCGATGGGAGCAGATGAAATCGTCATGGGACCACTGTCCGAACTGAGTCCGGTGGATCCTGCTCGCTCCCACCCATTGCTCCCCAGCCGAAAAGAGGGAGACCCGCCACTAGTCGTATCGGTGCAAGATCTGCGCCATTGTGTAGAGTTCATCAAGAGCGAAATTGGCGACTCTGCACCGGAATCATTGGCGACGATCTTAGCGGCGTTGTTCGACAAGATCCATCCTTTGGCTATCGGAGCGATACAACAATCGTATGCTTTGTCTCGCCTGATTTCTACCAAAGCGCTCTCCACACACATGGACCCAGATGCCGAGAAAGGGCAGATTGAAAAGATTGTCAACGCCTTTTCCGACGAGTTCTTCTCGCATCACTACCGAATTGGATGGAAAGAGGCTAAAGAGAAAGGCTTAAAAGTAACCTATGCCGACGATGAGTTGTGGGAAACCATGTGGGCTCTCTACCAACACTACCGGACCTACTTCGGTTTGGCTCAGAAAATCGCAGAAGGACATCAGGTAGCTCAGCCGATCGCCTGGATCGACACTGTTCATCAACGCCGTATCCTGGAGGAGATACTCTCAGTGACAGCGACCCAGGGCGAGGACATGGTCCAACTGAGAAAAGCCACCGCCCGTTGGTTGGCGCTGCCCTGGCAGCCAAATGATCAGACTGACGTGGAGGAGTAGGGGATCATGCCATTCCCAGCCCATGTTCGTTTCGCCGACTTTGCGTTTGATCGGTACCCTCGGTGGGGAGATGTCTACTGGTACGATTTCGGTATGCCCCGTGCTCAACAACACACAATGGCCGAACCGCATTTGGCTATTGTGGTCAGCGACACCAACACCACGTTGAAAGGCACCGTGCTGCTTGTTCCTTTGTCAGGCGCGGAGCACCGAAAAGAAGGCTACCAGTTCCACGTCCTGATTACCAAGGCCGAATGTTCCGGGTTGGAAAAAGATTCCGTCGCCAAAGTGGATCAGATCTACTGCGTGCCTACGCGCCCAGGCTTACCCGATCAATACTACCTGACGCAACTGAACAAAAAAATAATGGCTCGCATGTACGAGCCATTATTGAGGGCTTTGGGAGTTCAGTATTTGATTGGGAGGTCAGCCAACTAGCGTTTCCCGCTGGACATCGTGCATCCGTGTGGCCAGAGCTATGTCCTCGGGCAATTGCTCCTCACCTCGTTCTAACAGGGCACGATGCTCTGCGGACAGCGGTTGACTCAGGCTCTTGCCAAAGGTATTGGCAACATCGTCTAAGAATCCACGACGGCGAATGGTGTACTCGAAGTGAGTAACGTGTATCTGGGGGACAGTGACTTCGGCCACACCGGTATATAGGCCAGCAGCCAAGGTTTCATCTCGCCCGCTGAATTCAGTTTGTGCGTTCATTCTGTCCTCCTCCTTTCGCATTATATTATAGCGGACTTGAACGAAAAAGTCAATTCACGGAGCCAGGCCCTCCAATGACCCGCCTTAGCGAAAAACGCGATGTGCAGGACGCCCTGGTCAACTACCTCATCGGCATTGGCTGGGACTACCTGCCGCCGGACGAAATCAAGAATGCGCGGAACGGCGACGAGCGGGAGCCTTTCATCGTGCCTGTCGCCCGCCAGCAACTCACCACCCTCAACCCCGGTCTCGTCACCGAAGCCAACGTAGACGACGTGTTGCGCCGGCTGCGCGGGGTGCACCCCCACATCGCCGGCAACGAGGACTTCCTGCACTACCTGCGCGGGCACAAGACGGTCTACAGCGAGGCCGAAAAGCGAGAGCTGAACCTGACGCTGATTGACTTCGACACGCCTGCCAACAACCGCTTCACCTTCACCCAGGAGTTCCCCTTCGAGGACCGGGACCGACGACGGTTGGACATGCTCCTCTTCGTCAACGGCTTCCCGGTGGCCCTCATCGAGAACAAAAGCCCCACCGTGCCCGAAGCGGAACTGGAGGCCTTCGATCAGGTGCAACACACCTACACCGACCGCATCCCCGAACTGCTCAAGTTCACCCAGTTCTTCGCCGCCTGTGACGTGCGCATCCACTACGGGGCCACCTGGAACGACAGCCTCAAGGCCTTCTACCGCTGGAAGGCCGACGGCAAAGGCTATGGTCTGGAAAACCTCAGCAAGACCCTCTTCGACCAGGAGCACCTGCTGCGCATCCTGCGCGACTACGTCATCTTCTTCCGCGCTGACGATGAGACCCACAAGTTCGTCCTGCGCCCCCATCAGATTCGAGCCACCGAACGCATCGTGCGGAGGGTACTCACCAACCTCCCCCCCAGAGTTGGGGGGGAACGAGGGGGGGCTAACACCGGCCTCATCTGGCACACCCAAGGCTCCGGCAAGACGTTAACCATGATCGTCGCCGCCCACAAATTACGCCGCCTCCCAGCATTGGAAAACCCCACCCTGCTGGCAGTGGTGGACCGCCGAGAACTGGAAACACAAATGGCCCAAAACCTGGAGGCCTTTGGCTTTCCGACTGTCGTGCGGGCCGAGAGCAAGCGCCACCTGCGGGAACTGCTAGCCTCCGACTACCGGGGGTTGATCGTCACCACTATCCACAAGTTCGATCGCATCCCCAAACACCTGAATACCCGCCACAACATGGTGGTGCTGATAGACGAGGCTCACCGCACCCAAGAAGGCGACCTGGCCACCTACATGCGGGCCGCGCTGCCCAATGCCTTCTACTTCGGCTTCACCGGCACGCCCATTGATCGGGGCATCGTGGGGCGAGGCACCTTCGAGACTTTCGGACGGCCCGACCCCGACGGCTACCAGGACAAGTACGGCATTGACGAGTCCATCGAGGATGGCACCACCGTTCCCCTCTACTACACCCTCACCCCCACCGAATTGCGTCTGGACCGGCAGACCCTCGAAGACGAGTTCTTCCGCGTGGTAGAAGATGCGGGCATCGCCAGCATCGAAGAGCTCAACCGCCTTCTGGACAAGGCCGACAAGCTGAAGGCAGTGCTCAAAGCGCCCGACCGGGTGGAGGAGATCGCCGCCCACATCGCCCGGCACTACCGGGAGAACGTGGAACCTCTGGGCTTCAAAGCCTTCGTGGTGGCGGTGGACCGAGAGGCTTGCGCCCTGTACAAAGAGGCCCTGGACCGCCACTTGCCGCCTGAGTACAGCCGGGTAGTTTACACCCCCTACCACAAGAATGGGGACCTGATGCGCCAGCATCACCTGGACGACGCCGAGGAGAAGCGGGTGCGCAAGGCCTTCCGCGCCCCCGACGATCTGCCCAAGATCCTCATCGTCACCCAGAAACTGCTCACCGGCTACGACGCGCCGGTCCTCTACGCCATGTACCTGGACAAGCCGCTCAAAGACCACACCCTGCTCCAGGCCATCGCCCGCGTCAACCGGCCCTATCCCGACAAAGAGAATGGGCTGATCGTGGACTACATCGGCGTGTTCGAGGACTTGCAGCGCGCGCTGGCCTTCGACCTGGCCACCATCTCCAAAGGGCTGATAGACCTGGAGAAGCTCAAAGAGCGGTTCGTGGACCTGCTGCTGGCAACCCAGGCTTCCATCGCGCCCATCAACCTGTCGGACGACCCGGGCCGCCCGGCCCGCATCATTGACCACTTCTTCGATGAGGAGCGCCGGGAATCCTTCACCAGCCTGTTCAAGGAATTGCAGACGGCCTACGAGATCCTCTCGCCTGATCCCTTCCTGCGGGACTACCTGGACGACTACGCCCTCATCGTGCAGGTCTACCAGGTGGTCTACAACTACTTCAATCCAGAGGCCGAGAGGCGGCGCCTCCAGCGGGAGCTGCTGCGCAAGACCGATGCCCTCATTCGGAAACACGTGGAAGCGGCGCCCGTGGTGGACACGCTGCCCCTCTACCCCATCAATCGGGACATCGCCAACGTGGTCAAGGCGGATAACGTCAGCGACAGGGTCAAGGTCACCAACCTGTATCGCAGCTTGATCGTCCACATCGAGCGATACCAGCAAGAGCAGCCCTATCTGATCTCCATCGGTGAGCGGGTCGAGGTGGTCATCCAGCGTCTGCGGGACCGCCAGATCAGCGTGGAGGCCGCCCTGGAGCAACTTGGCGCCCTGGCCAAGGAAGCGGTCACGGCCGAGGCCCAGCAGGCCGAAAGCGACCTGACACGCGGGGAATTTGCGTTGTATTGGGTGCTCAAAGGGCAGGGCGTGGTCAATCCAGATACCGCTGCCCAGGCCGCCCATCGCGTTCTGGCCGAGCACCCTGGCTGGCCCTACAATGCCGGGCTGCAACGCAAGGTACGAGCCGAAATGTACAAGCTGCTGAGACTACCCCTGCAGAGGGCGATCAGTGAGGGGGCAGCCGAGATGCAAGCTAACGCCCGACGAGTTAAAGCTCTCAGAGAGACAGTGGACAACCTGCTCAGGATGTATCGTGTGGTGGCGTCATGAAGCAAGGTAAAGCAAAAGACTTCCGCAGCCTGGGAGACTTCGGAAGTCTTACATCTCTTCCGCCCATAGAGATAGTCCCGCAAGACCGCCAGACACTGGCCATGTGGGTGACGCCTGTGGGCATTCAGGTGCTCATCCCAGCCGAGCTAGATGCCGATAGCTTACGTGTGCAAGCCTTCATTGAGGCCGGCCTGCAAAAGCTCCAGACTTCCGAAGTCTTGGAGACTTCGGAAGTCTTGCTCGAAGACCTGAATGAACTGGCGACCCTATGGTCAGAGTGTCTCGGCGTGGAAATCAGACGTGTGCAAGTAAGGGCTATGAGGAACAAATGGGCGTCTTGCTCCAGCAATGGCATCCTCACATTGAGCACCGACCTGCTAGAGCTCCCCCGAGACCTGGTGGAGTACGTCATCTGCCACGAGTTGGTCCACCTCAAGATTCCAAACCACGGTAGGGGATTCCAGGCGCTGATAAGTTGTTATATCCCCGACTGGAAGGACCGCGAGCTTCGTTTGGCGCGATGGACAGCATCCAGTGGTTAGCCGCGCCTCATAGCAAAAACAGGCACAAAACACAAAAATAAGGAGGTCTTGTCCGATGGAACAAATTAGCTTCAAGGTCTATGGTTACCGATGGGTGGTGCTGCTGGCGTTTATGTTGGTCGTCGTCGTCAACCAGCTTCTGTGGATCACCTTTGCCCCGATCACGAGCAGCGCGGCCCAATATTATGGGGTCTCAGACCTCAGCATCGGCCTGTTGTCCATGAGCTTTATGATCGTGTACATCGTCATCTCGATCCCCGCCTCGTGGGCCATTGATACCTATGGGATCCGCGTCGCCGTGGGAATAGGCGCCGCGCTGACGGGCATCTTTGGCTTGCTGCGGGGCCTGTGGGCGGCAGATTACACGCTGGTGCTCGTTTCCCAGATTGGCATTGCCATTGGGCAGCCGTTCATCCTCAATGCCATCACCAAGGTGGCTGCTCGCTGGTTTCCCATTCAGGAGCGGGCGACCGCGTCCGGCCTGGGATCGCTGGCTATGTACCTGGGCATCTTCGTGGGTTTGGCGCTAACCCCGTACCTTACGATCCGCTCTGGCATCGGCGCCATGCTGGTTGCCTACGGGATTGTGTCCGTGGTCGCCGCCGTGGTCTTTTTCGGAGTCGCCAGGGAGCGCCCTCCGACGCCTCCGTGCCCCCCGGACCAGGAAGAGCGCTCCCTGGTTCTCGATGGCCTCAAGCACACCCTGCGCCAGAGGAACTTCGTCTTTCTGATGCTCATCTTCTTCGTGGGCCTGGGGACATTCAATGGGGTGACGACGTGGATCGAGAACATCGTCAGGCCAAGAGGGTTCTCGATCACCCAGGCCGGAATCATCGGAGGGGTGATGATCGTAGGTGGCATCATCGGCGCCCTGATCGTGCCATCGCTCTCCGACCGCTACCGGAGGAGAACCCCGTTCATGATCCTGGCTCTGGCTGGCGCGACTCTGGGACTCGTCGGCATCACCTACGCCACAGGCTACTGGCTCCTGCTGGCCGCAGCCTTTGTCCTGGGTTTCTTCTTGCTGAGCGCCGGTCCGATTGGATTCCAGTATGGCGCCGAAGTTGCCTATCCAGCACCAGAAGGCACGTCAAACGGCCTGCTGTTGCTCGTGGGGCAAATCTCAGGGATCGTCTTCATCTTCGGAATGGACAGCTTCAAGTCGCCGGAAACAGGTTCGATGACCTCGCCTTTGGTTGTGCTCATCGGACTCATGGTTCTAAGCCTGCTTCTCTGCACCAGACTCAGGGAATCGCCCCTGATGACGGAAAAAGTAAGCCGTTGAGACGCCGCCTTATCGCCGGGTGAA
>CAZVCJ010000203.1:2116-6892 GCA_964625745.1 uncultured Anaerolineae bacterium | reverse complement strand
GGCGCGTACTCGCGGATCAGGGCCAATCTCCTGTCCTGCCCAAAGCGCCAGACGTAGCTGGGATGGCCGAGGGTGATGGCTTTGTCGTCGGGCAACATCGCGATACTCCTAACGATTCACTGTTCCGGTTCTCTCGTGCCAGCTACCAGTCCTGCTGTTCCCAAAGCAGCCAGGGCGAAGATGCCGGCCGCGCAAAGGAAGATGAAACGGAGACCCAGCCCTGTGGCGATCACTGCGCCAGCCATTGGAGCTATGGCATTAGCCATGGAGACAGCGCTGGAGTCCAGGCCGTACACAATCCCCTGCCGGCCTTCCGGTGCCAGGTTGGCTAATGTGGCACTGACGGAAGCCAGGATACCCCCCAGCGCTACTCCCACTGCACCTTGCAGGATCAGCAGTTGGGTGGGTGTGTTGACAAAGAACTGAGGGATGTGCAGCACTGCCGCTCCTAGCGCACAAGCCACCAGCACACGCCGATAGCCGATGCGATCGCCGACTCGCCCCAAGGTTACCGCCCCCAGGGCGCTGGCAGCCGCTCCCACACCCGTGATCAACCCTGTGATAGAGGCCACCCGTTCTCCATCTGGCATCAAGGACTGAACGAAAAGCGGCAACATAGGGCCTACGATCCTCGCCCCAAAACGCATTACCACCCGGGTGCCGAACATGATCAACAGAGCCCGCGAGCGCAGCACCAAAGCCAACCCTTGCCAGAATCCCTCGGCTGCACTCGTGCCGAGGCCCTCGGCTGGCGAGTCCTCCTTCTGTCGGGAGGGCTCGAAGTGCTCCTCAACCAGGAAGAACACGCCCAGGCCCGCTGCGAAGAGCAATGCGGCCGTCACCCAGAAGGCGGCCTGATAGCCAAAAGCATCGGCCACCAAACCACCCAACAGTGGCCCGGCCGAGGCTCCGCTGTAGACCGCCATCTGCAACAGCCCCAAAGCATAGCCGGCTCTCCGGCGAGGCGCTGAACTGGCTACCAGCGTGGTGGCCGCAGGCACGGTGCCTGTCACACAGCCCTGCAGTACCCGCAGCACCGCCAGTTGCTGCACGTTGCGCACAAATCCCATGGCGCCAAGCAGCACTGCTCCGCCGAACATAGCGCGCTCTACCATCAACTTGCGCCCGTGGCGATCGGCCAGGGAGCCCCAGATAGGGGCAAAGATGGCCATGGTGATGGCCTGGCCAGTGAACAGGAGCGCCGACCACATTTCCACCTGCCCCAGGCCGGTCACCCCCAACTGCTGCACGTAGTAGGGCAGGAAGGGCATGATCACGTTGAAGCCAGCGATAGCCACCAACTCCGCCACCCAGATAACGTATAGATTGCGCTGCCAACCTCGCTTCGACGAATCCGCTTCCATTTATCACCATGCGGCTCCCTGGTGTGACAGGCTATCTCAGGGGCCAAATGAGAGTTCATAGGCCAAGGAACTATACCACAAGTCAACTTACAGGGCAAGTTGCTTCCCAAAAAGAATGCTGTGCGGTAGCACCGCACAGCATCATTGGGAACTCAGTCAAATGAACAGAGGCCGAAGTTCTTCGTTAGCCCGTTGGCTCATCTTCCAACGGCACCCTGTTTAGCACGATATATCGCTCGATCTCGTCACGATGATCGTCATAGTAGCTGAGAGCGTCGAAGATCTGCGCCAGGCGCAAGTGAGGAAGCTTGCGAGCAATTTCATCCGGGGGCTCGCCAAACTTCCAATGTTCGACGATGGCCCGCACCGGCGTCCGCGTCCCTTTGATCACCGGCTCACCGCTTAGCACGTTTGCCTGTTGCTCGATGTAGGGATGCTCCGTCACTTCACCTGTTGGCCGAGCAACGGTACGGGGTTGGAGCAACTCACGTAGCTCACGGACGGTGCCTTCAAGGATGTCTAGCCGATGGGTAAGTTGCTGTGTGCCAGAGATTGTCTGACTCATCTGGTATCTCCTGCGAAAGTAGCTGACTCAATCTATATTGTACTACAAGTGACCCGGCAAGTAAAGTTTCACCAGTTCATGCGGGCTTACCGGTTGAAGCATCATAGGGCATCTCGCTGCCGTGAATGCGTCTCCATACTCGCCGAGACAACTCTTCTTGAGATAAATCGGGGTGCCACTGGCGTTCGGTCGTCCAGGCCACTTTGAGGGCAAAACTCCACAACTGGAAGAGAAGCTGCAATTTCCGCGCTGGCGTCATCTCCCGCCAGATGGCCACCTGCTGGGGATCCAGCGTACCCAGCCGGCGGCGAAAGTCTTCGGCCAGGTGAAGGATGGCCGGTGTTAGTTCATCTGAGTCACTCATGCTCATCTGGCTCAAAAAGACTGCGTTGGTTTATACGGCTTTCAGCAATCAGTCTTTGCCTGGCGATCTCACAATAATTGCTATCAATCTCAACCCCGATCCCTTTCCGTTTTCCCTCAACACAGGCAACAAGGGTTGACCCACTGCCGAGGAAAGGGTCGAGCACCGTATCCCCCACGAAAGTAAACAGCTTTATGCACCTTCGCGGTAGTTCCACAGGAAACGGGGCCGGGTGTCCGGCCCTCTTCTTGCTCTCTCCGCTGAAGTTCCACACCCCATTGGTCCACTCCAGAAACTCTTCCCTGGTAATATCAGACTGCCTGCTCCCACCTATCTTTTTCCATTGCTTCTTGTAAAGGACAACGATCACTTCAACTGGAGCGATCACGTAAGGGGCGGACGCGCTGAGCCAGGAGCCCCACGCCGTTCGCCTGGAGATGTTCTGCTCGTTCCATACGATGGTGGAGTGATATTTCCAGCCAATTTGCTTGGCGATGGTGGTGATGTCAGCGCATACGCTCTGCTGCCCGCCTTTGTTCTTGTCCAAAGGTATGTTGAGACAAAACCTCCCATCGTCTCTTGCGAGCTTCAGGCATCTGGCCAGCCACTCCCTGGTGAACTCCAGATAGCCCTCGTAGGAGATGTCATCATCATAAGAGCCGTATTTGATGTCCACGTTGTAGGGGGGCGAGGTTACGATAAGATCAATGCTGTTCTCCCCCACGCACTCTGTGGTTAGAAAATCATCGTGGTAGATGAATACCGAATCTGCCTGAAAGTAAAGCTTTTCGCTTCCTGGAGATTCCATCAGGCTATCCCCTGAGAACTTGGGCCATTCATCCCATTCGATGGACTCCAGTTTCTCCGTCTCGATCAGTGTAATTCTGTCCGGTCGCCCCGGTCTGCTATAAACCCTGTATCTTGCGGCTCCGGCTGAATGTACGGTTGTGCTCAGGTCAACCAACTGCTCAACCAATTTGATCAGGTCGGCACGCTTCACGACGACGAACGCCCCCTTCTTTTCAAAAGCTATCAGCTCCGCTTTGCCGTCGTACAGCCAGCCACGGTCACGCTCTCTCACGCCATGCAACTCTATCCATATCCATTTATCCTGGACATCAGGGTCACGGTGACTCACCCGCTTCATGCCCTTCACATCAACCCTGTGCTTTTCTGTCCCTTTCTCGATCAGGAGATCCCAATGGTCATTGATGTTGGCATAGCTCGGGGCCGCCTTAACTCTCCAACCCTTTTGGGCAGCGATTCTGGCAAAAACGCCTTCTGCTTTTTGGCCTGTTTCGAGGCAACCCCTTTTGTCGTATTTGTTGCGTTTGTCACGCATGGCATAACCTACTACTTCTCCCGGGGCGTGGTGTACATGGCGACGATGTTTTCCAGGGGAGTGTCAGCCTGGATGTAATGGGCTGAAGCGCAGATGTAGCCCCCACCCCGGCCCATCACCCGGCAGCGTTCCTGCACTTCGGCCCGCACTTCCTGGGGCGTGCCCCTGGGCAGAGTCCGCTGGATGTCAACGGCGCCATAGAACGACAGCCGGTCACCGAACTCTCTTTTGATGCGAGCCGCGTCCATGCCAGCCGCCCGGGGTTGCAAGGGATTGAGCACGTCAATGCCTAGCTCATCGGCCAGGGCGCCGATGAGGGGATAGATTGCTCCGCAGGAGTGGTACATGATCTTGACCGGAAAGCGACGGATGGCCGCGTTCAGCCGCAGGTGACGGGGTAGAATGAGCTCTCGCCATAAGGTCTTCGAGATGAGCAGCCCCCGCTGGGCACCCACGTCGTCGTAGGTGTAGACCATGTCAATGCCGCCGTTGGCTGTTTCCAGCACACGGGTCACGTTGGCGATGTAAAGGTCGGTGTAGCAGTCCATGATGGCGCAGGCTATCTCCGGTTGAGTCACCAGGTCCATCAGGAACTGCTCGAAGCCACGCAGCCCCCACGACCACTCGAAGATGCCCCCCACCTCGTAGCAAAGCCAGTATTGCGTCTCCCGGTTGAGGGCCTGGATCTTGTCTTTCAGGGTACCGACATCCCAATGCTCCGTTGGGGGCCAGCCCGGCCAGCTCTCCACTTCGGCCACCGTCTGGACATCGGCCAGGGGATAGCCAGCATATTCCTCGTAGGTGCAGAACTCGTTGGATACCGAACGGCGGTGGGTGCCAAAAGCGTCGTAATAGCTGCCGTCCTCCTGTACAATAGGCGCCGGCCCCACGTAATCGGTGCGCACCCAGCGGCAGTCAACGCCCAGCAGACGCAGCACATCAGCATCGTCGTCCGCATCCAGATAGCAGCGCAGCGCCGCCCACACCTCAGGCACGGCCCAGAAATCGAAGGGTACCCGATCAGGTTCCTCGTGGTGCAGAGCCATCTCCACCCGCCGGCGTGGAGTGATGGAGGCCGCTTCTGGCCGGCCATAGTGTTCTTCCAAAATAGCCCGCGCTTCGGCGGGCTCTGGGGGTAGAC
>CAZVCJ010000203.1:0-2016 GCA_964625745.1 uncultured Anaerolineae bacterium | reverse complement strand
CCAAGCCCTACTGCTTCTCGTACGGCTGGCCGTCGGCGGCGGGCGGGATGGCCCGGCCAACGACACCGGCCAGCACGATCATGGTCAGGATGTATGGCGCCATCTGCAAGAACTCCGGAGGCAACCCCACCCGCAGGACGCTCTGCATCTTGCCCTGTATCGCATCGGCGAAGCCGAACAGAAGCGCGGCCAGGAAGCTGCCCACCGGCGTCCAGTTGCCGAAGATCATCGCTGCCAGGGCGATGAACCCCTGGCCGTGGGTCATGTTGTCCTCGAACTGACCCAGGCCCAGCGAGAAGTACGACCCACCGATGCCAGCGATGAGCCCCCCGATGATCACGTTGATGTAACGCATGCGAATCACGTCAACGCCGACGGTGTCGGCCGCGCGAGGGTGCTCGCCCACCGACCGGGTTCGCAGACCCCACGGGGTGTAGAATATGACAAATGTGACTATCACCACCAGGACGAGCATGATGAACACCGTCGGGTTGTTGTCGAAGAACTTGCCCACTATCGGCAGATCAACCAATATCGGGATGCGCATGTTGGCGATGGGACCTGGGCTGTTCAGGTCGGCCGGCGACAAGATACGGATCTTTAGATAGCGCGTAGCTCCGGCGGCCAGGATGTTGATCACCGTGCCGCTGATGATCTGGTCCACCCTGTAAGTCACGGACAAGACGGCGTGCAGCACGGCTATGATTCCACCTGTAAGTACCGCGGCTAACATCCCGATCCAGTGATTACCGGACAGAGAAGTGGCGGCGATGGCCGCAAAGGCTCCGAAGAGCATCATGCCCTCGATGGCGATATTCACCACGCCAGCGCGTTCGCAGAACACGCCACTCAGAGCACCCAAAGTCAGGGGGGTGGCCGACGTTAGGGTGGTCTGTAGCAGGCCCGGTAGATTGAGCTCCTTGCCGCTGGTGAGAGTGATCAGGAACGAGGCCACCATCAGGAAGCCCGCCGCTCCCAGCAATACCCCCGTCGAGCGGAACCCGCGGTAGAGCTGCCAGCCGCCTATGAAGAAGCACAGGGTGCCCAGGGCGTACAGCGTGGCCTGGGAAGGTGGCGCAAACAGCGTCCCGATCTTCTCGTCAAAGAAAGTCGCCACCTCACCGCTCTCCAGGGACAGGGCGGCCACAGCGATGATGATCAGGCCGATGATCATGCATACGACGCCGAGGACTTTCTCCCTGGTCAGAATCTCGCGCCATTTTTCGGACATGCTTATTCTCTCCTGTTTTAGCTACCCCAACCACGGGTGATCATGGCCGGCCCCAGCTCCTCTCTCTCAGCGCGCAGCCGATAGATGCCTCGGATGATGGCCGGTGCGGCGATGAAGACGATGACCATAGACTGCACGATGGAGATGATCTCCAGGGGAATGCCCGCCACGGACATCATCCGCGTGCCGCCGGCGCGCAACACCCCAAAGAGCAAGCTGGCCAGCACCACACCCAGCGGGTGACTGCCGCCCAACAGGGCCAGGGCAATGGAGTCAAACCCATAGCCGGCCGAGAAGCCCAGCGACATGTTGTGGGTGATCCCCAGCGACTCGCTGGCCCCAGAGAGACCGGCCAAGGCCCCGCTAATGAACATGGCCAGCACGATGTTCCGCTTGATGCTGATACCGCCGTAGCGCGCCGCGTCGGGGTTAGCGCCTACCGTGCGCATCTCAAAGCCCCAGGTCGTCTTCCACAGAAACCAGTAGACGAACACAGCCGCCGCCAGGGCCAGGATCAGGCCGGCGTGCAGGCGGAGTGGATGAGGGAAGAAGCGAGGTAATTCCGCCGTAGGCAGGATTTCCGGAGTGCGGTGAGTACCCTGCGCCTTTTCCAACGGCTCTCTAAGCAGATACTCGGTCAGGCGGAAGGCAATCCAGTTCATCATGATAGTGTTGATCACCTCGTGAGCTCCCGTCCAGGCCTTGAGCAAGCCGGGAATCGCGCCCCATATCCCAGCGCCCAACGCTCCAGCCATCACCGCCAGCGGCAGGTGAACGTAGGCCGG
>CAZVCJ010000202.1:0-6972 GCA_964625745.1 uncultured Anaerolineae bacterium | reverse complement strand
TTCGAGGACGTCGAGCTGCTTTTCCCGTTGCTGAGGCTCAGCGAGGAGGGGGCTGAAATCGTGGTGGTGCCCGTGCGCGAGGGTCTCCATCCTCGCCCGCACGTCGAAGGGAAGCCTGTCACAGGCCGCTTCGGCCACACTGTCCCCATACCTGTCATGGCAGAGGGCAACCGGTACAGCGTGAGCAGCGTCGAGGAGCTCAGCGCCGATGACGTTGACTGCGTACTCTTCCCCGGCGGGTATTCCCCCGATGCCTTGCGATTGCACCAAGGGACCCTCGATCTGGTGCGTGAGTGTCACCGGCGGGGCAAGCTGCTGGCCGCCATCTGCCACGGCCCCTGGATTTTGATCTCTGCGGGGATCATGGAGGGGAGACAGGCCACCGGCTACGTGGCCGTGCGAGACGACCTGGTAAACGCAGGGGCCGAATTCGTGGATGTGCCAGCGGTCCGGGACGGCAACATCATCACCGGCAGGGTGCCTGACGATTTGCCTGAGTTCTGCCAGGAGATCATCAAGGCCCTGTCTGAGTGAGCCGGCTTGGGGACACGTAGTGACGACTTCAGTCGTCATTTCCGCAAAAGCGACTGAAGCCTGTGGTGAGCGAAGTCGAACCATCGCTACTACGTTTATCCATAATGCCCTTGGACGGTCGCGATAGCCCGCACGAGCGGGCTTTGACTTTGTGGCGGAGGATGCGAGCAATTGCACGACGAGCAGGATCGGGAAAAAGCAAGAGACGAGCAGTTGGAAGCAGAAACCTACCAGCCGGTTTTTGATGCCCGTTTCAGTTGGCGGTCCATCAAGCAGAGGCCCAAACGAAAAGGGCCTATCCTGGTCACCGTAACACTCGTAGGCATCATCATACTTGCGGCATGTGCAGTTTGCGCTGTGAGGTTTCTAAGCCCCTTTGCTTTCGCCTGTAGTCGAGACAACCGAGGCGAGGAAACTTGTTTTGTCTTCTTCCGGCAGCCTTTGCCCCCAGCGTGCCCGCCAGACTGTCATGCAGCCGACCTCAGCCAGGCTAACCTGAGCGGTGTTGAGCTCAATAAGGCCGATTTAAGCGCAGCCATCCTGCGCAGGGCCGAACTGCGCGAGGCCAGACTGATCAAGGCCGATCTGAGCGGTGCCGATTTGAGCCGGGCAGATCTGCGTCGAGCCAGCCTTCTGGACGCCAACCTGTCCGAGGCCAGGCTGAAAAGGGCCGATCTCACCAGGGCTGACCTGCGTATAGCCAACCTGGAAAAGGCCGATCTGAGCCTGGCTGACCTGTTCGAGGCCGACCTGAGCGCAACCAATCTGCGCTGGGCCAACCTGGTGAGGGCTGATCTGACCGGGGCGGATCTGCGCGAGGCCATGCTCTTCGAGGCGGATCTGCGCGAGGCCGATTTGAGCGGGGCCAGTCTCTACCAGACCTTCCTGCGCAGGGCCGATCTGAGTGGGGCCATCCTGGAAGGAGCCGATCTGCGCCTGGCTGACCTGCGCGAGGCCGATCTGAGCGGGGCCAACCTCAACGGAGCGTGGTATAACGATACGACCCTGTGGCCAGAGGGTTTTGATCCCGCCCAGGAGGGCGCAGTTTTCCAATACTGATCAAGGAGCTGGTAGTCTCCCCGCAGAGTGTGGCTGCTCCCTGAAGGGTTTTTGCCTGTCATTGCGAGAAACGAAGTGACGAAGCAATCCCCAGCCCGCAATGAGGGAGATTGCTTCGCTCCCTGCGGTCGCTCGCAATGACACAGTTGCAACACCCAAAGGGGAGACCATCAAGGAGCGGAAAGGAGAGTTTTGATGCCGAAAATCACCCTGATCGGCGCCGGCAGCGTCGTCTTCACCCGCAATCTGAGTAGCGACATCCTGCTGACGCCAGCATTGCAAGAGAGCACTATCGCCCTGATGGACATTGACCCTGAGCGGTTGGCTCAGGCTCACGATTTGGTCCAGGCGATTATTGACCAGCGTGGGTTAAAGGCCCAGGTGGAAGCCACCACCGACCGACGGGAGGCCGTGCGAGATGCCGATTACGTGATCACCACCTTCCAGCAGGGTGGGCTGGATGCCTACGCCCTGGATATCGAGATCCCCCAACGCTACGGCGTGGAGCAGTGCGTGGGCGACACGCTGGGGCCGGGCGGCGTCTTCCGAGGATTGCGCACTATTCCGGTGCTGATTGACCTGGGCCAAGACATGGATGACCTCGCGCCGGACGCGCTGCTGCTCAACTACGTCAACCCGATGGCGGCCAACTGTTGGGCCGTGGATGTAGCCACCGGTCGCCCTCACGTGGGCCTGTGCCACAGCGTGCAGGGCACCAGCGAGATGCTGGCTGAGTGGATCGGTGTGCCCTACGACGAAGTGGTCTATCTCTGTGCCGGCATCAACCATCAGGCCTGGTTTCTGGAGTTCCGCCGGAGCAAGGAGGACCTCTACCCGCTGATCTGGGAGGCCATCGGGCGGCCGGAGGTCTACGCCCAGGAGCCGGTGCGCATCGAGCTGATGAAGCACTTTGGCTACTTTGTCACCGAATCCAGCGGCCACGCCAGCGAGTACCTGCCCTATTTCCGCAAAAACGCCCGGATGGTGAACGACGACCTGGTGCCGCGTCTCAAGGACGAGGTCAACTACTGGTTCGACTTTGGCCGCACAGGCGGCTATCTGCGCCACTGCATCGAGGCTTTTGCAGAGGCTCAGAAAGAATATCAGGAACTGCTGGAAGGCGTCAAGTCCCTGCCCACCCAGCGCACCCACGAGTATAGCTCCTACATCATCGAGGCGATGGAGACCAACCAAGCGGTGCGCATCAATGGCAACGTGCCCAACTGGGGCCTGATTGACAATCTGCCCCAGGGGTGCTGCGTGGAAGTGCCGTGCCTGGTGGACGGCAACGGTGTTCAGCCCACGGCTGTCGGCGCGCTGCCTACCCAACTGGCCGCCCTCAACCGCACCAACGTCAACGTGCAGGAACTCATCGTCGAGGCTGCTCTGACCGGTGACACTGAGGCAGTTTACCATGCTGTCATGCTCGACCCGCTGACCGCCGCTGTGTGTACCCTGTCCCAGATCCGCTCAATGGTGGATGAACTGTTGGTGGCGCAGAGCCAGTGGTTGCCCCAGTTCTAGAAACTCAAATCAAAAGGAGCCTTTGATGACTAAAATTGCGTTCATCGGTGCAGGAAGTTTGGAATTCACTCGTAAACTGGCCAGGGACCTCATGACCTTCCCCCTGTTGCAAGACGCTACGCTGGCCTTGATGGACATTGACGCCGAACGCCTGGACTTCGCTCAGAGGTCTGTCCAGAAAATTGTGGACCTGGGCAATTATCCGGCCACAGTGGAGGCAACCATGGACCGGGGGGAGGCCCTGAAGGATGCAGATGTAGTGCTGATCACCATCCTGGCCGGGGCGACGGACGTGTGGCGTCACGACATCGAGATCCCCAAGAAATACGGGGTGGATATCAACATCGGCGATACCCGTGGCCCATCAGGCATCTTCCGAGCGCTGCGTACCATCCCGGTGATGCTGGGCATCGCCCATGACATGGAGCGCTACTGTCCCGACGCCACCATGCTCAACTATACCAATCCCATGGCCATGCTTTGCCGCGCCATGCAGCGGGCAACCAGTATCCGCCTCACCGGGCTGTGCCACAGTGTCCAGGGCACAGCGATGATGCTGGCTCGTTGGATCGATGCGCCTATGGAAGAGATCACCTATACCTGTGCCGGCATCAATCATCTGGCCTGGTACCTGAAGTTTGAGTGGAATGGCAAAGATGCGTACCCCCTCATCCGCAGGGCCATTACTGGGAATCCAGAGATCTATAACGAAGAGATCGTGCGCAACGAGATGTTCCTCCACCTCGATTATTACGTGACCGAGTCCAGCGGTCACAACTCCGAGTACAACTGGTGGTTCCGCAAGCGGCCTGATCTGATCGAGAAGTACTGCACCCACGGCACCGGATGGAATCCCGGCGAGCACGCCTACATCCTCAAGGAATATCAGAAGCGCGAGGATAACTGGCGTGACGAGGCAAAAAAGTGGTTCGCCGACGACACGTCCATTTCGCTGGAGCGGGGACACGAATACGCAGCCTACATCATCAACGCGCTGATGGGGGGTGAACCCTTCGAGTTCAATGGCAATGTGCCCAACGCGAGCCTGGTAACCAACCTGCCTGAGAACGCTTGCGTGGAAGTGCCGGTTTGGGCCAGTCGCAAGGGGTTAAGCCCCGTGCAAGTGGGCGCGTTGCCGCCCCAATGCGCACTGCTAACCAACCTGAGCGCCTCCATTGAGGAGATGGCGGTCGAAGCCGCTCTCACTGGCGACCCCCGGCTGGTCTTCCAGGCCATCGCCTTCGATCCGTTGACCGCATCTGTCCTCTCGCTGGCCGAGATCAAGCAAATGGTCAACGAAATGTTCCAGCAAAACCGGGGCCACCTGCCTCAGTTCAAGCACTTTGAAGTGTAGTACGGTTTAGCTATCACACATAGGAAGGAGTCCAATAGCTAACATGCCCAAAATCACCTTCATCGGAGCTGGCAGCACCGTTTTCGCCAAGCGTCTGCTAGTTGACATCCTGAGCTTTCCTGAGCTGGCTAACTCCACCATTAGCCTGCACGACATTGATGAGAAACGCCTGCGCACCTCGGAGGTCGTGGCCCACAAAGTAGCCCAGGCCCTGGATGCTCACCCCACCATCGAAGCCACCACCGACCGCCGGGCAGCTCTGGATGGCGCAGATTATGCCATCAGCATGTTCCAGGTGGCTGGTTATAAGCCGGGCACAGTGGTTGACTTCGAAGTTCCCAAGAAATACGGCCTGCGTCAGACGATTGGCGATACGTCAGGCATTGGTGGCATCATGCGCGCCCTGCGCACCATCCCCGTCCTGCTGGATGTATGCCACGACATGCAAAACCTGTGCCCTGGCGTTACTTTCCTGAACTACGTCAACCCGATGGCCATGAACTGCTGGGCCATCAGCCGGGCCAGCAAGGTCAAGACAGTGGGGTTGTGTCACAGTGTCCAGGGCACGGCGGCACAACTGGCCTACGACATCGGCGTGCCGCTGGAGGAGATCAACTACCTGTGCGCGGGCATCAATCACATGGCCTTCTACCTGCGCTTCGAGCGCAAGACAGAGGACGGCGTCGAGGACCTCTACCCGCGCATCCGCCAGGTGGTGGAGGAGGGCCGGGTGCCCGACTGGAACCTGGTGCGCTACGAGATGCTCACCCGCCTGGGCTATTTCGTCACCGAGTCCAGCGAGCACTTTGCCGAATACGTGCCCTGGTTCATCAAGCGGGATCGCCCCGACCTGCTTGAGCGCTTCAACGTTCCGCTGGATGAATACCTTCGGCGTTGTGAAGCTCAAATGAATATATGGGAGGTTATGCAGGAGAGCCTGGAGGACCCCGACATCTCCATCACAGAGGTCACGCCTGAGATGTTGGAGAGCGCTCGCAAGGCATTGGAGAGCACCGTCATACCCGCCCATTTCATTGAAGAGATATTTGAACTGAGGGTGAGCGGCGAATATGCCCCGCTGATCATCCACAGCGTGGAGACTGGCACGCCCCGCGTGGTCTACGGCAATGTGCCCAACCGTGGTCTGATTGACAACCTGCCCCCAGGCTGCATCGTGGAAGTTCCGTGTGTGGTGGACAAGAACGGCGTGCAACCCACCCGCATCGGTGCCCTGCCCCCGCACCTGGCCGCGCTGATGCAGACCAACATCAACGTGCAGGCGCTGACGGTGGAAGCGGCCCTGACCCACAAACGAGAGCACATCTACCACGCCGCCATGCTCGACCCCCACACCGCCGCCGAACTGGACCTGGATCAGATCTGGAGTCTGGTGGACGACCTGATTGAGGCGCACGGCGACTGGTTGCCGACCTATCGGTGACATCTGGGGCCGAAAGGGCACAAGAGGCAGCCCTTCCAGCCTGTCCCTCGAACAGGTTGGAAGGGCTGCCTCGTTTTTGTGCCGGGGATCATTTGGGGGCAGACGACTGAGGAGGCGTTGCCTCGCCTGGATAAGTACCTGAACGATGCGTATCCGGCGGGGCCGCCCCAAGGGAACCCAGGGCAGGCGATCCTTGACTGCTCAGCACCACGCTGGCATCAACAATCATGACCTGTCCTCGTGGTCCTTTCTGGAGGCCTCATATAGTTCGGTGGCAGTCACGCCGGCCCTCTCCAGTTCGCGGGAGAGGCGTACCATGCTCAAATAGGCCCGTAGTCGCCGCAGGCGCTCATATTCGTCAATGGACAGGATCACTGCGTCGGGCTCCCCCCGGCAGGTTACGATCACCGGCTCCCTCTGTGCACGCTTGAGCAACTCGGAGAAATCGCTCTTGGCTTTAGAAATAGAAACTCTCATCACACGCTCTCAGTCCAAGTTGGTTGATCCGTCAATCCACAGTCCGTTGTCCCTTCCCCACCACCACAAAGTGCGATAGTCCAAAGGCTCGCAGCGGGGTGCTTTCCAGAGCGTAAGTGAGCCGGCGCAAAAAGCCCCCCATCCTCGGGCGGCGGGCCGCGATTTTATCGTAGCCAGGGTAGATTTGGGTGTGCACGATGATTTCAACGTCGAGACCCTCGAACAGCCGCCGCATGTCGCCTCTCGTGTAAGCCCGCACGTGGGGGCAAAACTGCCGCCGCAGGAAATCCGGCAGGTAGTTGACCAGCGGGATGTTGCCGAAGCGGTACTTTCCGCGCCAGAAGATGCCGTGGGTCTCCAGGGGGTAGAGACGGTTGGGAGCGAAGATGACCATGCGCCCTCCCCGCTTGATCACCCGATGAGCCTCGTGGATGGCCTGGCGATCGTCCTCGACGTGCTCGATGACCTCGTGCAGGAGCACCACATCGAAGAAGCCGTCGGGGAAGGGCAACTTCTCCGCTGGAGCCAGGTGGATATTGGGCAGCGTCCGGCTGGCCTCCGCCACCTTCTCCGGGTCCACGTC
>CAZVCJ010000201.1:0-7004 GCA_964625745.1 uncultured Anaerolineae bacterium | reverse complement strand
CCCTAGCTTTCGCGTCTTAGTGTCAGGAGCAGGCCAGGAGGCCGCCTTCGCCACTGGTATTCCTCCCGATATCTACGCATTTCACCACTACACCGGGAATTCTACCTCCCTCTCCTGCCCTCAAGTGCTTCAGTATTGAACGACCCCTCCCAGTTAAGCCAAGAGATTTCACGCCCAACTTAAAGCACCACCTGCACGCGCTTTACGCCCAATGAATCCGGATAACACTCGTCCCCTACGTTTTACCGCGGCTGCTGGCACGTAGTTAGCCGGGACTTATTCCTGGGGTACCGTCCTTCCTCTTCCCCCAGAAAAGGGCTTTACAACCCGAAGGCCTTCATCGCCCACGCGGCGTTGCTGCGTCAGGCTTTCGCCCATTGCGCAATATCCCTCACTGCTGCCTCCCGTAGGAGTCGGGCCCGTGTCTCAGTGCCCGTGTGGCTGATCGTCCTCTCAGACCAGCTACCCGTCATTGCCTTGGTGGGCCATTACCTCACCAACTAGCTGATAGGCCGCAGGCCCCTCCCGAAGCGCCGGAGCTTTAATCATGAGGCCTCTAACCCTCACGACCACATGGGGTATTAGCCGCCGTTTCCAGCGGTTATCCCCCTCTTCGGGGCAGGTCGCCTACGTGTTACTCACCCGTTCGCCACTATCCCGGTCGCTAGTTGCCAGTTACCGGTTGCTAGCAAGCTAGCTTCCAGTCGCCAGCTTCCAGCTTCCAGGACCGTTCGACTTGCATGTGTTAGGCACGCCGCCAGCGTTCATCCTGAGCCAGGATCAAACCCTCCGTAAAGAGTTGACTTTTGGAACCCAAAATTTTCACGCTGCCTTCTTACCACTCTTCAGTTGTTAAGGTGCTCCCCTCCAAGTAAACTGGATTATAACACGGCTCTGAGAATTTGTCAAATCCATTTGGACGAAAAAAGCCGATGCTTTGACACCGGCAGAGGCAAAAGACCTATCACTTTTCGCGATTCCCCTTAAGCTTTAGACTATTTGCCTCCTTCCTCAATTATTAGATCTTCTCACCATATAGCGAGCGAGATCAGCTTCCTAACTGCACGTATATTATACCAGAAATGAGCTGTTTTGTCAAGGGCCAAAAACGGGTAAACGATGTCCTCTTCTTGACAAAATGGTAAAACTTTGATATACTTATGCATAAGAACATTAGGTATAAACGAGAAGGGATGAACTATGACTCTTTACGATCAGATTCGAAAAGGAAGCACCAGCACGCTGATTCTGTCCTTGTTGAGCGATGAGTCTATGTATGGCTACCAGATCACGCAGGAACTGCAGCGGCGTAGCGAGGGCTATTTCGAGATGAAAGAGGGGTTGCTCTATCCTGCCTTGCACCGCATGGAGCAGGATGGCTTGCTCAAGAGCGAGTGGCGCTCCGTGGCTGGCTCAAGGCGGCGCAAGTATTATTTCATCACCGAGGAAGGCCGCAAGGTGCTGGCCAATTCGGTGGCGGAGTGGACGACGTTCACCGAGAAGCTGATGGGAGTGATCAGAGGGCATGGCCATGTCGAGCCTGAATCTGTACCTGGCTAGGGGTAGAACATGAGCACTGCGGAGATTGACCAAGTATTGGCCCACGTTCAGGCCCAGATGGACCTGGATAGCGAGACCGAACACGAGGTGCTGGAGGAGATCCGCTCCCACCTGGAGGAGGCGGTGGCAGCGGCCCAGGCCCAGGGGCTGGACGAACAGGCTGCGCTGGCGGAGGCAGCGGCCCGCTTCGGCGTGGAGGAAGCTGGCGTTGAGCTACAACAGGTTCACGCTGGCTGGGGCACCGCCGACGCCGTCATCGCCGCCGGGCTGCCAGTGGTGTGCGCCCTGGTGCTGCGCTGGCTGGTCTTCGCCCCCGACGGCACCGCCCTGGGCTGGCCGCAGTTGCTCACCCGCCCCACCTTCTGGGTGATAGCGGCCGCGGCCCTGCTGGTGCCTTTGCTCAAGTTTGGCCGTTGGCGCTATGCCCTGATGACCTGGGCCTTCTTCTGGGCTATCACCGTCGTCTTCTCTACCTGGCCTGCCCTGCGCTGGTAACAACACTTCTGGAGGTGTCTTTATGAAAGACCTGGCTATCATCGAAACCATCCTTCGCAACCGGTATCACTACTTCAACGAGATACGCGAGGGCATCGGCCTGCCGGGAAAAATGCGGGCCATGCTGGTCTCCAGCATCGCCTTCCTGGCCCTCTACGGGGCGGTGATGGGCTCCACCCATAGCCTGTGGCAGGCCCTCAGCTCGGCCGCCAAGCTGCCCATCCTCTTCCTGGCCACCCTCATCGTCTGCTCCCCGACCCTGTACTTCTTCAACGTCCTCTTCGGCTCCAAGCAGAGCCTGACCCAGAACATGGCCCTCATCCTGACGGCCATCACCGTCACGGCGGTGTTGTTGCTCAGCTTCGCCCCCATCACCCTTTTCTTCCTGCTGACCACCAGCCATTACCAGTTCTTCAAGCTACTGAACGTGGGCGTCTTCACCATCGCCGGCAGTATGGGGGTGGTCTTCCTCGGCCAGGGGATGCAGGTGATTGCGGCTTCAGGTAAGGAGGGGGTCAGCGCCCGCCGCATGGTGCTCCGTCTCTGGATCCTGGTCTACGCCTTTGTGGGCAGTCAGATGGCCTGGACGCTGCGGCCTTTCATTGGGGCTCCCAGCATGAAGTTCGAGTTGTTTCGTCAGCTCGGCGGCAACTTCTACGCCAACGTCCTGGTCAGCATCGGTGAGATCCTGGGCTTCTTGGTGGTGAAATAGGAGGCGGTATGGAATCAACGAATCAGCGAATCGGCGAATCAGCGAAGCCGGAGCCTTCCGCCACGGAGCAGATTCTGGACCTGCTGTTGGAGGCTTTACTGGAACGGCAGGCCATCTGCCAGACCCAGGAGAAACCCGGCCCGAGCCCAGGGCCTCCACCTTCCCCCGCCCCGCAGCCAACGGCGGAGCCTTCGGCGCCGGAGCTCATTGCCGCTGCCAGGCCGACCGGGGAACCTGAGCCCGGCGAGGAGGGCTGGACACCTCCACCATCGCTGCCCAGCATCAACCTGGGACGCACCCTGGGCCGTCTGCTGCTGGCCCTGGTGGCGCTGCTGGTGGTGATCAACGTCCCCATCAACCGCTACGGCACCGGCCTGGCCCGCATCATGCCCGACACTGCCTCTCTGGTCATCCGTGATGGTCTGGTGCTCAAGGGCAGCGGCACGGACATATACGTCCTGCAGGACGACAAGCTGCGCTGGATCAGCAGCCTGGAGGCGTTCGAGTTTTTCGGTTACCGCTGGGATCAGGTTCACGTTGTTGATGACAGCTTCCTGGAGAAATTCGAGAAGGGCTGGCCCATCCACGTGCTCCTTAGATGCCAGGGCAGCCCTCACATCTACGCCCTGGAGGACGGTCAGAAACGCTGGATCAAGGACATTCTCACCTTTGAGGCCGAGGGATACGTGTGGGGGGACGTGAAACTCGTCACCTGCGATTACCTGCGCAGTCTACCCGACGGCCCGCCCATCCCCGAAGACGCCGGCCCACCGCCGCAGCCGTAGGGTGGTGGGTGGCAGATTGGAGGTGGATTTGAGCCGTAGCTATCTAACGACAATAGAAGCTGCGCTGGGCCAACTCGACGAGGCCCGGCGACGGGAGATCGTGGCTGAGATCAGCGGCCACCTTGAAGATAAAGCCCGCTGGCTGATGCTGCGTGGGCTTTCGAAGGAGGCAAGCATGGAACAGGCAATGGAAGCGTTGGGTGATCCGGCCGAGGTGGGCCGGGAGTTGAAGCAGGTGCACGGCGGGGTGACGAGGCGAGACGCATTGCTGGCAGCATTGCCGCCGGTGCTCCTCGGCCTGAGCATCGCCATTCCCTTACTGCTCAGAGCGCCCCTGAGCCGGTTGGTGGTCGGCGGCCCGACGCCCGTCCATTACAGCCCCGGCATCATCACGGGAGGGATGGCGGTCGGCATCGGCGCGATGGCGCTGGCCGCGCTGATCCTGGTGATCGGCGGCGTGGTCGCCGTGGCGCGGCGGCTGCCGCTTTGGGGAACCACCTGGGTCGGAACCACGGTCATGGTCATCGTGTTTGCGCTAATGGTTGCCGCCGACGACCTGCCGTACCTCGTGTCCCCGGTGATTGACGTGCTGATCATGATGGCTCTGTTGTTGCTGTTAGGGGCAGCGCTGGGGGCAGTTGGTTGGCGTGGGCCGTCGCTGGGCGGACTGGCCGGGCTGAGCACGACCATGATCCTCAGCCTGGTGGTGGTCTCCTGGGCCTCAAACCCTCCCATCAATCGTCTGGACGTTGGGCTACTGGTTGGGCCGCTGGGTCTGCTCTACGGCGGGTTGATATATGGCTTCGTGGCCGGGCCGCCAGCGCGGCGGGCGGCGTTGCTGGCCGTCGGTGGACTCCTCTGCCTGGGGACGATGTGGGGCGTCGAGTACGGCGTCTTCTGGCAGTGGCGGGTGAGCCACGGCCAGACCGGACAGCCCTTGATCCTGCTGGCAGTCGGCGTGGCACTATTGGCTTTCGGCCCGGCGGTGGGGCTGGTGGCCCAAAGGCTGCGGCCGCGGGCGGCGTAGCGAATACGGGAGAAGCCAGAGCAATGACAGAAGCTATAAACGATGCGGTCTATCGAGATCGCCGTCCGATTCTTGCTGTCATCGGAGGTCTTCTACTACTCATCGGTATAGCCGCCGCTTTGTTGGGGCCAGTCGAAATGTATTGCTTCTACCTCTTTTCTGAGGGTGGACGTTTTCACTACGAAGGCTTTGGATTTGGCTCTTTCATGTTTGGCAACATCGCCAGTCAAATCATCGGTTATTATCTCATCGCCATGGTGCTCATTCCCCTGGGTTACGGGCACCTGAAAGTACGCCGTTGGGCCAGAACCCTTGCTTTGACCTTGATCGGATTCTGGCTGGTGGTCGGTGTGCCTTTGATCGTCGTGTTCTCGTTTGTGGCAGTTACGGCCAAGGATCTGTCTCTAGCGGCAGTCCTGATCATGCTCGTCGCGCTGGCGTTGTCCTATCTGGTAGTCCCAGGCTTGCTCATTTGGTTCTACCGGAGCCGACACGTCAGGTTGACCTTTGAGACCAAAGACCCGAAGACCTATTGGGTGGAGCGATTCCCGATACCCGTGCTGGTACTGTGTTCTTTGTATCTATTTTACGTCGTCGTGCTGCACATCCCCATCTTGTTCAACGGCATCTTCCCGCTTTTTGGCGTCTGGCTCGTTGACTTTCAGGGGATCCTTCTACTTGACATCTTGATAGCCTGTTTGGCCTGTCTCACCTGGGGTACATTCAGGTTGCGAACCTGGGCCTGGTGGGGTTCTGTGATCTACTTCGGCCTGCTCACATCCTCCTCGATGCTGACCCTTTGCAGGTCCAGTCTGTCCGACATCTTGTCCAGGATGAAGTTTGCGCCAACGGAAATGGAGGCTTTACAAGGATTGCCGTTTCAAGGTGGGCTTATGGCAGCATTCATCGGAATACCGCTGCTCCTTACTCTGGGGTTGATTATCCTCTCGAAACGGCACTTCAGGACAGAGGGCAGGCTGTAGTCACTGGCGCGATTAAGAGCAAGAGCGGGAGGTCTGAATTGCCTTCCGCTTTTGCTTCTCGGACTGAGCATCGTACTGGTGGTTGACCTGCAAGGGCTTCTGGTGTATAATGTTGAGCAACAATTGCAAGGTTGGTTTTGTCGTATCATTTGGCAGACCTTTTGTTGAATTGGGAATCTCTTCCCCATAATTCTACAGGTACCTGCCATATGGCATAATTATAGATAGGCAGCTTGGATATCTCTTCTTTGGGGTGAATGAATACTATGGGCTTAGAATATCCTCTACCAAATAGGAATACTATTAATTTGGGCTTGCCCACCTTTACTCTCGATGTTAATCAAGTTGCACTCCGACCACCAGCAGAATTGAGTTCGGACTATCAAGGTCTCTTGTGTTTGGAGTGGAACTATTTCGAGCCGTATTCTGTCGAACTGTGTGTCACGCCACAGACCTCATTGGAGATAACACAGGGCATTCCTTTGTCTGAGTTAGGTTCTGTAGCCCATCAGCGATACCTAAAATCGGAGCTATATAAAAGTCGCCCACCACAAGCGACCCTTAACCTTTTGATTCCGGAAGTCAACGAGCTTTGGACCGACATGAGGCATAACCTCTTTCCAACCGTGGCAGACGAACATCTTGCTCCAGGTCAGATTGCAGATGTAAATCAGATCTTCTGGCATACCATTTCGTCGGGTTCAACTGCAATTAACTCGGTGTTCGTGACGCTCGATGGTAATTTTCTCAACCATGCAGGGGATTTCCAATTCAGATATGGTGTTTCAATAACTACTCCCAATAATGCTTGGGCATCATCAGAATCGGAATACAGTCTGACAAACCCTACGGATACTCAGCTTAACGAACTATGGAATAGCCAGCAGGAACTCTTCTTGCGGATACAGAGGGCTTCTTATTAGGGATGTATTTCGGCTTCGCTTTTCGGATGGGACATCGCGCTGGTGGTTGACCTGCAAGGACTTCCAATGATAATATCGAGCAACAAGGGTGTGAGCGGCTTGTGTCCCGGCTCGTCGGCCGAGACCGCTGTCATGGCCAACTGCCCAGCTCGGATAGCCTCTGGCTGAGAAAGCCAGGGAAAGCACACTTCCTTGACCAGGTTGGTGAGGGCCTCGGCCTCGAACTGGGAGCAGCCCGGCCCTTCCTTGGCCCGCATGATGAAGACCTGATCGAGGGGCTTGACGGTTAAGCGATTCAGGTGTTCGTGTTCCGGTTGTCGTATCGTTTGGCAGACCTCCTGTTGAATTGGGGATCTCTCCCTCATATTCTTTCTACAGGTTCCTGCCATATATCAATTGAAAGTTATTTGTTATTAGTGAAGAAGATGAGCAAACCTTCTACCTCAACCAACTCATCTTCATATATTACCCTGATTGCTAATTTGCCATCAGGCCGCCTTCAGGGTAAGATATGGGGCA
>CAZVCJ010000200.1:0-7040 GCA_964625745.1 uncultured Anaerolineae bacterium | reverse complement strand
ACCAGGTGAGGATGAGCATGGTGGTCCCCACAGGACTCAAGGTGTACGGCCTGCGAGTGCCCCAGCTTCGGGACATAGCGCGCGCCTGGCAGCGTGCCCGCAAGCAAATCATCTGCGAGGATCTGATGGCTTTAGTGGAAGCGTTGTGGGATGGGAGGTCACGCGAGGAGCGGCTGTTGGTCATCTATCTGCTTGGGCACTACAAACGCTGTATTCCAGGTCTGACCTGGGCTCATTTTGAGCCCTGGTGCCAAGACCTCGATAATTGGGAGATAGCCGATGGGCTGGGGCAGTGGGTGCTGGCCCTCTGGCTGTTGGGGGAGCCAGACACCAGGCTGGGCTATCTGGGGGAGCTGACCGCCGACGAGGACGTGTGGAGTCGCCGCCTGGCGCTGGTGGCTACCACGCCGATAAACCGAGGGCACACGGGCTTCACCATCCCCGACCTGACCCTGGAACTCGTTGATCGGGTCAAAGAAGAGCGACACCCCATGATCACCAAAGCCGTCTCCTGGGCGCTGCGGGAGATGACCAAATCACACCCGGACCGGGTAGTTGTCTATTTGGAGGAGAATCGCGAGGTTCTAGCCGCTCACATCGTGCGCGAGGTGAACAACAAGCTGCGCACCGGGCTCAAGAGGGGGAAAGCTAACAGTGTGGCGAAATGACCGTAGGCATGGTCTCACTTTAACTGTGGCCAATCGGCCACCCACATTACGTTTGGAACCGCCTCATTGATTGCGTTGTATAGCTTCTCATCTGCTGTGACAAACAGGCAGTGCTCGCGCACGCCTAACGCTATGTACAGTGCATCGTAGACAGTGCGCTGGTGAGCCACTGCCAAGCGATATGCTTCATCCAACAAAGTGGCGCTTGAAATCAGCTCAAACTTCAGTTTCCGAAACTCGCCAATGATCTGTTTTCCATCCGCAACTGCTAGCCCCTGAAATCGGTGCTTCTTCCAAACAATGTTGCCTATCTCGGCATTGATCAGATCCGGAGCAAGCAAAGTCAGTGTGCCCGCTCGATAATCATCGAGAATCCGGCGTGCCTCAGTGGAGTATAGTTCGACAACAAACCACTTGATTGCCACACTGCTATCTACAACAACTTTGTCCATGGTTACCGTTCTCGATCTTCGCGAATTAGTGCCGTGCTATCTGGCATTTCGCCATACGTGGCAAAGATCCGCTCGCGTAAAGCATCAATGCGACGAACGGTTTCTTGGCGCTGGTGTCGTTCGTTTTCCCTAGATTGCCACAGTTCAAGCAGTTGTTCGATACTCTTTAGCCCCCGCATACGTGCTGTAGTTTCAAGTTGTAAGTAGAGCACATCAGGAATTGTCAATGTCTGGCTCATACCTCATCTCCTTTAGTCTGGACGTTTACAATAGAGACAGAACGCTCGTGAGTAAAGGTCTTCGGACAGTGGGACAATGGTAACATTTACTCTTGTCAACACTATAGCGCAGTTACTCGCAAAAGTCAAATCGGAGGATCTGGCAAGGTAGAAAACCGCTCATCGCAGCTAACTTGTAGGAGGATTACTAATGCGTTTTGCCCTTTCTACAGGCTCCCTATACACCTATGGCCTGGACCGCGTCTTCGCCCTGGCCGCCGAGGTTGGCTTCGATGGCATCGAGGTGCTCATTGATCCGAGATTCGATACCCGCCAGCCAGTCTATCTGCGGCGACTGATGGACCGGCACGACCTGCCCATCGTGAGCGTCCACGCTCCCTTCCACCCAAAGCGACTGGCAGCCTGGCCCAAGACTCAACCCCAGAGTATCGCTGCTACAGCGGAAATAGCCAGGGCTGTAGGCGCGGAAGTCATCATCGCCCACCTGCCCTACTGGAGGGAAAGAGCTTACCTCCGTTGGCTCCGCCATGATCTGAGGGCCTGGCAGCGGGCCCATCCCAATCCAGTAGTCGCCGTAGAGAACATGCCGTTGAAGTGGGTCCGCTGGTGGCCCATTGCGCCGCTGGACCTCTGGCGGATGAACCAGTTGGAGGAATGGGGAGCCTTCCCTCACCTGACCCTGGACACCACCCACCTGGGGACGAAGGGGTTGGATCCGCTGATGGCCTACGAACGCGTACGGGAGCGGGTGGCGCACGTGCACCTGTCCAACGCCCGCCGGGAGGGGCGGCGTGTTCGGGAGCATCTCCGTCTGGAGGACGGCTTCCTGCCCCTGGATGCTCTGATCAGCCGACTGGCCCAGGACGGCTACGCCGGTATCGCCACGGTGGAGCTGCACCCAGAAGCCCTGGAGGCGGAGGACGAGGAGAAGGCGCGCTTCCACCTGAGGCAGCAGATTGCCTTCTGCCGACAGCACGGCGGGGAGGAATGAGTAACGAGTGATGAGTTAACGAGTATCCTCGTTACTCGTTGACTCGTTACCTGCTTACACGCTTACTAGAATTGTGGGGAGGACGACTATGCACCAACCTGTCGAGTACGACGCCTTTGCCGATATCTACGACATCTGGACGGAGACGGCGTCGGCCGCGAAGCGCAACCTGCCCTTCTACGTCGAGGAGTACTTGCGTACGGCAGGGACGGTAGTCGAGTTGGGCGTGGGCAACGGTCGCATCGCCATCGAGGTGGCCCGGCAGGGGAAGCACATCATCGGCGTGGATTCATCGGCCGAGATGCTCAAGCTGTGCCGAGAGCGGGCGGCAGCCGCCGGTGTGACCCACCTGCTCACCCTCATCCAGGCTGATTTTCGCGATTTCGCGCTGCCCGAACCAGCCCAGCTCATCACCATCCCCTTCCACACCATCGGCCACCTGGTCACACTGGACGACAAGCGGGCCGGCCTGCGCCACATCTACAGTCAACTGACCCCCGGCGGCCGACTCGTCTTCGATCACTTCGTGTTCGACCCGGAGGTTGCCCGACGGTCTCAGGGAGTTGGTCTGCGGGGCGAGTATACCGACGCCGCAACCGGCCACGATCTGCTCCTCTGGGTGACGAGCCGTCATGACTTTGAAGCTCAGACGACGCGGATCATCGCCTGGACCGACGAGTTGGACGAAGATGGTGTTGTGCTCCGCCGCCAGTACCGCCGTCTCAGTTTCAGTTGGCTCGATCCCCAGCAGACTCGTGCCCTACTGGAGGAAACCGGCTTCCAGGTCGAGGCCCTCTATGGGGACTTCGACCGCCGCCCCTTCGCCGCGGATTCGCCAGAGCAGGTGTGGGTGGCTCGCCGGACGGGGGGGGTAACGAGGAATGGGTAACGAGTACGCCAAAACCCACTGGCGAACGGTGCTGCGCCAGATCGCCCAGCGGCTCAATGAGAGTGGAGTGGCCTACAAGCTCGTCGGTGGGGCTTCGGCTACGCTACACGGCGTCCCGCTGCCGGTGAGAGACCTGGACCTGGAGACGGACGCCGAGGACGCCTACCGCTTCCAGGTCTTCTTTGCCGATCACGTCGTGGAACCTGTGGCCCTGAGCGAGAACGAGATCTACCGCTCCCACTTCGGCCTCTTTGACTTCGATGGGGTGGCCGTCGAGGTCATGGGCGACTTGCACCGATGGGAGGAAGAGCAGTGGGTGCCCACAGCGGCCACGACGGATACCACGGTGGACCTGGACGGCGTTCCTGTGTGCGTCTCCTGGCTGGAGGAGGAGGTGCTGGCTTACGTCCGACGGGAGCGGCTGGATCGGGCAGCCCAGTGCCTGCCCCACTGCGACCAAGATCGGCTGCTGGCACTGCTACGAGGCGAAGAAGCGGCAGGTGTGTTGTGAATGGAATCAGGGAAGGGGTAACGTGAGTCTTCATATCGTCGAGCAGTGGGTGCGTTGGGCTGGTGCAGTGGCGGCGTTAGTTTGCCTGATCGCTGCATTGGCAGGGATAGCGCGCGGGCTGCGCCGGCCTCAGGGGCGGACAACCGGCCTGGCACGCAGGGTGCTACGGCTGCCGGCCTACCTCTTGATCAGCGCTCTCTTCTTTGGCCCGTGCTTTCTCCTGTGGCGACCGCTCCCGCTGGTGTTGACGGCAACGGCTCGGATCGTGGCGCTCGCCCTGGGCGCGCTGCTCTACTTCCCCGGGCTGGCCCTGTATCTGTGGGCACGGCTGACCCTGGGTGAGATGTACAACGTCTCCAGCAGCGTAGGGTCGCAACTGTACGCCGATCACCGGCTGGTTACCCACGGCCCTTTCGCCTTCGTGCGCCACCCCATGTACCTGGGCATCATCTTTGCCTCCGCAGGCGGGATTCTCATTTACCGCACCTGGACGCTCGTGTTCATCACGGTGAGTTTCCTGGGCCTGGTGTTGCGCGCCAGACGGGAGGAGCAGGCATTGGTCGCTGAGTTCGGTGAGCAGTGGGAGGAGTATAGCCAACGAGTTCCAGGTTGGATCCCGTGCATCTTAAGGAGTCATTGAGACAACTCGTCACTCATTGCCTCGTTGACTCATTACCTTTTACTTCGACTTCGGGGGAGGCATGACCATGAACCTTCTTCTAGCCCGACACGGTGAATCTGAGTGGATGGTTAGCGGTGATGAGGCTGGCTTCAACAGTCGTCTCACTGACGCAGGTCGCCAACAGGCACGCTTGCTGGGCCGCTGGCTGGCCGCCAACCAGGAGGGAATTGACGCCATCTACGCCAGCACTCTCATCCGCGCCAGAGAAACGGCCGAGATCGTCGCCGCTGAGCTGGCCATGCCGGTGAAGTTCGACGACGGCCTTCGCGAGTTCGAGGTGCGCTACTGGCGCGACGACGGTGACTACCTCCCACCGTACATCAACGGCCACGCTGTGGCCCCAGCCGATTTCAACGAGAGCTATCTGCCCTTCAAGGCTCGTGTCCAAGGGGCGGTTCACCGTATCTTCGAGGCCCATCCAGAAGGCACAGTGTTGGTCGTGGCCCACGGCGGCACCATTGGGACCATCGTGCGGAATTTGCTGGAGGGCCACGACTTCAGCGTCCAAACAGACGCCACTGGTCTTCACGGCCTGCGCTGGACTGGCAGCCGATGGATCGTCGAGTTCATGAACCGCCGCGAGCACCTGCTGGGGGGAATCAAATGAGGGAAGAGCGAGACTGGCTGCGGGTGGTCGCTAGTGCGTACGCGGCCGGAGCGGACACCTGGACGGAGGACAGCGTGACGATGCACCGGGTGACTGGCGGGTTCAACAATGCGCTGTACCGGGTAGAAGCCGATGGGCAATGCTATGCCTGCAAGCTGTGTGTGGCTGATGAGTGCCGCCGGGCTGCCCGGGAGTATGCAGCCCTCCGGCTGCTGCAAGCGGCAGGGCTGGACATCGCGCCGCAGCCCCTCTGGTTGGACGAAAGTTGCACCATCGTACCCTTCCCCACTGTGGCCTACCGCTGGCTGCCTGGTCAACCTCTCAGCCCGTCGCCCACAGCGCAGCAGTTGGCCTCGTTGCTCGATAGTTTCCAGCGCCTGCATGCCCTCCAGCCGGGCGACTTTGAGGATCACAATATCTACGATGCCTGGGCCCACAGGTTTGACTTTGAGGTATACCTGGCCGAACTGCACGATTTCCTGGCCAGGTATGGAACCTGGCTGGCGGCCTCTGATCCGGACGGGCGGAACTTGCGTGATCGGCTGGCTCAGTTGGTGGACGGTTGCGCGGAGGTCGTCCGCACGGCAGCCGTGAACCCAGGCCGCGAGAGCGTGCCGTTGTGCCTGTGCCATGTGGACCCGAATCTGGCGAACACAGTGTGGAGCGGGGATGGCCGCGTGCGCTGGGTGGACTGGGAGTTCAGCGGGTGGGGCGACCCCGCCCTGGATCTGGCGGAGCTGCGCTGGCACGCGGCGTCAGTTGAGATGAGCGAGGCGCAGCACGCCTGGCTGCGGGAAAGCTACCGCCGCCCAGCCGGTGACGATGATTTTGGCGAGCGGCTGGCAGTGTGGGACCGTCTCCGGGCGACGCGCTGGCCCTTTCTGATCCTGCGATGGTTGTGGAGCGAACACCACGGCCCAGACCGCGTGCGCCTGACTCGACCCACCGCCGATCTGGCCGAACTCCACGCTCGCCTCGTCTACTTCATCGAACGCGCTGAGCACTTTGCCAGCGCAAGATAGAGCAATCCTAGTACATTACGACGGAGATACTTCAGTGGTTACAAGGCAAGCGCCGGTTGAGTAACTTCGTAGCGCCAGCGGAGAAGTGTATCGAAACCAAGCGCTTTCTGCCTACAAGAGCGCTTTTCAAGAGCCACTTGGTCTCGATACGTCGCTTTGCTCCTACTCGACCGGCGCTCTCGCCCAACGCCTAGCTGGGGAAGGGCTTACGCCCATGTGTACTAATCGCCCTCGTACCGGCTGATGCTGAAGACGACGTAGTTGTACGGGGTCAACTGGGTGGGATTTTCCTTGTTCACCACCTGGCCGTTGGCTGGATTGTAGACCCACTCGCTCCAATCCCAGACGGTCTGAATGGTTTCGGGAATCTGGACGGCCAGGTACGAGCCTTCGGCCAGGCGGGCGCGAGTGGGAATGTGGCTGAAGTCGAGGCCCATGTAGAAATCCTGCACCGGCACGTTTCTATGGCGAGTGGCGATGGCTTTGGTCAAGCCGAGTGCCGTTTCGGAGAACAGACTGATGGCTGGCTGCACCGTGGATGCCAGCTTCAATCCCTCCTTGAACACGTCCGACTCCAGAAAGCCCAGGAAGGCTTCGTCGGCCTCGTTCCCCACGTTGACGGTGAAGCACTTGAACGCCACGCCCTCAGTGCCCACGTTCAGCCCCACGAAGATGGGATAGCCCAGGATGGCGGCCTGCTCGCCCTCGCGCACCCTGTGGGTGGCGTTGAAGTGCAAGTGCTCCACCTTGCCCGGCACCTGATTCTGGGCGTAGAAATCAAAGAGCACCCGGTGCGTGCTGCCGCCCGGATAGTCCGCCACCCGCAGCCGGTCGAGGGTGATCTTGATGCGGGCGTTTTTCAGCCTGGCGTGCGCTTTGATGTTACCTGCGTGCTGGATGGGTAGCGGGTCGCTGCCCGGCGGAGCCGGGGCCAGGTACCCAAAGGCGTGGGCGGTGTGCTGCCAGGCCTTGTCTCCAA
>CAZVCJ010000199.1:0-7216 GCA_964625745.1 uncultured Anaerolineae bacterium | reverse complement strand
TGCCTGCGGCAGACGCTGCTCCCCTCCTTGCTCCACACCACCCGCGAGAACCTGCGCTTCCTCGACCGGGTGGCCATCTTCGAGATCGGTGCGGTCTACCTGCCGGCGGAGGGGCAAATCCTGCCCGACGAGCCGCTCCGGCTGGGCATGGTGATGACCGGCCCCCGCGAGTCCCGCTCGTGGCTGGTGGGACAGGACGGCACGCCCATGGGCTTCTACGACCTCAAGGGAGTGGTGGAAACTTTGCTGGCCGGGCTGGGGCTGGAGGGGACGTTCGAGCAATGCTCCCAGCACCGCCTGTTCACGGCGGTGCACTCCGCCTTCCATCCGGGCCGCTGTGCCCAGGTGAGTGTTGAGGACGACGTGGTGGGCGTGGTGGGGGAACTGCATCCTCTGGTGCGGGAGGCTTTTGACCTGCCGGCGCAACCCGTCGGCGCGCTGGAGCTCGATCTGGAGGCTCTGTTGGCCCAAGCGATAGCCGTGGGCAAGGTGCGCACCATGCGACCCATCCCTCGCTTCCCATCCGTGAGCCAGGACCTGGCTCTGGTCGTTGATGAGGGCTTCTCGGCCCAAAAGGTGCAGGAGGCCATAGTCGAGGCTGGCGGGAGGCTCCTGCGCCGGATCGAACTCTTCGACCTGTACCGGGGCGAGCAGATCCCACCTGGTAAGAAAAGCCTGGCCTACTCCCTGACCTACCAGGCCGAGGATCGGACTCTGACCGATGACGAAGTGGCCAGGGTGCAGGAGCGCATTGTGCGGCGGCTGGCCGAGGAGCTAGGGGCTGAGCTGCGGGCGTGAAAGTCAACGAGTCAACGGGGCAATGAGGCAATGAGTAACGAGTTTAACGAGTCTACAAATCTGCGAGTCTACGAGGTGAAAGGAGAACTTCGATGGCTGTGAGAGACTTCCCCGGCAGGGGCAAGGTGGCCGTGCTCAAGACCACCCCTGATACGGTGCTCGAAGACTATCGCCAGTTGATGCATCTGGCGGGCTATCAGCAAGCTTTGTCCAAGGATGTAGAGACCATCCTCAAGATCAACGTCTCCTGGCAGACCTGGTACCCGGCCTGCTCTACGGTGCCCTGGCAGTTGGAGGGCGTGATCAAGACCCTGCAGGACGACGGCTACCAGGATCTCATCGGTGCACAGAACAACACCGTCGTCGTGGACGCATACGTGGCCGAGCGCAACAACAAGCAGAAGATCATCGTGGACCAATACGGCGTGAGGAACGTCCATCTCTACGAGCCTCAGGTAGAGTGGGCGGTCTACGAGCCGAAAGCGCCCATGCTGGTGCTGGATCGCATCTACCCGGAGGGGATCAAGATCCCCAGGATGTTCATCGGCAAGAACATCATCCAGTTGCCGACGGTGAAAACCCACGTCTTCACCGTCATCACGGGGGCTATAAAGAACGCCTTCGGCGGATTGCTCTCCGAGAAGCGCCACTGGACTCACGCGGTCATAGACGAGGCCATCGTGGATCTCCTGACCATTCAGCACGAGATCCATCCCGGCATCTTCGCCGTGATGGACGGCACTTTTGCCGGCGACGGGCCGGGCCCCCGAGCCATGCGCTGGCACGAGAAGGACATCATCCTGGCGTCGGCAGACCAGGTGGCGATTGATGCCATCTCCGCTAAAATCCAGGGCTTCGACCCCATGTCCCTCAAGTTCATTCGATTGGCTCACGAGCTGGGGCTGGGGGTGGGCGATCCCAAAGACATCGAAATCGTGGGCTACGACATCTCGGCCGAGGACTGGGGTTTTATCCAGGAGGACACCTTCGCCAGTCGCGGGCAGAAGATGATCTATCACGGCCCCCTCAAGCCTTTCGAGCACCTGCTCCTGCGGACGCCGCTGGTGCCCTGGTCATACCTGGCCTCCAATCTCTATCACAACGTTTATTGGTATCCCTTCGTGGGGCGCAAGCGGGTGGAGGCGGCTCTGGAGACCAAATGGGGGCGGCTCTTCAAGAGCTACGGCGACGGGGAGGTAGTTATGCCAGGCATCCAGCCCGAGGCGGCAGCTATTGCCCTGGGCGGCGCGGCTCTCCTGGCTGGTGGGCTCCTGTGGGGGTTGTGGCGGTTGATGAGAGGGAGGTTGGATATTGGAGATTAGATATTGGAAGGTTGACTTCCACGTCCACACTTGCTACTCTGGAGATTCGTTTACGTCCCTGGAGGCGGTGATCGAGGCCTGTCGGAAGCGGGGCCTGGGCAAAGTGGCCATCACCGATCATAACACCATTGCGGGGGCCCTGGCTCTTTCGGAGATGGCCCCCGATTTGATTATCGTGGGCGAAGAGATCAAGACCGACGTGGGGGAGATCATCGCCTACTTCCTGGAAGAGGAGGTGCCCAAGGGACTTCCCGTTCGGGAAGCCATCGCCCGCGTGCGCGAGCAGGGTGGCCTGGTTGGCGTATCCCATCCTTTGGACCGCTGGCGTCGCGAGGCCATGGGGCTGACCCATCTGCTCAGCATCATTGAGCAGGTGGACATGCTGGAGGCTTTCAACGCCCGCACCACATTCCCCTCTGACAACCGCCGCGCGCTGGATCTGGCCCGCGAGTGGGGGCTGCTGGTAACTGCTGGCAGTGATGCCCACGTCGCCTGGGAGATCGGCCGTGCCTACGTGGAGATGCCGGCCTTCAATGACGGAGAGGAGTTTCTGTACAGCCTGGCCCAGGGGCAGATCGTGGGGCGCTTGACCACTCCCTTGATCCACTTTGCCTCCACCTGGGCCAAGTTCATCAAGAGGCTGCGAAGTTGAAAGAGGTGAACCACCTCTAACATGACTTTCAACCGCCGCGCGTAGGGGTGGGTGTCGGTGTGACCGTGGGCGTCGCTGTGGGCGTAGTTGTGGTTGTTAGGGTAGACGTCGCTGTGACTGTTGGCGATGGCGTCAGGGTGTTGGTGGGGGTGTAGGTTGGCGTCGGTGTACTCGTGCTGGTAGCTGTTGGAGTCGCGGTTGGAATGGGCGTGCCGTAGTTCTTCAAGACCAGGGGCAGGAAAACCTCGCCAGATGTCGCTGTCGGCGTGGTCGTAGGTGTCGCTGTCGCTGTGGGCGTCGGGAGGGGGATGATGAGACGAGCGTCGTCCCAGTAGGAATCGTTGTGCTTCACACGCCACTCAGGGGCGCCTTTGGTGAAGACGGTGACGTGGTCAGCTTGAGCCACGGCAGTGATGCTGAGCTCAACCCATTCGTCGTACATGATCACCGGCTCGGACCAGATTATCGCCCCAGACTGCCATGCAGTGCCCCCGAAGGGGTCAAGGCCCACGTAAGTGCGATACTTCCCAGGATCGCGTGACTCGTCGGGATCATCGTAGGAACTGGACCAAACCTGAACCCAGATGGAGAAGGTGACCTCCTCTCCCTCTGGTGCAGGTATCCGCTGATAGAAACCGGCCGTGTGAGTGGAGAAAGTAGTGAAGAACTTCTGGGCAAAACTCCCCGAGCGAACACGCCGCCTTCCGTAGAAATACGCATCTTCTGGTTTGTACTCCGGCCGGTAATTATAGCCATCCTGTCCCGGCACGTTATCATACCAAAGCTCCCAGCCGTCGGCGACGGACAACTCGCCTTTTGGACCCTCCCCTGGGGCATAGGGGTCCACTCTGTTGCTGAAGCTCTGCTCGAAATCGGCGTTCTGCAGGGGATTGACGATGAGACAGGCATCGTCCCAGTAGGAATCGTTGTGCTGCACGCAGTATTTCGGGGCCGCCCTGGTGAACACGGTCACGTGGTCGGCTTGAGCCACAGCCGTCACCGAAAGCTGCGCGTGCTCGTCGTAGTACTCGATCCCGTTGCTCCAGATGATTTCCTCCGAGAAGGCATCTGTGCCGCCATAGGGGTCTATGCCCACCGAGAGCCAGTATTCTCCGGGAGCGGTTGAGTGATGGGGGTCGGACACCGTGCTGGACCACACCACCACCCAGATAGAGAACTCTACCTGGCTGCCCTCAGGCGCCGCCACTTGCTGATAGAGGCCCGCTGTGTGGGTGGAATACGTGGTGAACATCTTTTGAGCGTACTGGCCAGATCGAACGCGCAGGGGGTCTGGGTGAGCGTAACCGTCCTCCGGTTTGTATTCGGGCCGGTAGTTGTAGCAACCTGTGCCCGGTTCGTTGTCGTACCACAACTCCCAGCCATTGGCCACCGTCAATTCGCCCTTGGGCCCCTCCCCGGGTGCGTAGGGGTCTTCCCTTTCGCTGTACCCATCTTCGAAGCCGGGGTTCGCCAGCAGGTTGTAAGGGCACTCGGCTTGATTTGACAGGGCCGAGCCGATTATCGTACCTGCTACAGTAAGCAGGAGTATACCTGTGAGGATGCTCATCAATCGCTGTGGCCGCATTTTACACCTCCCCTTTCGGTGATGGGCTTAGTATAGCAGATTTCGAGCTGTTTGGCAAAAGATAGGAAGGAGACTGACAAATGATTATCGCCGTGCTCTCAGACATCCACGACAATATCTGGAAGCTAGAGGAGGTTCTGCGAGGGTTGGGAGGGGCCGAGGAGTTGATCTTCTGCGGCGACTTCTGCGCCCCATTTACCCTGAAACAGATCGCTGACGGCTTCCCAGGCCCCGTCCACGTCGTCTTCGGCAACAACGACGGGGACAAGCTCTTCCTCTCCCGGGTGGCGACCCAAGCCGGGAACGTGACCCTGCATGGGGAGTTCGCCGAGCTGGAGTTGGGCGGCAGGAAAATCGCCGCCACCCACTACCCCGCCATCGCCGCCGGCCTGGCCGCCAGTGACCGCTACGATCTGGTCTGCTGCGGCCACAGCCACCGCGTCGCCGAGGAAAGGGTGGGGGATACCCTGCTCATCAACCCTGGCGAGGTCATGGGCCGCTTTGGCCACTCCACCTACGTTTTGTACGACACTGATGCGGGCAAGGCCACCCTACGAGAAATCTGAAATCTCCGCACGTCTCTCGTAATTCCTTGAGAAATCAGGAGGGGCTGGTCATGTGTTGACCAGCCCCTCCCTCTTTTACAGAAGCTCAATGAATTCTTCCACGCCTGTATCAGCCTGCTTCAAGATGCTCCCCAGCGTCTTCAGCTTCAGGATCTTATTACCATGAACAGGGACAGTCACGATGGGACTCCATCTGTCGCCTTCCCAGCGATGCAAATAGTGGTGGCTACCTCGAATATTGAATACTTCGTATCCCTTCTTTCGGAGAGCCCTGATGACTTGCTTCCCGCTCACCCTGGGCAGACGAGGCATTACACTGCCACCTTTGCATATTGGACTGTGGTAGGGGAAGGGGTCATCCGTGCTTGTTTTTCTATCGCTTCCAAATACCCTGCGATTGCCTCCTTGGCATTTTGCAGAGCCTCCTCATAGCTATCGCCTTCAGTGACACAGCCAGGCAGGGCAGGGCAGGTAACCGTATATCCGCCCTCCTCGCACTCTTCGAGAATGACCGTGAATTCCATAGGGGTCTCCTCCTTTCCGCTTTCAGCAGTGCACAGGTTTGTCGTCATCCCACTCCTTCCTCCTCGCTGTGGCTTATCTAAATTCTATCACACAATACTTATCCTGGCAAGCTGGGAAAAACAAAGAGAGGCTGGTCATGCGTTGACCAGCCCCTCTTTTACCCTAGAGATCCGGGTTGGTTACTGCAAAGCGGCCCACCACAGCGCAGCCGCAGCCCAGCCATCTATCTCGTACATCTCCAACTTGATGCTGTGTGCTGGCCAGCACCCAGATCGATGTCAACTGAGTGAGTCTCCCGACCATAATGCCACTCATTGATCACCAGACTCCCATCAATCCATAATTGGGCCCCATCGTCGTGAAAGACATTGAACCGATAACGGCCACTGGCGAAGTACAGCGTTCTCGTCCAGCGAGCGGAGAAGTGGTCAGGCTGGATAGCTGGATCCGGTGAGCCACCATACCATTCAAAATCAATGTCAACATCGTCCCTTACCAGAGCAGGGTTTCCGCTCAGAGTCTCATTGTTGTAGTATTCCCCTTCCCAATTAGTGCTCACTGGGGTGGATGTAGGTGTTCGGGTAGGTGTAGGTGTGCGGGTGGATGTGGGGGTTCTCGTTCGTGTGGGGGTAGGCGTGTCAGTGCTTACACTACTGACCGTCTCGATACGGTCCACACAGAAGCCCCAGGCTGTGACCGACCCGTCGCTCGTTAGTTGCACCTTGACCGTGCGCCCCGGCACCGTACCCGACCACACCCCTGAGGAGTAGTTACCAGTGAAGCTGTTGATCTGGTTGTTGTTGGCATCTCGGACATAGACGTAGTCCCATCCGCTCTCCGTCTCGAGGCGGCTGAAATGGATACGCGTCGAAATGGCATTAGTGTCCGGGTTAGTCAGCGTCCAGGTGTTGTTGTAGTTGTCGGGGTACGGATGCGGCGACTCCGCCAAGCAGCCTCCTGGGGGGTAGTTCTTCAGGAGGAGGGGGAGGTAACTGGTCCCTACCTTTAAGATCGTCAACTCGTCGGGTGGTTTTCTCCGATCAGGCACGCCGTCTCCATTGTCATCGAGGCTAAGCGTATAGGTGCTATCATGCGCATCAATCAGCCCAATCGTACTGGGGTAAACCTGCACATCTCGATAGGCTGCACTTACAGCAGCACCGTCATCGCGGGCTAGCGCCAGGCTCAGGTGCATTGTTCCATAATCCATTCCCTTGATGCGCACAGTCTGAGTGGTGTTTCCCGGATAAATCACAATCTTGCCCGCTGAGGTTTCAATTGCTCTAGCATCTGGGATTTCCTGCACGATCGTTCCGTCATCCATGAAACCAACTCGCTGTCCCTGGTTGTTAGTCACGAGCAGATAAACTGGGGATTGAGCAGTGACAGCATTTATCCGCAAACCATTTCGTATCCACTCGTTCACGATCGCGTTGAGATAGTCCAACCAAGATGAACATAGCGGGGTCGGGGAGGTGAACCATGAAGTGAGGTCTACCAGCAGGTTGATCAACTTTGCTGGTATCGTCCCGATCACCGAAAGAAGGTACTGGGCTATCGCCTTGACGCCACAAATTAGATCGGATCCGCAAGCCTGCCATTTCAAGAACATCGCTGGCAAGTTGAGGAGCGCTTGGGCTGCTGCATCGGCCCCTAAAGTCTCAGGAAACACTGCATTTGCCGCCAGCACAAATACCTTTGCTATAGATGCAGCGCAATTCCATGCATTATCAGGATGTGGGTTGATCGTGATCGGCTTGGACAATAT
>CAZVCJ010000198.1:3058-7264 GCA_964625745.1 uncultured Anaerolineae bacterium | reverse complement strand
CCCATCGTCCTCTCGCACATTCAAACGCAACTCCTCCTGCGAGCTCGAGAAGCCGACCAGCATCGCGCTGAAGTCTCGCCAGACCTGGGGCTCACGACGGTTGAGGCATTGATCGAGACAGCAGGGGTGCGTTTTCCCAAAGGCCCGTCGCTGCGCTGGGATGCCATCGAGAAGATCAACACATCTGAGAACAACTGCTTCGTCATCGAAGAAGATGGTGCGCCGCGCAAAATCCAGCTCTTTTCGGAGTTCACCAATCTGCTCTACAGCCTGATGCCCACGCCCGCCGCGCCCACCATGCTGGTCTCCGGCATACCGATGCACCGCGTCAAGGGCACCAACCCGCACCGCGACACCCTGGAGAAGATCAAAACTGTCAAACCCGTCGTTGGCCGTGTTCTGGACACAGCCACCGGCCTGGGCTACACCGCCATCGAAGCAGCCAGGACCGCCGACCACGTGGTCACCATCGAACTGGACCCGACCGCGCTGGAAATCGCCCGGCTCAACCCCTGGTCACGAGACCTTTTCGACAACCCCAAAATCACCCGGCGCATCGGCGATGGCTACGACGTGATCGAAGAATTCGACGACCAGACATTCACCCGCATCATCCACGACCCGCCGGCCTTCAGCCTGGCTGGCCACCTCTACTCTGGCGAATTCTACGTTGAGCTACACCGCGTGCTGCGGCGCGGCGGCCGCCTGTTTCACTACGTTGGCAATCCAGAGAGCAAGTCCGGCGCTAACATCACCCGCGGCGTGATACGACGTCTCCAGGAAGCCGGCTTCCCGCGCGTCTTGCGCCGCCCCCGCGCCTTTGGCGTGGTAGCATTCAAGTAACGGGAGGTACTCATATTGACACACACTGTTTCTGTTCCATACCAATTATCCCGGCGAGCGTTTCTCAAGCTGGTCGGCCAGGGGATGGCGGCCACGGCGCTGCTGGCCGCTTGCACACCGCTGCCGGAATCACCGACGGATCAAGAGGTGAGTCTGGACGTCAAAATCGGACAGATGCTGATGGTCGGGTTCCGCGGACTGGAGGTGAGCGATGACTCTCCCATCGTGCAAGACATCCGGGATCGTCACTTGGGCGGCGTCGTGCTCTTTGACTACGACGTCCCCACCAGGTCGCCGGTGCGCAACGTCGAATCCCCCACCCAGGTGACCGCGCTGGTCAAGGCCTTGCAGTCGGCTTCGGCCACACCCCTGCTGGTGGCCATTGACTACGAAGGCGGCATCATCACCCGCTTGAAAGAGAAATACGGTTTCCCGCCCACCGTGTCGCACCAATACCTGGGGGAAGTCAACGATCTCCGCTTCACCCATCAGGAAGCCGCCAGGATGGCCAAAACCCTGGCAGAGCTGGGCATCAACCTCAACCTGGCCCCGGTGGTGGACGTCAACACCAATCCCGACAACCCCATCATCGCCAAATACGAGCGCAGCTTCTCGGCCGACCCTGAGATCGTGACCCAGCAGGCCCTGGAGTTCATCGAGGCTCACCACGAACAGGGCGTGCTCTGCACTCTCAAGCATTTTCCCGGCCACGGCAGCTCCACAGGAGACTCGCACCTGGGAGTAGTTGACGTCACCGACACCTGGTCGCGCATCGAGCTGGAGCCTTATGCCAACATCATCGAGGCCGGGCAAGCCGATGCCATCATGACGGCGCACGTATTCAACGCCAACCTGGATCCCGAATACCCGGCCACCCTCTCCAGGCCCACCATCACCGGCATCCTGCGGGAAGAACTGGGCTACGATGGCGTGGTGATTTCCGACGACATGCAGATGGGAGCCATTGCCGATCATTACGGCTTCGAGATCGCCATTCAGAAGAGCATTGAGGCCGGAGTGGACATCCTCGCCATCGCCAACAACTCGGTGTACGAGGAGGATATCGCCGCTCGCACTGTGGCGCTCATCAAGCGGCTGGTGCAAGATGGCAGGACCGACGAAGCGCGCATCAACGAATCGTATCAGAGAATTCGGCAACTGAAGAGCAAGCTAACGGCCAGCTAGTGCGGGGACAACTTGCGAGGATCATCTTTCAACGACAAAAGCCACCCTTGCCAGAACCGGGTGGCTTTGCTCTTGCCGTGCGGAGACTACCAGCCAGAAAAGCAGGGCTGTGCGGCCCTCCTCGATTGTTTTGCGGCCTGTGCAGCCGCCTATGAGTTAGCGGTCGTAATTGCTCAGCCTGTCATTGCGAGGGCGCAGTTTGCCCGAAGCAATCCCCAAGCAACAATGGCAGAGCAGATGGCATCGTTGCTGAGACCTGGAGATTGCTTCGCAAAAAACGCTCGCAATGACACGACGGCTGAGTAGTTACTAGCGGTCAAGCATTTGCACCGCTTCATCCTGCATCAGAACCCAGATGCTGTAAACCCCCACGATAGTTCCGATCGGGAAGTTTATCAGCTTGAGAACACTGAGTATCAGTACCAGGATTCTGGCCCAGGATTGCCGCTTCACCAGCCCGATACCACCGATAATATCAGGCACGGAGGTGATGAAGAGGAACCCGGCCGCAATGACTGCGATGAACGTCAGGATGGGCACCGCATCCGCATCTCCCGACGCTGCAATGAGAAACCCGGCCCCAACCAAAACCACAAAGACGATCATCGCCAGCACAAGCCCCAGGGCGCCAAGTCCGATGTTGAGCGCCGCTACAACGGTGACATGCTGCTTCGTGTCCATGTTCTCACTCTCCTTTCATAGTCAAGCTAATAGACTTCATCCCAGCAACACCCGCACGCTGTTGCTCCGGCACCTGGAGCATAAGCGCTCCTCGTCAACGGCGGGGTCGAAGGTCACGGGCCACTCGTTGCCACAGCGCATGCAAACCATCGTGGCCGCCGTCGGTTTCTTCAGCCGGTCGAGAGCGCCGCGGATGGGGGTCTTGGCTTCTTTCAACGCCTCGCAAGTCTGCTGTATCTCCTCCGCTGTGACGCCCGCCCACAGCTCGTCCAGCTCCCGCATCACTTTGGCCCACTTCTGGCCCTCGGCCGCGCTGACCCAGTCCAACTGCAAGCGCTCAGGGCGCACCCCCTGTTTCTCCAATCCCTCCCACAGAGCATCCACGCGGCGCACGGTCTGGCGGTTGGCGTTGATGTAGTGGCAATCCGCGTAGTGACAGCCAGAGACCAACACCACCGGCGCTCCCCTGCGAAAGGCGTACCACACGAAATCGGGACTGACCCGCCCGGAGCATAAGGTACGGATGAGTCGCGCGTTGGGCGGGTATTCTATGCGACTTGTGCCTGCCGCGTCCGCTCCCATGTATGAGCACCAGTTGCAGGCAAAGGCCACGATGGGAGGCTTGGCCCGTCGAATGGTCAGATCGTCGGATGGTCGAATGGTCTGTTGGTCCTCAGTCAACCGGCCTCTCGATTTGCTGACCATCTGACCAAGGACTACCCGACCACCCGACCACTCAAGCATGGCGTCTATCATGGCGTAGATGGCCTGATCGGAGAAGTGACGCATGGTGATGGCATCATATTGACATTCGGCGGCACAGGTGCCACACCCGGCACAGGCGGCCGAGATCACACGAGCGGGCTGTCCCTTCTCCCAGGTCATAGCGCCGTAGGGACAAACCCTGGCGCACAGCCCGCAGGACGTGCACAGGGCCTCGTCCACCACGGCCGTGATGGCCTCCACTTTGATGGTGGGAGAGCTCAACAGGATCTCGGCGCGAGAGGCAGCAGCGGAGGCCTGAGTGACTGAGTCTTTGATGTCCTTGGGCGACTCGGCACAGCCGGCCAGAAAGACGCCCTTCGTCGGCGCGTCCACCGGCTTCAGCTTGGGATGCGACTCCATGAAGAAGCCATCGGAGGTGCGAGAGAGAGTGAGGAGCTGCTTGACCACCTCGCTGTCCTGGCGGGGCACGGCGCCGATGGAGAGCACCAGCATGTCCAACTCGTGTTCCTCCAGCCGGCGAGCGGTGGTGTTCTCCACCATGACCCGCAGGTTATGCGTTTCGGCATCCTCCATCACCTCACCCGGCAGCCCCCTGATGTACTTGACCCCCGCCGCTTTGGAGCGCATGTAGAGGTCCTCGAAACCCTTGCCGAAGGCCCGTATGTCCATGTAGAACACGGTGATGTCGGTGTCTGGATAATGGTCTTTGAGCAGGAGGCTATCTTTGATGGTGTTCATGCAGCAGATGTTGGAGCAGTAGGGATTGCCCCG
>CAZVCJ010000198.1:0-2958 GCA_964625745.1 uncultured Anaerolineae bacterium | reverse complement strand
TGGCAGCGAGAGCCGACGCACTGCACGAAACCGATGCGCTGGGGCGTCCGCCGATCAGTGGGACGGATCAGGTGGCCCTCGGTGGGACCGCCAGCGGAGATCAGCCTCTCGAACTCCATGCTGGTGATGACGTTCTGGTAGCGCGTGTAGCCGTACTCGTCCATCTCCGTGGGATCGTAGGGCTCCATCCCGGTGGCCACGATTACGGCCCCCGCCTCGAACTCGATGATCTCGTCCTGCATGTCGAAGTCAATGCACTTCTTGTCGCAGGCTTCTAAACATTTGCCGCAGGCGATGGGGTTATCGCCCAGACATTCCTGGATGTTGATAATGTACGACGAAGGCACAGCCTGGGGAAAGGGAATGTAGATGGCGCGGCGGGTGGAGAGGCCCGTCTGGAACTCGTCGGGTTGGACCACCGGGCAAACTGGGACGCAATCGCTGCAGGCAGTGCACTCGGTCTCGTCCACATAGCGAGCCTTCTTGCGTACCCTCACCTGAAAGTTGCCCACGTAGCCAGAGATGTCCTCTATCTCGCTATAGGCCAAAAGCTCAATCCTGGGATGCCGACCGACATCCATCATCTTGGGGCCCAGAATTCATATACTACAGTCCATGGTGGGATAGGTCTTGTCCAGTTGGGCCATGATCCCGCCGATGGAGGGCTCCTTTTCCACGAGATAGACCTGGTGGCCGGCGTCGGCCAGGTCGAGCGAGGCCTGGATGCCAGCCACCCCGCCGCCGATGACCAACACCGCGTCGGTGACAGACAACTGCTCCTCGATCTGAGGGAGGAGCCAGTGGGCCCGCGCCACCGCCGCGCGCACGATGTCCTCGGCCTTGCGAGTGGCCGCCTCCCTATCGTGGAGGTGTACCCAGGAGCAGTGTTCCCGGATGTTGGCCATCTCGAAAAGATAAGGGTTAAGCCCCACCTCTTGAACACAATTGCGGAAAGTGGGTTCGTGCAGGAGAGGCGAACAAGAGGCTACCACCACCCGGTTGAGATTGTATTCCACGATGTGGCGCTTGATCTCCTGCTGGCCGGGGTCGGCGCAGGTGTACCTGTTGCGGACCGCCACCGCCACGTCGGGCAGCGTCTCCGCGTACTCCCGCACCGCCTCGGTGTCCAAACTGCCCGCGATGTTCAGCCCACAATCGCAGACGAAAACGCCGATACGCAAATCATCCTTGGGCATTTGCACCTCCACAAGACGTAAAACGTGAAACGTAAAACGTAACCCTCACGTTTCACGTTTTACGTTTTACGCTTTCCCAATCCCCCGATAAACAAACCCCGCTTCCCGGCACGCCTGGGCGCTGAAGACGTTGCGTCCATCAACGATGACCGGGGTGCGCATCAATCCTTTCACCTGCTCCAGGTCTAGCCCAAAGTACATCTGGTGTTTGGTGACCAGGGCCAGACAGTCGGCTCCGCGCAGGGCCTCGTCCAGATCACGGGTCAGTTCCTCGCCCTCGTAGCCCCAAACGAAGGGATCGTGGGCGATGACTGAGGCCCCCCTGGCCCGCAAGGTGTTGATCAGCGGTTCAGCCGGAGTGTTGCGGACATCGTCCGAATCCTCCAGGTAGGCGATTCCCAAGACCGCCACCCGCGCCCCCTTGATCTTCCTACCCGCCTCAGCCAGCGCCTCCTCCACCAGGCGCGCCATGTGATCCGGCATGGCGTCGTTGATGCTGCGGGCCAGGGTGATCATCACCGTGTCCACGTCCCGGGTGCCGTATTCCTTAACCCCAAAGCGCAGCAGCCAGGTGTCCTTGGGCAGACAATGCCCACCCACGCCAGCCCCCGGCAGGTGCATGTGACGGTCGGGGCGGGCGTTGATCAGTCCCCGCATCTCGTAGACATCCACCCCCAGGCTCTCGCAGATCAGGGCCATCTCGTTGGCAAAAGCGATGTTGACGTCTCGATAAGCATTCTCCACCGTCTTGGCCAGCTCGGCAGTAAGGACATCCGTGGCCGTGATCTCCTGCTTGACGATGGTGCTGTACAGCTCCACCGCCAACTCTGTGCTCTTAGCATCAATGCCCCCCACCACTCGGGGAAAATCCACCATGAATTCCAACAGCTTGCCCGGCATCACTCGCTCGTAGGAAAAGGCCAGGTAGAAGTCCTGGCCAGCTTTCAGGCCGGAGTTCTTCTCCAGGATGGGCTGCACGATGTTCTGGGTGGTGCCCGGCGCAACCGTGGACTCAATGGCTACCAAAGCGCCCTTCTGCAGGTGCTGGCCCACGCTGGTGCTGACCTCGCGCAGGGAGCGGTACTGAGGAACCCGGCGGGTATCGGTCGGCGTCTGCACGTCAATCAAGATGACGTCGGCGTCCTGGCAGACCGAAATGTCGTCCGTCACGTGGAAGGTCCCCTTTTCCACCACGCGGGCGATCAGTTCAGCCAGCCCCGGCTCGTCCCCCTCGAAGGGACTCTCACCCCGATTCAAGACATCAATCTTCCAGCCGGAGCGCTCGGAGCGGCGCTGCACTCCGATCACCTTGTGGCCAGGTACATCGGCCAGCAGCACCGCGCAGGGAATACCGACGTATCCCATGCCGATGACCACGATTGATTTTGGATTGCGGATGCTTCGACCAGGCTCAGCACAAGTTGCGGATTGCGGATTTTGCATTTTTCCTCCTACCAAGCCATCGCTTCGTCCACCAAAGTAACCAAATCACGTATCTCTATCCCGATCTCCTCACTCACCCTCGCGTCGTCCAGGGCGCACTTGAAATGGATCTGGCACTTGGGGCAGGCGGTGACCAATAGCTCGGCGCCGGTGGCCTGGACTTCGCGCAGGCGGTCCACCTGGATCTGCTTGTTGACGGCCCCACAATTGGTCCAGCAACTGGTGCCGCAGCACAGGGCATTCTTGCCACTGTGCTCCATCTCCACCAGCTTCAGCCCCAGGGCTTCGATCACCTGGCGGGGCGCGTCATAGACGCCCA
>CAZVCJ010000197.1:6251-7376 GCA_964625745.1 uncultured Anaerolineae bacterium | reverse complement strand
GGATGGCAGCGCTGGCTTCGCTCGCCGCTCTCACGGTTGCGCTGGTCAGGAGGCGGGGGGGCTAGGGCTTTGGGCATTTCTGTCAACGAATACCAAACGAATAAACGAATGGAGTCTGCCGTTAGAACTTATTCGTTTATTCGTTGCCTCATTCGTTGACAGGATGTGTCAACCAAATTGTGAACCGTCCTTGCGGGGTGCCTGTCACCTCCAACTGAAAAGCCATCAGGGGTCTCAACCCCTGGTGGCTTTTTATATTGTGGGGATGCTGGGATGCATACCCATCAAGCTAAGACGGCAGCCTGTGGGAAATGGTTGCTGGCCAGCTACGCTGTAGTCAATTAGCGCGTTCCTGAGCCAGCCGCTCCATTACCCACATACGGATCAACGCCTGGTAGTCGATGTCTTTACTCTCTGCTCCAGCTTCTAGTTCTTCAACCACACGGGCATCCAAGCGGAGCGAGATCTGCTTCTCGGAGGGGCGGGCATCTACAAACATCACCTCCACCAGCTCAGTATCGTCCAGATACTCAGTGGAGTTGTGAGTGACCCAGAACTCAGCTTCTTCCTGTTCGTTGACAAAACGGGGTAGTTTCGACATTTGGATCTACTGAGTCCGCCACCCTACGCGGCTACTACCTGCGCCGTCTCGCTCTCTGTAGTGGGGAACAGGACATTGATCACGGGCGAGGGCAGATTCACTGCTTGCTGGAGGTGTTGAGTGGCCTGAAAGACCTGATCCACCAGGTTCATGACGTTGATGGCCACAGGCCCAGGGACGGATTCGTGGCCGTTGGGGCAGACGTAGGTCCAGAGTCCCTCGATTCTGATCTGCAAGCCCTCACGCTCGAAAGCCAGAGAGGACTTCTTCAGACTCATCGTACTATTACATTCTGAACAAGGTCTTGTAGGTCTCATTTCTCTTTCACTCTCTTCCTGCGAATCTGAAAGTTGATCCATTCTCTACTATCAGGGATGTAAGTGGTGGTGATTTCGTATTCTTCCTCCCAGGAATAGTCAACCACGATATGCACGGGCATTCCATGCGGCACGGTAGCATAGAGCAGGCAGCGGTTGCGCTCAGGATACTCCTCAATGATCTTGCCATGAAGGGCGACATACAAG
>CAZVCJ010000197.1:0-6151 GCA_964625745.1 uncultured Anaerolineae bacterium | reverse complement strand
AGTGTTCTAATGATAAGGTAAAGGGACGGTTTTGTCAAGCCAAAATCCAAGATCCAAAACCGTTGGCGTCCGTTAAATCCTGCTGGCCCGTTGTTCCAATTACTGAAACGTCGCGTCGGCGGGCATGCCCGGCTTCAGGCGGTGATCGGCGTTATCCAACTGGATCTTGACGGCGAAGACCATGTGCACCCGCTCTTCCTGGGTCTGCACGTTCTTGGGTGTGAACTCGGCCTGGGACGCGATGTGAGTGACCTGGCCGGTGAAGACGTCGCCGTAGGCGTCCACCGTGACCTCCACCGTCTGGCCCAGCCAGACCTGCCCCAGGTCGGTCTCGGGCACGTAGACGGTCAGGGTCACCTCGTCCAGGTTGACCAGGGTGAACAGCGATCCGCCGGGCGAGGCCAGTTCGCCAGGGTGCACCAGTCGCTCGACGATGATGCCGCCCACCGGAGCCGCCAGCGTCATGCGCTCCATCTGAGCGTCCAGCGCCTTCAGCGCGGCCTCGGCGCCAGCCAGCACTGCCCGAGCCTGGGCCACGTTGGCCTCCAGCAGCGAGATCTGCTCACGCCGGGCACCGGCCTCTAACAGATCGAGTGACGCCTGGGCCTGGTCGAGTTGGGCCTGGGCCGCGTCTGTGCCAGCCTGGGCGATGATCGCGGCTGCCTGGGCTGCCTCTATGCCGGCCTTTGCCATGTCCACGTTTACTTTCGCTGCGTCTACGCCTGCCTTGGCCTGGGCCAATTGCGCCTGGGCGGCATCCACCCCAGCCTGGGCCATGTCCACATTGGCTTTCGCTGCAACGATGCCTGCCTCAGCCTGGGCCAATTGCGCCTGGGAAGCATCCACCCCGGCCTGGGCCATGTCCACTTCCTCGGAACGAGCACCAGCTTTGACTTTGTCCAGTTGAGCCTGAGCCTGGCTTACCGCGGCCTGGGCGACGCGAATCTGTTCGTCGCTGGCGCCTTTGGCCGCCAACTGGTGCTGCAACTGAGCGATGCGAGCCGCGACCTCCGCCGCACCGACTACCGCGTCAACCAGATCCTTTTGGTAGCCGGGAACTCCGGGAGCACCCTTGGTCGCGTCCCGTTCCAGTTGTGCCTGCCAGAGGGCGTTGCGAGCCAGATCCCAGTTCAGCTTGGCGATCTCCACCGTTTCCTCGTCCGGGCCGGCCTGCCATTGTTCCAACTGGGCCTGCGCGCCCTCCACCGCACTCTCGGCGATGGCAACGTCATCTTCGGTAGCTCCCGCTTGCACCTGAGCCAGTTGCGCCTCGGCCCTGTCGAGGTCTGCCTGGGCAGCCGTCACCAGCAACTCGGCATTGGTCTGGGCCACCTCAGCCGCCGACACCTGGGCCTCGGCTCCGTCGAGGTTCGCTTGAGCGGCCGTCACCAGCAGCTCGGCATTGGTCTGGGCCACGTTTGCCGCCGACAGTTGAGCCCTCGTCACCTTCAGCTCGGCTTCGGCGGCGGCCTGTTGGCCCTGGGCCGCTGCCAGCCCAGCTTGCGCGCTGTCCACTTGTCCCTCGCCCATGGCGACCTCTTCGTCACGGGCGCCGGCCTCGGCCAGGGCCAGTTGCGCCTGGGCGGCCTCCAGCGCGGCCTGCGCCTGTGCTACCGCTGCCTCGGCCTGCTCCCGCTGGGCCAGCAATATGGTCTGATCCAACCTGACCAGCACGTCGCCCGCTGCAACCTCGTCCCCCTCATCAGCCAGCAGGGCCACGATGCGTCCGCCCATCTCGGCGGCGACGGTCACCTCCTCGGCCTCGATGGCGCCAGAGGCGAACAATCCCCCAGCCTTGCGCGCCGGGCGACTCACCGGACGCGGAGCCGCGCTGCTGGTCGTCTCACCTCGCATCTCAGCCACGAAGTCATCCCAGGCGGCCGGGTTGAGTCGAAAGTAGAGCCAGCCGATGCCGGCCGCGCCCGCAACAAGAGCCACAACAACTGCGAGGATACCAAGTTTTCGTTTCATTGAAATTCTCCTGTCTGTGCGTGATGCGTGAAACGTAAAACGTAAACGCCTCTCATCACGATCCACGTTTTACGATTCACGTTTTACGGCTGCGATGAACACGTCTTCCAGCGACGGGGCGATGGATTCCATGCTTCGTATCTCAACCCCAACCTCTTGCAAGGCTGCCTTGACCTGGGGGCGGTGAGCCTCAGCGCCCTCGGCCACGACGTGAATCAGCGCGCCGTAGAGCGACACCTCGTCGAACAGGCCGGTCTTCCGCAGCACGCCCATAGCGACCTCCGGCGCGGCGCAGTCTATCTCCATCACCTGGCCATGCATCTTTTCCAGCTTGATTTCCTCCGGCGACCCCAGGGCAACCAGGCAACCGCGTTGGATGAAGGCCAGGCGGTGACAGTGTTCTGCCTCGTCCATGTAGTGCGTGGTCACAAAGATGGTGCGCCCCTCGTCCGACAGGGTGTAGAGAAGATCCCAGAACTCGCGGCGCGAGATAGGATCCACCCCGGCGGTGGGTTCGTCCAGGAAGATCATCTCTGGCTCGTGGAGGATGGCGCAACCCAGCGCCAGCCGCTGCCGCCAGCCGCCGGATAGGTTTCCGGCCAGCTCGTTCTCGTGCCCATGAAGGCCAGCCATGGCCAGAACGTAAGCCTTGCGTTCCTGAAGTCGCTTCCTGCGCACGCCATAGGTGCCGCCGAAAAAGTTGAGGTTCTCGGCCACCGTCAGGTCGTCGTACAGACTGAATCGTTGCGACATGTAGCCGATGCGCTGCTGAATCTCGCCCACCTGGTGGATGATGTCAAAGCCAAGAACGGTGGCCCGGCCGGCCGTGGGGGTGATGAGTCCCAGCAGCATGCGGATGGTGGTCGTTTTGCCCGCGCCGTTGGGTCCCAGGAAGCCGAAAATCTGGCCCCGACGGATAGTGAAGTTGATGTGATCCACGGCCATGAAATCGTCAAATGTCTTGGTCAGATTGACAACTTCGACAGCGTAGTCATTCACAGTAGTAAGCTCCCATCACGTTTCAGTTTTACGCAGCACGTGAAACGTGATCTACTTCTCCTCCAGCCGCTTGCGGATGAGCGAGATGAAAGCCTCTTCCATCCGTGGGCGGGTCTGACGCAGGCTGACCACTTCTACCTTCTCGGCTGCCAGCGCCGCTTCGAGTTGGGACTGCCGCAGAGCAACGTCATCCACGAAGATGTGCAACAAGTCCCCGTAGGTCTGCACCTCCAACACTCCCGGCAATCGAGCGATCACCTCCTGCGCTGCCCGCAGGTTGGTCAGGCGTAATTCCAGCAATTCGCCGGCTACCATTCTCTTGATCCGCTCCGGCACATCGCAGACGATGATCTTCCCCTCGAACATCAGTCCCACCCGCGCGCAGCGCTCAGCCTCGTCCATGTAAGGTGTGCTCACGAACAGGGTCACCCCTTCCAGGTGCAACTCGGTCAGGATGTCCCAGAACTCGCGGCGGGAGACCGGATCCACCCCGGTGGTTGGCTCATCCAGGAAGATGATCTCCGGCTTATGAACGAGGGTGCAGGCCAGGGCCAGCTTCTTCTGCATCCCGCCGGAGAGGTGGGTCGCCCGTCGCTTTGTGAACTCCGTCAGGCGGGCGAAGGCCAACAGCCGCTCGATGCGCTCCTGGCGCTCGTCGCCGCGCACACCGAAGACGTCGGCGAAGAAGTTGAGATTCTCCAGCACGGTGAGGTCGCCGTACAGATTGAACCGCTGAGCCATGTAACCGATGCGTTTCTTTATCTCCTCGGCCTGCTCGACAGTGTCAAAGCCGGCCACTGTGGCCTGGCCCTCAGTGGGGTCCATGATGGCTACCAGCAGACGAATGGTAGTCGTCTTGCCGGCCCCGTCTGGACCTACCAGGCCGAAGATCTCGCCCTGGCGGATAGCCAGGTTCAGGCTGTTCACGGCCACCGCGTTCTTGAATTTGCGGGTCAAGTTATCGGTTTGGATGATGTATTGGTTGTTATCAGACACGATTTACTCCAGTCTCTTCCGCAAGCGGTTGGCGACGAGGGCGTACCCCTGTAACTCGCCCAGGCCAGCGCCTTTGACAAAAACGTTCCGGCTGATGAGGACGAAATGGGTGGTGGGGAACATCAAAGCCTCCATTTTGAGTGCCGGGCCCATGATGGCCAGGGGAATCAGCAGGCCAGACATGAAGAAGCCGGAGAAGAGGAAAATGATCATGGAGCCGATGATGGCCACCTGTTGGCTGTTGGTAAAGACGGAAAGCAGCAGGGAAATGCTCATGGTGGCGAAGAGAAAGACGGCCGACAGGGCCAGGTAGAGCCAGGGGCTGCCTCGGAAGGGCACGCCGAAACCATAGACGGCGGTGGCTGCACAGAGCGGCACGCTCAACAGGCCGGCCAGCACGTAGGGGATGAGCTTGCCCACGATCAGCTCGCCACGGCCGATGGGCGTGACGATCAGCCCTTCCATCGTGCCCCACTCCCGCTCGCGGGCCAGGGCCAGCGAGGCGGCCATGGCCGGCACGCTGAGCACTACTCCCACCAACGCTGGGGGCAGGGAGACGGTGGATTTGAGGGAAGGATTGAACCAGGCTCGCAGCCGCAGGTCAAGGGGCGACAGATTGGCTGACGACAGGCCGGCCCCTGCTAATTGGCTCTTGAGTTGCCGGGTGGCAAAATGCTCGGTGTGTGCGCTGATGTGTCGGATAGCGTGGCCGGCTGTGTTTGGGTCGGTGCCGTCCACCACCACCTGCAGGGTGGCGGTGCGCCCTGCCTTCACATCCTGGGCAAAGCCGTGCGGGATGATGACTACCGCCTTGACTGAGCCGTGCATCATCAACTGCTCTACCTCGTCCAGGCTTTGCGGCCAGGCCTCCACGCGCAGCGCGTCGGTGCTGCCCAGTTGAGCCAGGTACTGGCGCGACAGGGGGCTGAGGTCCTGGTTCAGCACGCCGATGCCCACGTCTTTGATGTCAATGGAGAAAGCGTAGGCCATGGTCACCAGGGCCAGCACCGGCGAGAGCAACAGCAGGATAAAAGAGGTGCGATCCCGCGTGATGTGCCACCACTCCTTGCGCATGACGGACAAGACCCGTCGCCAGTTCATTAATGTTTCCGACTCCTCAGATTTCAGAGCTACATCTGAAGAAGGCCATCACCAGCCCAAAGGCAGCGATGACCAGATCATCCGTCGGCACGCCTGCCCTCCACCCCCAGGCCACGCAACACCAGCGTTTCCGCGGCGTCCATGACCTCGTTCCAATCGTGAGTCCACAAGGCAGTACCCAGCGCCATCACGATCCCGTCAAAGAGTGTCATGATCACCAGCGCCGTCGCCGGGGGAGAATCGGTGCAGAACTCGCCGCTGGCGACGCCCTCCTCGACGATGCGAGCCACCGTGCCCACGTAGGATTCGTAAAGCTCGCGGGTCAGGCGCTCCACGTCCTCGTCGTGGCGGGTCAGCGCCCAGGCCTCCATCATCATCACGCCGAAGAAAGGCACCATCTCCTCAAATTTGGTGCGAATAAGGGTCAGACTGGCCAGCAGCTTGTCCGTGGCACTGGCCTCCTCGTCAGCCACGACGGATTCCCACGCCTGGCCAAACTGGGCCATGATCTCCTGGAACAGTGCCAGGAATAGCTCTTTCTTGCTCTTGAAGTACCAGTACAACGTGCCCTTGCTCAGGCCGCTCTCGGCCACGATGTCGTCCATTGTCGTGCGGTGATAGCCTTTGCGGTTGAAACACGTCAGGGCCGCCTGGTAGATCTGCGCCTTTCGCTCCTCCGAAACGTCCGGTCTAGGCGTCATTCAGTTCCCCTGTAACTACCTTGACAATATTACATCCTTTTTATCGCTTGATCCGCCGCAGCACCCACAGCATGACCGCTGCCAGGCCAATGGCATCGGCGGCGCTCATTGCCAACCGCAACCCGCCCTTCAGTCCGATGGCTGGAGATACAACCTGATAGGCCAACAACGCCCAGGCCACCGCCAGTGCTGTGCCCACTGCGATGTCCACCGCCAGGCCGTAGGGCGGCTCGCTGTTGAAGGCCATCGGCAGCAGCCAGGTTACCAGAACACTTCCCACGATAGTGACTAGCAACAGAACGACGATCATTTCCTCCTCCTTCTGCTGTCTCTTTCAAAATCTGATTTCTAAACTGACTGGTCAGTCTAGTAATAGTATACCA
>CAZVCJ010000196.1:0-7379 GCA_964625745.1 uncultured Anaerolineae bacterium | reverse complement strand
GCCTGCGCCGTGTGCGGCAAACCCCTCTGCGTCCACAGCCAGATCCGCTGCCCGGTCTGCGGGCGGGTGACGTGTCAGGAGCACATAGGGGCCTGTCACAGGGAATGAGAAGCAATAGCTGCGTATAAGTTAGGAATAGGAGGATGATGAAATGACAATGCAGACGGACACACAGCAACTCTATACCGAGTTGAACAGCATCAAGGATGTGCTTCAAACGTTGCAAAAGACCGTGGGGCGATTAGTTCAGGCGATTCCGCCTCGCACTCTGACGGAACATCCGCACATTGTGCGGGTCAACGGCGTGTGTGGCGGGCGACCGATCGTCGCTGGCACGCGCATCAGCGTCCGCACCATCGTCGAACGCACACGCCTCGGTGATTCGCCTGAGCAGATTGTGGCGGATTACCCACCTCTGACGCTGGCCCAGGTCTACGACGCGCTGAGCTATTATCACGAGCACAAGGCCGAGATCGAGGATGAGATAGAGGCCAATCAGGAGGCACTGACGTGGGTGACAATACGCAGCGACGGGTGAAGCTTTATCTCGATCACGACATCAGTTGCCGGCTGGCTGTGCAACTGCGCACTCGGAGCTACGATGCCGTTGGAGCCTGGGAAGTAGGCAATGCCGAATTGCCCGACTTAGCTCAGCTCGAATATGCAGCCGCTCAGAGTCGTGTTCTCGTTACTTGCAACTCACAGGACTTTGTGCCGCACTATCTCGCGTGGTGGGACTCTGGCCAACACCACAGCGGCATAGTCACCTCTCAGCAATTGGAGTTCGGTGAGATGTTGCGACGATTGGTCAATTTTCTCGAGTCGGTCACTGCCAAAGACATGCGAGACATGATCCGCAATTTAGCCGAGTTCAAAGAGCCTGTTGCAAAAGGAGGATTCCCATGAAACTGATAGACCTGACCATCCCTTTAGGCATCGCCACGCCACCGTGGCCCACCTACGAGCCGCTGCAGCTCAAGTACTTCAAGCGGCTGGCCCCCAACGGAGCCAACGGCCAGGTGCTCACCCACTCCAACCACCTGGGCACCCACCTGGACGGCGAGATCCACTTCTACACCCCAGGCAAGGACATCGCCGCCCTGCAACTGAACGAGTTCCTGGTGGGGCCAGGCGCGGTGGTGGACCTGTCCGACGCCACGGGCGACTACCACATCTACACCTCGAAGATGGTCGAGGAGCGGGTGGAGGTACGAGAGGGCGACATCCTGATCGTCCACACCGGCTACCACCACTTCGGCTGGGACATGCCCACCGCCGACGAGATCCGCTACATGGTGCAGCACCCCGGCCCCGACCGCGAGTTCGCCGAGTGGGCACGGGAGAAGAAGATCCGCTGGATCGGCGTGGACTGCGGCAGTGCGGACCATCCCATGAACACCATCATCCGCGACTGGATGCCCCGCCAGGCAGCCGAGGCCGACCAGGTGTTCCAGGAGGTGTACGGACAGCCGCTGGCGGAGCGGTTCACCCCCGACAAGTACCAGTTGATGCACATCGAGCTGTTTCCCCACGGCATCATCCACGCCGAGTGCATCGGGGGTGACATTGACCTGCTGGCCAATCGGCGGGCGACCATCGGCTTCTTCCCCTGGCGGTTCGTGGACGGGGAGTCCAGCATCGGCCGCTGCGTGGCCTTCGTGGACGACGATGAGTACGAGGAACTGATGGCCCGCAAGGCAGAAATGCCCCAGACCCGCTTCGGAGATTGCTACGATCCAGAGCACGTGGAGCGGATCAACCGGCTGACCAAGTAGGGAGGAGGCCATGACCAATGAATTCACTTCTTGAACGCATCTCAATAGACCCGAATGTCTGTTTTGGCAAGCCTTGCATTCGCGGCACTCGAATCTGGGTCTCGCTCATTCTCGATTTTCTTGCCGGCGGCACGAGCATGGAAGAGCTCTTGGAAGAGTACCCCCAGCTAACGATGGAAGACGTCCTGGCTGCTATCGCCTACGGAGCAGAGATGGCACGCGAGCGGTACGTCGAGATTCCGATTGAGGTTGCAGCATGAAGTTTAAGCTTGACGAGAACTTCGGGGGGCGGACCCAGCATATCTTCGTAGCCACTGGGCACGACGTACAGACTGTCCGCGCTGAGTCCTTGCAGGGGGCATCCGACCAACAGCTCTATGCCGTGTGCTGTGCAGAACAGCGTTGCCTGGTTACTTTGGACTTGGATTTCGCGAACGTGACACGGTTCCCACCCGAGAAGACTGGTGGCATTGTGGTCATCCGCGTGCCACGCAACCCAAGTCTGGCCCTGTTGGAAAGCCTGGTTCGACAGCTCTTGCAAGCAATTGCTCAGATGTCTGTCGAGAGGCAGCTGTGGATAGTTGAAGTCGGTCGGATACGAGTGCACCAAAGTGAAATGTGAGGAGGGTGTAATGCAACCACTGGAGGGCACTCGCGTCATAGACCTGACCCAGGCCCTGGCTGGCCCCTACTGCACCATGATGCTGGGCGATCTGGGCGCGGACGTGATCAAGGTAGAGCCTCCCGGTCGGGGTGATATGTCCCGAGGTTGGGGGCCTCCCTTCATCGAAGGTGAGAGCGCGTATTTTCTGTCCATCAACCGCAACAAGCGAGGGCTTACCATCAACTTCAAGACGCCCGAAGGCCAGCGCATTTTGCACCAACTGGCAGAGCAGGCCGACGTCTTCATCGTCAGCATCCCCAGGCTGGAATCGCTGCAAAGAGACCGTATTGACCCTGAAACGCTGCGGTCCCTCAATCCCCGACTGATCTACTGTGCCATCTCCGGCTACGGCCACACCGGCCCCAAAGCGGGACGTGGCGGCTACGACGTGGTGGCTCAGGGGGAGGCGGGGCTCATGAGCCTGACTGGTGAGCCTGAGGGCGGGCCTATCCGCTTCCCCACCCCCATGGCCGACATCACCACCGGCATCTACTCCACCATCGGCATCCTCTCCGCGCTGCTGGCCAGGGAGAGGACGGGGCAGGGGCAGTTTGTGGACGTCGCCCTCCTCGACTCGCAGGTCACCTGGCTGGCCAACGTGGGCGGCAGCTACTTCGCCACCGGCCAGCGCCCCCCGCGTCTGGGCAACGTCCACCCCACCATCACCCCCTACCAGCCCCTCCAGGCCAGGGACAAGCCCATCATCGTCGCAGCAGGCACAGAGCGGCTGTGGCAGCGTTTTTGCGCTCTGCTGGGCATTGAAGAGACCATCATGGTGGATCCCCGCTTTGCCACCAACGCTCAACGCAACGAGCACCGCGCCGAGTTGATCCCGCTGTTGCAGGAGATCTTGGAGAAAGAGAAAGCAGAGCATTGGCTGGAGCGGTTCGTGGCCGAGGGCATCCCATGCGGCCCCATCAACTTCCCCGACGAGACGTTGGCCGACCCCCAAATCCTGGCGCGGGGCATGATCGTGGAGCTGGAGCATCCCCTGGCAGGCCTGGCTCGCTCCATCGGCAACCCGGTGCATCTGTCGGAGACACCCATCACCTACCGCCTGCCCCCGCCCCTGCTGGGGGAGCACAACGGGGAGCTACTTTCGGCGCTGGGGTACGATGCGGGGCAGGTGGAGGGATTGAGGGAGCAAGGGGCTATCTAGCCGAAGCCGGGGCGTAGTTCATCTGCGATGAGAAGAGGAATTTGACAGCACTTCAAGCTCATAGTATACTACTTCAGCTTTGATATTCGGGTAAACAAAGGGGCGAGATGATCGCCTAAGATTCTCCTGAGGAGCTCATGCAAACGGAGGTGATTCAGTCAGCTTATCTGAAGTCTTGAGGGGGTTGACTCCCCCCCATCCCCCCAATCCTGGGGGGAGTAGCGAAGTTCAAAGTTCAAAAAAAATGTGGAGGATCTGCTAATGTTTGTGGATATGGAACTTGAAGGGATAATGAGGCCACCCGAGCTACCCATGCCCCCTTATCCCCCTAAGGTTGTCACTATGGCAACGGGGCAACAGATGGTGATACGTCAGGTGAGGAGAGAAGACGTCCCGGCGATCCTTGACGCGATAAGACCAACGCTCGATATAGAACGGGATTTCTATGACGTGGTAGGAGCCAGGCTCTACGCGGAGCTCCTGAGTTGGCAGAAATACCGAGCCGCAAACCACTACTGCATTATCGGACAGATAGAAGGCATCCTGGTAGGAATCGTCAACGGCAGGATGTACACCAGGGACGTTGGGATGAGCCTTCACACCATGACTATAGAAAGGGGGCTCAGAGTAGGCGGCCATCTCTTCTCTGCCAAGATGGAGTACCAGATCGAATACCTCGATCAGAAAGAGGTCTTGATAGTCGCCGAAAGCCCAATCGGGATGAGGCGCTTCGTGATTGACTTCGAGCTGGAACCGCGGCCAGACATCCCGCACGAACTGGGAGGCGTACCATCGACTGCCCTCACCAGAGAGCTCTGGTTCAAGCACAGGGACCGGTTGGTCGTCGGCGATAGGCCAGTGCCCAAGAAGCTCATGGAGGTCGCCGAAAGGGAGATCATAACGCCTACCGAAAAGCTCATCAACGAGAAGATCATGGGCGAAAAAAGAATGAGGAGTTTACTATGAGAAAGGTAGCGATATTAGGAGTGGGGATGATCCCCTTTGGCCGGCGTGACGAAGACACCCTGATGGACATGCTGGCAGTTACAGGCTTGAAGGCCATGGATGATGCCGGCATAGGCGACAGGCCCATTGACGGCGTCTACGTGGCAAACATGGGGGCACCGATACTGGAAAATAAGACAGGCCTGGCCAGTGCGCTCGTTGACCGACTCTGTCTGTTCCCTGCCGCTGCTGAAACCATAGAGAATGGACCTGCATCCGGAGCTTCGGCCATAAAGAATGCCTTCTTTGCCGTCGCCTCAGGATATTGTGACCTGGTCCTGGTAGTTGCTGGGGAAAAGATGAGAGATACGATCATCTGGAAGGCTACAGACTTTGTAGCAACCATGACCCATCCCCTGGCAGAGTACATCTATGGCGTGACCTTACCCTCCATGGCCGGGATGTTTGCGCGGCTATACATGGAGAAATACGGAGTCACCGAAGAGCACCTGGCCAAAGTAGCGGTCAAGAACCACAATAACGGCTTGCTAAACCCTTACGCCCACATTCACATGAGGATAACGCTTGAGGGCATCCTTCACCACCCACATGCAATCGTGAACAACCCCGTCATCGCGAGTCCCCTCAGGTTCTACGATGCGTGCCCGGTGAGTGATGGAGCTGCCGCTGTCCTACTCGGCCCCGCTGAGATGGCGAAAGAGCTGAATAAGCCAGAGATCGTTATTGCCGGTATCGGCCAGGCCACGGACACTCTCGCTCTTCAGGATCGGGACGACCCCACAGATCTAAAGGCGGTCACCATTGCCTCCCAGAAAGCATTCGCCATGGCCAAGCTGAAGCCAAAGGACATCAACGTGGCGCAGGTGCACGATGCCTTTACCATCCTGGAGATTGCCGAAAGCGAGCACGCGGGCTTTTTCAAGAAGGGTGAAGGCGCCAAGGCCCTCGATGAAGGACGAACTGAGATAGGGGGAGACATCCCTATCAATCCAGATGGTGGCTTAAAGGCCCGCGGACACCCGGTGGGCGCCACGGGCGTGGCTAATGTAGTTGCAATCACGTGGCAACTCCGTGGGGAAGCCGGCGATTTCCAGGTCAAGAAGGCTGAGAATGGCTTTGCCCTCAACTTCGGTGGATTCGGGAACAATGTAATAGCGGCCATTTTGAGGAGAGAAGCATGAGCGACAAGCTAACAGTATATAAGTGCAAGAAATGCGGCCGGGTCATGTACCCCCGGCACGATCGCTGCCTGAAGTGCAAAGGAAGGGAATTCGACGAGATAGAGATGCCTCTTCCAGCGACAGGCAAGCTGCTTACCTATTCGCAGCTCTTCGCCCTCCCCTGGCGCTATGATGTGAGGTTCCTCACCCTCGGCGTCGTGGAGTTTCAGAACGGCGTGAGAGCGATGGGACAACTGAAAACGCCCGATGTGAAAGTGGGGATGAAGGTCAAGGCCACCTGGGGGCTGGTCCGTGAAATTCGGGGGGAGAAGCTTTACGGCCTTAAGTTCGAGCCAGCTTAAACCTCAATATCGGGCCAGTACTCAAATGAGAGCGGGGACACAGGAGTAGAGAAGCGGTGAGAGTTTTTCTTCCCTGCACCTTTGTCCCCATTCTTTTTTCGACTACACCGACTCAGAGCGGATCGTCAGATCCGCGACCTCCTCAAGTCGTAGTCAGGGCAGTGCTACGCTACTTGAGCGACCAGATCATTCGACAAGCTTCGAAGAAGCAATTGAGACAGGAGAATGACCGGCAATGGGCTGTGCCGGGCAAATGCACTTGACACCATTTCAAGCCCGTGATATACTAGCATCAAAACGGTTCAGATAAGCGTAGCTTAGCCCCTTATGGGCGGGCACAAGGCTCGTGCTACTCATTAGCTGAACCGCGTTCTTTTTCAGCTAGCAAAAGTCACGAGAAAATGCTATTGGAGACAGTTATGACAACTATTAAAAAAGCAGAAATCCGTCGGGGCGCTTATTATGACTCCGTGGTCCTCATGCAGTTGCAACGCTCTCTGGCAGCCCTGCCTGGCATGCTCGACGCGGGCGTGGTGATGGGAACCGACGCCAACAAGGACATCCTCGCCCAGAGTGACTTGCTGACGCCAGAAATCCAGGCCGCCCTGGCCGATGACCTGGTCATCGTCGTCCGCGCCGAGGACGACGCCGCAGCCCAGGCCGCACTGGGCCAGGTGGACGAGCTCCTTACCAAACGCCGAAAAGTCATTGAGCAAGAATACCGCCCCAGGAGCCTCGAATCGGCGGCGCAGATGCTGCCCGACGCCCAATGGGTGCTGGTCTCGGTTCCAGGACGCTACGCCGCTGGCGTGGCCCGTCAGTCGCTGCGCCTGGGCAAGAACGTGTTCCTCTACAGTGACAACGTCTCCCTGGATGACGAGACCGCCCTCAAGCAGGCGGCGGCCGAAAAGGGCCTGCTGGTCATGGGGCCAGACTGCGGCACGGCCATCGTCAACGGCGTGGGGCTGGGCTTCGCCAACCGGGTGCGACGGGGGCCGATTGGCATGGTTGCCGCATCGGGAACGGGGCTGCAGCAGGTGAGCAGCCGCATCCACCAGTTGGGCAGTGGCATCACCCACGCCCTGGGCACCGGCGGGCGCGATCTCTCCCAGGCCGTGGGCGCGGTGACGGCCCACCAGGGACTCGACCTCCTCAGCCGTGACCCTGAAACGCGCGTCATCGTCCTCGTTTCCAAGCCGCCATCCCCCCAGGTGGCCGATGGACTGCTGAGAGCCGCCCGGTCGGCGGGCAAGCCGGTGGTGGTGGACTTCATCGGCTATTCCCCTCCCCCCG
>CAZVCJ010000195.1:0-7389 GCA_964625745.1 uncultured Anaerolineae bacterium | reverse complement strand
CCCCCTCCCTCTCCCAAAATTGGGAGAGGGAGGGGGTGCCCGAAGGACGGGACCTGTCCTGAGCGAAGCCGAAGGGGTAGGTGAGGGCAATCAAATTGCCTTTTCTCCGAGAATGTGGTAAGATTGAAAGCAGTGGTCTGCCGACAAAAGAAGCAAGCAGAAAAAGGGTCCTCTTGACCTTTCTGAGGTGAGTATTGATGCCCTCTGGTTATGAAGAAGCAATGATGTGGAATCTTTTCTGTTCACCCTAACCTCCATCGTCAATTTCATCTGCCTGGCTCTCTCGCTATGGTTGGGCTTCTACATCGTCACCCGTAGCCCGCGCAGCAGGATCTCCTGGCTGGCCAGCGCTACCCTCTGGTCCCTCTCCGGCTCCTTCCTGAACACCTTGACCTACATCAACATCTCGCCAGAGCAGGCCACTCTACCTTGGTGGTGGGGCTGGAGCGCTGCGCTCGCGGCCCCCTTCTGGTTCCACTTGAGCGCCTCTTTCCTACCAGGCAGGCTGGCCAGGAAACAGCGTCCGCTGGTCATTCTCGTTTATCTGCTGACCCTGAACTTCGTGGCCATGGAAGCTTATACCCCCTGGGTGTTCGCCGGGGCGACGATCAAACCGCTCATCTACCACAGTGCCCAGCGTCCCGGCCCCCTCTTCCCTCTCTTCGGCCTCTCCCTGATCGCGGCCTCCGCCCTCTCCCTCTACAACCTCTACCTGAGCTGGAAACGAGCCAGAAGCCCCACTATCAGGCAACAGCTCACTACGCTCCTTTGGGCCACCTCGTTGGCGCTCCTGAGTGCGGCCTATGCTAACCTATCCATCTGGCTCGGGCTGAATACACTTACATTAATAAGCACCGTCGGTCTGGGTGTGGGGATGGCCCTGCTCGGCTACGGCGTAGCTCGCTACAACGCTTTGATCGAGGGGCGGGCCATCGGGCTGGACTTCCTGTACACCTTCCTGGCCATCAGCCTGGTAACCAGCTTCTACCTGCTGGTCACCTTCATCTCCTACATCGTTTACGACGTTCCCTTCATCGCTTTCATTTTCATCATCATGCTGGCCACCGTCTCCCACTCTCTCTACGATTGGGCTCGGACCTACCTGGACCGGCTCTTCTATCGGAGGCAATACCGCGAGGTGAGGGCCAACCTGCGGGACTTCGCCCGCGAGGCTGCCCCGGGCCATGATCTGCCAGGCCAACTGCAGGTCATCATCCAGGCCCTCTGCCGATCCCTGGGAACTGGCAAGGGCTTTATCGCCTTGCGGCAGGCCGAGGGCTTTGCCATCGTCGCCGCCCACCCGACGGACCTTCGGGGTGCTCGCATCGCCACCGAAGTGTTAGTTGCAGACGAGATAACTGCCATGTCCCCTCCCGTGAGATCTCCAAACCTCGAAGGCATGGCTCTGCTGGTTCCCATGCACTATGGCGGCGAACAAATAGGTGCCGTCGTTCTAGGCCCAAAGAAGACCGGGATTGACTATACCGAGGACGACTTCGACTTGCTGGAGGACCTGGCCGAGAGGGTGGCCGGCGCGGTGTACAGTGTCCGCCTGCAAGAGAAAAGCGTGCGCCAGATAGATGCCCTGGTAACGGAGTTTCGCGAGCGGGAGAGGGAGTTGAGACTCAGGATGCAAGAGGTACTGGAGTCAGAGCCGCCGATTCTGGAGGGAGTGGACGAGAGGGAAGTAATCTCCCTGGTCGAGGATGCCCTGCGACATCTGTACGATTACCCTTATCTGGGAGAGCACAGATTGGCTCAGCTCCGAATCGTCGAATCATACCTTGATGTCCAAGAAGGCGCCTTCGTCACCCACCTTGACCGAGGCAAAGCTCTACAGGACGTGCTGACCACTGCCCTGGAAAAACTGAAGCCACCCGACCCCCAGCCCTCGCCCCCTCCTCGGGAGTGGCACCAATACGTCATACTGTACGACTCCTATGTGCTAGGGAAGCGGAACCGCGACATCATGTCCAGGCTCTACATCGGCGAGGGCACCTTCAACCGCGCCCGCCGTCGGGCCATTCGAGGGGTGGCCAGGGCGCTGGAAGAGATGGAGAGGGAGGCTCAGCGAAGGAGTCAGGCTTAGTGCTCCGATTGGCAGTTTGGGGACTTCCACCCCCAGCTATCGCCCGTGCCGGGCGTACAACAAAAACCGACCTGCTTGGAACAGGTCGGTTTTCTGGCGGGAGCGACGGGATTCGAACCCACGGCGACAAGGGCTTGTCTGGCGCATCCTGCTTGTGCTTCCTCCGAGGTTTACTTCTGCAAACTATGACCGCCTAATCCGATTGCCTGCCACGAAGCCGAGGAGCCCAGCGAGGAAGATCCCCACGATGGCTTGGATGGCAGTAACCATCCTCACTCTATCGTCGGCAGCTTGGAACCTGGCAAATTCAGTGGTCGTGAAGGCACCGGCACTGTAGATTAGATAGTGCCAAAACGAAGTCGCAACCTTTGCTGCCCCATTCGATTCCACCAGCCAGACGCCGCCGATGCGCCAATAGTAGGTGGCGAATCCCAAGAAACTGGCGAACATCCAGGCTACTACTCGTCCAATGCTCTCCCCGTAGTCGCAAAGCAGTTCCACAAACCAATCCGTCAGCCACTTGAGCATATACTTGATCCAGAACCACCAAACCAAGGGGGACCAACGAGGCAACAGTCCGTATTTTCTGAGATTGGGCCACAGTCTGCTGAATAACTCTCGGACAGGGCGGGGAAAGGGCTCCTCACGACTGTGATATCCACGGCAGCGCCAGGGAGCTTTGGTGGCCTTTTCCATGCGCCTCTCTTTGCGATAAGCCCAGCTTTCGTCTTCGTAGCGGCCTATCTCCGCGAAGTTGTTTTTCAGAGCCAAGTATGCCTCTTTCGCCTCACGGTATTGTCCCTCCAGTTCCTCGCCTATAGCCCGCCCAAGCTGCTCCCTTTTCATCCGTGTGTCATCCAGAAATGCATTGTAGAAGTATGACCCTTCGAGGCTTTCAGCACTAAAGAGCTCTGTCTTTTCGAGGTGACAATTACTGAGATTGACCCCTCGGAGCTTTACGCCGTCCAGGTTGGCTTCTCGGAGGTCGGCGTGTGCCAAGTCGGCCTCGCGAAGGTTTGCACGCCACAGGTAGGCCCCATGGAAATTTGCGGATCTTAGATCGGCCTTTTGGAGGTCTGCCTGTTCTAGCCTGGTATCTTGGAGGTTTGCGCCCAACATCTTAGCCCCTTGGAGGTTCGACTCGTTCAGGTTAGCCCCTTCGAGGTTCGCGCCCCACAGGCTGGCCTCTTGCAAGTTCACGCCTTGCAGGCTGGCCCCTTGCAGGTTGGCTTGCTCCAGATTAGCTTCTCGGAGGTCTGCGTACTTCACGAAAGCTTCTCGGAGGTCTGCAGCCTCTAGATAAGCCGCTTTGAAGTTGGCGTGCCGTAGATCGGCCTTTTGGAGATTGGCGCGCGGCAAATATGCTTTCTGGAAGTTTGCGTCCCACATCTTAGCCCCTTGGAGGTTTGCGTCATCTAGATGAGCCCCTTGGAGATTTGCGTTCTTTAGATCAGCCCCCTGGAGGTTAGCGTCACCTAGCCGGATTCCTTGGAGGTTTGCAAGGACCAGACTTGTCTCTTGGAGATTTACGCGCCTTAGATTTATACCTCCTGTCAATGTGTCAAACCACACGGGCGTTTCATTCTGGGCTGTCTCGCGGACATGCTCTAGCTCTGCCGCAAGCGTTTCTGTGCTCAGGTCTATGCCCGGCAAGTTCTTGCCTGATAGGTCAAGCCCCTCAGGCCCACCGTTCTCCTCGATTAGCTTCAGTATCTCTTCCCTGGTGTACTCGCTCATTCTCAGTCCTCGACGTCGGTTTCAGCGTCCACGTTGACAGCATCAGGCGGTGGGGTGAACCCTTCGGGCCACGTGGTAGTGTTGCTGTACCTGACTCCGTAGATGGTTGCATCTTCCAGGTGGAGGGCGAGACGCAGCTTAGCCCCCTGGAGGTTTGAGTACCCAATTATGGCCCATCGGAGGTCTGCCTCCACCAAGTTGACCTCTTGTAGGTTTGTGTTTATCAGGGAGGCTCTCTGCAAGTCCACAAACTGCAAGTCGCTCCCCCAGAGGTCTGCGCCATCCAGGGCTGCATCTTGTAGGTTTGCAAACCCAAGGTTGACCTCTTGGAGAACTGCTTCCTTCAGGTCAGCCTCTTGGAGGTTCGCGCCCGACAGGTGAGCCCCTTTCAGTGACCCATCCCGTAGCCATCCACGCGACGTTAATGCCCGAACTGCTTCCCGCGCAAACGCATTGTCGGGGCTGCCCATCTGCAGAATCAGCCGCCTTTTCTCTCGCTCCATTTCACGGTGCTGATACAGCATGTCAACAAAGAGTATCGTGATTGCGAGGCTTGCCAACTCTGTGCTGACATTGGCGGATAGGTATTTGAGTATTTGCTTTGCCGTCCCCGTCAGGTAAAGTAGCTCACGCTCGTTGAAGTAGCCAAGTATCCCGACTAGAAACGCAAGGATCAGTAATGCAACGCCTGCTATTCGGAGAGGCGTCCACCACTGAATGAAACGTCGTCCAATTCTCCTCACAGTTTGCTCTGGTGCCATTTCCCCCTGCCCCTCCTCTCCCACCACCCTAGAACGTGCCGATGAGCTGCAACAAGAAGCCAACCACGAACAGCACAGCACCCACCGCAAGAGAGCGCTGGCGAATACGCTAGTCGTCGGCGCACGCCCTGACCACCTGACAACTATTATACCACGCCTGAGCACGGTTTGCAATATCCAAAAAGAAAAAACCAACCTGCTTGGATCTGGTCGGTCTTCTGGCTCGATTGGCAGTTTTTGGCAGCTTATGCCCTTGCAATGGCAGCCCTTTTGTGGTTTAATATAGGCACAAAGGGGTCATTTTTTCTTGAAAGAGAGGAGGAGTACAATGACCAGGCAAGAATCTCTATTGAGCAAGATCGAGGAGTGGGTGGAGGAAGGGCTGATCTCTCCTGAGCAGGCTGAGGCGCTCAGGCGGAGGGAGGCGGGGGCTGCGGTTATGTCACCAGTCCGCCGGGTGAAGGCCGATGAGATCTTCGTTTACCTCGGCAGCCTGGTGGTCTTTCTGGCGCTGGCCTTCCTGGTGGGGCTGAACTGGGGGGATCTGGAAAGCGCAGGCAGGATACTCTCAATGCTCATCCCTACAGTTGCCATGCTGGCCTTGGGCTGGCGGCTGCGCGGCTCGGAGAGTGCCGAGGAAGCGAGGCGGCTGCGGCTCAGGCGGGGGGCGCAGGCCTTGTGGCTGGGGGCCTGCCTGTTGAGTGTGTTATTCTTTGTGGTGACCTTCCACGAACTGGGCCTCATTGATTGGTCTGAGCGAGGGCCTACCGACCCCTGGGTGGTGGTGAGCTGTCTGTTGGCGACGGGCGTGGCTGGAGTTGCCTTCGTCCTGCTCCCCACCATCACCCAGAGCATCGCTTTCCATCTTTGCGGCAGCGCGGTATTATTGACGTTCCTGGGCTGGCTGGACTACACCCTTCCGCCCCTCAATCATTTCCTTGAGAATCTGTTGACCCTGGTGATTGGCCTGGTGGCGGGCGGCTTATGTCTGGCGCTTTCGGAGTGGCTGCAGGCGAGGGAGAGGAAGGATCTGGTAGGAGTATCCCGCATCTTCGGAGCCCTGGCCATCTTGGGGTTCGCTTTCATCCCGGCTATGGATGAATACCCTGTAACCTGGCAGAAAGCAACGATGGAAGCCATTGCCTTTCTGGCCAGCATCGCCTTCATCGCTGCCAGCGTGAAACGGCAGTCACAAGCCTTCCTCTACATCGGCGCCGCCTTCCTCTTCCTCCTGATCATCTACGTGAACTTCGAGCATTTCGCCGATAGAATCGGCATGCCTATCGCGCTCCTCATCATCGGGGTGCTGCTCATCGGATTGGGTCTGGGAACGGGACGACTAAGCAGGCGCATACGGGCACCGAATGTCAGTGGCCAGTGATCGGTGATCGGCGAGAGGAGATGAATGTGACCAAGGTTCAATGTGCGCGGCAGCGCTCAACGGCGCGGGTTTTGATGATCATCGCCATCGTCTTCTGGCTCTGGTTCGGGATCGGCTCAGCCTACGCTGAGAACACTGGCCTATTCAACTGGCTGATGCACATCCTGGTGCCAGGAGGCATATTCATCCTGAGCACGCCCGTGGCCTGGCGCTGGGAAGGGGTCGGCGGGGCGCTACTGGCGCTGGAGGGCCTCGCCGCCCTAAGCTTCATCGCGCGTGCCTTTCTCCTGGGAAGCTTCACCACCTCGACCCTGGTGCTCATGTGCCTGACCCTGGGCCTGCCCCCACTGGCAGCAGGAATCCTGTTCTTAGTCTGCTGGCAACGATCCAGATAGACCACTCCAAAGCGCCGGAGCGCCAAACTTGTTCTCCGAAGCGCTGGAGTCCCGAACTTGTTCGGGGTAAGCCGCTGTGGCGTCAATTTGCAGGCCAGAAAACCTCAACAAGTTGGGGACTCCCACTGGAAATGCGTTTCCCAACAGCGAGGGAATGTCAATGAAAGACCGACTGGAGAAGAAAGCTCATCTGATTGTGTTGCTGGTGGGATTGCTCAACGTCGCCGTACTGCCTTTGTGGCAACTGCCAATAGCCAAAGCAACGGCACGAGCAACAGGTTACCCATTGTTTGCACTGGGGCTGGCCCTCAACCTGCTCTCGCTTCTTGCCCTGAAGCGGGGCTTCGGCGGCCAGATCGAGCCGGTGACAGAGCTGGTTACGGGCGGCATCTACGCCAGGTTGCGACACCCCATGTATGTAAGCTTCACTATAACCATGCTGGGGCTCGACTTCTTACTCAGAAGCGCCTTGGGCATTCTGTTTACTATCGTCGCCTTCCTGCCCAGCATGGTCTGGCGGGCACGTCTGGAGGAACAGGCCCTGGGCCGACACTTCGGCCAGGCGTGGAAAGACCATGCGGAAAGCGTGCCTTCCCTGCTGCTCTGGGACTTGAGAAAGAATTAGGATTTGGAGGATTGTGATGTGGCTCGAAGGTTTCCTTAGAACCCAACTGAAGAGATTGTTGACCAAAGAGCGTTATGTTGCCCTTGAAAACAGGATTCCCTCGCTGGAGAGCAAGTTTCGGGATATTGATGAATTCGGTCTCTATCTCCACATCCCCTTCTGTCGCCAAATCTGCCCTTATTGCCCTTACAACAAGGAGATCTATCAGCCTGAGGTGGCAGAAAGGTACACAAAAGCTATCAAGAAAGAGATTGACGTCTATTCCGCGCTAATTGGCAATAGACCTGTGACCTCTCTTTACATTGGCGGCGGCACACCCACCACCATGCTCTATAGTGGCCTTGATAAGATCCTGGAGCACGTCTTTGGAGCCTTCAATATGCAGTGCGACATACACCTGG
>CAZVCJ010000194.1:0-7426 GCA_964625745.1 uncultured Anaerolineae bacterium | reverse complement strand
CCGATTGGGTGAGGTCTGTTGCTTTCAGCCCCGATGGTCAAGTACTTGCTAGTGGTAGCGAAGACCGGACAGTGCGATTGTGGGAAGTCCAGACTTGTCGGTGTATCAAGACTCTGCAAGGACATACTGGTCGTGTATGGTCAGTTGCTCTAAGCCTTGATGGCATGATGATCGCAAGTTGTAGTGATGATGGTGAGGTACGGCTTTGGGATATCAAAACAGGTCGATTTCTCAAGTCATTACAAGGGCACATAGGGCGACTACGATCTGTAGTGTTTTCCCCTAGTGAACATATTCTAGCCAGCGGGGATGATCAAGGTAGTGTGCGGCTATGGGATGTAAATGCCGGCGAATGCCTCAAGACATTGAAGGGATATATCAACTGGGTATGGTCAATTGCATTTAGTTCTGATGGACGTATCCTTGCTGGTGGAAGCGAGGATCGCATAGTACGATTGTGGGATGTGAGCACAGGTCAATGTATCCGAACACTAAAGGGGTACTCTCACATGGCATGGTCAGTTGTTTTCAGTTCTGATGGTCGCACTCTAGCCAGTGGCAGTGAAGATCAGACAGTGTGGTTGTGGGACATTCGGACTGGTCAGTGTGTCAAGACTCTACAAGGACATACCGGTCGTGTATGGTCAATTGCTCTAAGCAGCGACGGTAAGACGCTTGCCAGTGGCAGTGAAGATCATACGATAAGACTATGGGACATACAAACAGGTGAGTGTCTCAGGACATTCCGAGGGCATACTAATTGGGTAAGATCGGTAGCGTTCAGCCCTGATGATCACATGCTGGCTAGTGGCAGTGTTGATCACTCGATAAGATTGTGGGATGTCGGCACAGGTCAGTGTGTCAATACGTTGCAAGGGCATACCGATTGGGTGAGGTCTGTTGCTTTCAGCCCCGATGGTCAAGTACTTGCTAGTGGCAGCGACGATCAGGCAGTGCGATTGTGGGAAGTCCAGACTTGTCGGTGTATCAAGACTTTGCAAGGGCATACCAGTCGTGTGAGATCAGTTGCCTTTGCCTCAAGCGGTCAGGTAGTGGCTAGTGGTAGCGAAGATCAGTCCGTGCGCTTATGGGATGTTAATACAGGTCGATGCCTTAAAATATTACATGGGCATACCGACTGGGTAGGATCAGTTGCTTTTAGCCCCGATAATTACATACTTGCTAGTGGCAGCAATGATGAAACGATCAAGGTGTGGAACATGCAGACGGGCGAGTGTCTCAAAACATTGACGCCCGACAGACCTTATGAGCGCATGAACATTATAGGTGTGTCAGGGCTAACAGATGCTCAGAAGGCCACCCTCATGGTATTGGGTGCGGTTGAGGTCTCAGAAAAAAAGATGCTGTTTCAACACAACGGTAGCAATCATTCATTATGAGCACACATACTCCTATTGACGAATTGCATATCAAATGCCGCCGAACGTATAGGTAAAGAGCCGCCCAACAACGGCATCCAGCGGACGGCTTCGCTCGCTGCGCTCGCTTCGCCGCCGCTGATGCCGACCGTTAATCTTAGGTGGTTTGCCACCAATTCGTGGCCAAACTGTGGCCGAGAAGTGGTAGCAACATAGTGGGCATCAAACACCAAGGGGGAAAGATGGCAGAGAATCTCACAACTATTGTCACATCTCAAACAAAAGAAGTCCTCATCAGCCGTGACCGACCTTGTGTGATCATTGGGGAGCGGATCAACCCCACCGGGCGCAAGAAGTTGGCGGCGGCGTTGCAAGAGGGCAACTTCGACATCGTGCGCCACGACGCGGTGGCCCAGGTCGAGGCGGGGGCTAAGATCCTGGACGTGAACGTGGGCGTGCCGGGCGCTGACGAGCCGGCCCTGCTCGTCCAGGCCATCCAGTCCGTGCGCGAGGTCACCGATGTGCCGCTGTGCATTGACACCGCCGATGCGGAGGCCCTGGAAGCGGGGTTGAAGGTCTACGACGGCAAGGCCCTGATCAATTCGGTCAATGGCGAGGAGGCGCGATTGGTGAGCGTGCTGCCGCTGGTCAAGGAGTACGGCGCGGCGGTGATCGGACTGTGCATGGACGACGAGGGTATCCCGACTACGGCGGAGCGGCGGCTCACGGTGGCGGGCAAGATCATTGAGCGGGCGGGCAAGCTGGGCATCTCCCCGGAAGACATCGCCATTGACCCGCTGGCGCTCACGCTGGGGGCGGATCACAAGGCGGGAAAGATCGCCCTGGACGCCATCGAGTTGATCGTCGCCGAGTTCGGGGTCAACATCACCATGGGAGCGAGTAACATCTCCTTTGGCATGCCCGACCGCAGCGCCATCAACGCCGCCTTCATCGTTATGGCCATCCACGCCGGCCTGACCTGTCCCATCGTCAACCCGCTGCACGAAGAAGTAGCCACGGCTATCCTGGCGGCGGATCTCGCCATGGGGCGCGACGAATGGGGCGCGCGGTGGATCAAAGCCTATCGCCGGCGACTGAAAGCCGCCGGATAGTGGCTTCCCAAAAAGTACGAAAGCATAGTAGACAACAAGCTAAGGAGGCAACAATGAGCGACGTACTAGAGAAGATTTCTAAGGCAGTAATCGAGGGCGACGATGATGGGATCGCCGCTCTGACGAAGCAGGCTCTGGACGAGGGCCTGGGGGCCAAGGACATCCTGCAGGGAGGGCTTATGCCCGGCATGGACCACGTGGGCGTGGAGTTCAAAGCTGGGCGGATGTTCGTGCCTGAGGTGTTGCTCTCAGCCCGTACCATGAAGGCGTCCGTGGCCGTCCTGGAGCCGCTGTTGGCCGAGGGCGAGTCCATCGCTGTGGGGAAAGCCATCATGGGCACGGTAGAGGGCGACCTTCACGACATCGGCAAGAACCTGGTGGCCATGATGATGGAGGGCGCCGGCTTTCAGATCATTGACCTGGGCACCGATGTGTCCCCCGATGCCTTCGTGGAAGCAGCGAAGAAGGAGAAACCGGACATCGTGGGCATGTCGGCTCTGTTGACCACCACCATGCGCAACATGGGCCGCACCATTGACGCCCTTAAGGAGGCCGGCCTGAGGGACCAGGTCAAGGTTATGGTCGGCGGGGCCCCGGTGACCGGCGACTTCGCCGAGCAGATCGGGGCCGACGGCACTGCCTCCAGCGCCCCGGCGGCTGTTGATTTGGCCAAGAGTCTCATAGGTCTGGCATAGGTTGGAGTGAGAGAAACCAGATTTTTCAACTTGAGAGTGTCTGTTGGGGTGATGAAAATGCCCGCAACTGGCAGATGATTTGGGTACAAAGTATCCTGAAAAACCTGGTTTTTGGGAAGGAGAAAAAACCATGAGGGTAAACTATCAAGTACATACCACACCTCAGTTTCGCATCCTCTCCGATGGCCAGATCAAGGAGATCTTCTTTGCTACCCTGGAGGTGCTGAGGGAGACAGGAGTCAGGGTCTACCACCAAGAAGCTCTGGAACTCCTGCTGGAGGAGGGGGCGTACGTCAGCGATGACACCCTGGTGCATATTCCCGCCGCAATGGTTGAGGAGGCTGTGGCTGAGGCGCCCTCGCGGATCGTCGTCGCCGGGCGGGATCGCTCGAAGAAGATCGCTCTGGAGAGGAACCACATCTACTTCGGCACTGGTTCCGACTGCCCCTTCGTCCGCGATCCCTACAACAATGAGCGGAGGCGCTACACCTACGAGGACAACTACAACGCGGCCAGGATCGCCGATTCGCTGCCCCACATTGACTTCTATATGCCTCTGGGGCTGACCTCGGACGTGCCTATCGGCACCTACGACCGGCATCAGTTCCTGGCCGCGCTCCAGGGTGTGACCAAGCCTCTGGTCGTTACCGCTGTGGACAGAGAGGGGCTGGCCGATCAATTCGAGATGGCGTGCGAAGTGGTGAATGGCGAGGATGAGTTCGAGAAGGCGCCCCTCTTCGTGATCTATACCGAGCCCAGTTCCCCTCTGGAGCACACTAAGGAAGCGGTGGAGAAAGTGCTCTTCGCGGCGGAGAACAACATCCCGGCCATCATCACCCCCTGCCCCAGCGCCGGCGGAACGGCGCCGGCCACCATGGCGGGCCTTCTGGTTCAGGCCCTGGCCGAGACCCTGTCGGGCATCGTCATATCTCAACTGAAGAAAGAAGGAGCGCCCGTGATCATGGGAGGGGTGATGACCATCATGGACATGCTCACCACAACTTACTCCTATGGCGCGCCGGAGCTATCCTTGCTCAGCGCGGGATTGACCGAGATCTCCAAATGGCTGGGCCTGCCCATGTTCTCCACCGCGGGCTGCAGCGACGCCAAGTCACCAGACCAGCAGGCGGCCATCGAGGGCGCGATATCCATCGCCACGGCAGCCCTGTCAGGGGCCAGTCTGATACACGATGTTGGGTATCTGGAGTCCGGCCTGGTCGGCTCCTACGACATGCTGGTCATGTCCAATGAGATCATCGGCATGGTCAAGCGCATCATGGGCGGCATCCCCGTGAATGAGGAGACCCTGGCCGTGGATGTCATCGCCAAGGTGGGCCCTGGCGGCCACTTCCTGGGCGAGAAGCATACCTTCAAGCACTTCAGGAAGTTCTGGCTTCCGGAGCTCATTGACCGAGCCAAAGTGGATGATTGGGAGGCCGCCGGCTCCAAGACCCTGGGAGACCGGGTGCACGAGAAGGTCATAAATCTGATCGAAACGTACGAGCCTGAGCCCATCCCCGACGACGTGGAGAACAGACTGAAGGAGATCATCGCCCAGGCCGACGAGCGACACAGGGAAGAGGAAAAAGTAGCCCTGGCATAGCCTGGAAATTAGAGATCGGAGGCTGGTTGAGCAGGGTAGGGGTGTGCCTCTACCCTGCTCTCTGCGAAGCTGGAGATTAGAGGTTGGAGGTTAGAGATTGGAAGGTCTGACAATCCAACATCCAACTTTCAATGTAGGAGGCTGCTGATGGGCAAGACGATAGTCATGCGGGCCTTGGAGGCGAAGGGTATCCCGTACACCTATCACAAGCACGTCCGCAAGCGATATACGGCCGAAGGGGTGGCTGAAGACCTGGGTGTGCCGGTGGCCTGGGTGGTGAAGGCCATGATCGTGCAGAGGTCGAAGAGGGATTTCGCCCTGGTGGTGGTCCCTGGCGACAGGCAGTTGAGCCTGAAAAAAGTGGCCGAGGCTTTGGGTGAGAAGGATGTCGCTATGGCGTCGGAGCGAGATGTGCAACGGGTGACCGGCTTCCAGGTCGGAGCCGTGTCCGTGGTAGGCTTTCGTCGGAAAGACATTATCGCCTTTGTAGACCAGGGGGTTCTGGCGCTGGAGCAAGCGCTCATCAGCTCCGGCCGTCCCGACGCCGGCCTGGCCCTGGCACCCCAGGATCTGCTGCGGGCCATCGAGGGCGCTCAGGCAGGCGATTTTTCCACGAGCGCCTAGTACTACAACGAGATTTTGACATAACTTGCTATCAAGAGGCATCCTCGCCCCGTCTCATCGCCAGAACGCCACAGAACGCCGTCGAAGGCAGGGCAAGGGTGCCCCTTAGCAGCAGTGAGAGGTGACTGTGGCTCGAAGTCTCATTAAGTAGTACTAGTAGGGGGGCGGTTTGCCCAAACCCCGGAATGATGATATAATAATATGTCTCGGATGCCAGATGGCAATAAATAGACTAAGTAGAAGTGGAAAGGAGGTGCCTCACGAAGCTTTGCTCAGTTTATCGGTGTCAGGGTGAAGGATTAGCGTTGGCCGACAATCTCGGCGACTTTCCTGATCCCGACGGAAACACTTAGACAAAACAAAAAAGGAGGAACAGATAGTGGAGATTATCAAGAAGAAAAAGAGAGACGATGTGCATGCGTACATCCCGGAGCTAGAGGACCTTTACCGACAGGGCCGCATCACCCGCCGTGAGTTCTTGCGGAATGTGACCCTGCTGGGTATGTCCCTGGCCAGTGCCAGCGCCTTTTTGGCTTCCTGTGCTCAGGCGCCTGAGCCTACAGCGACTCCCAGGCCGACAGAGGCGGCAGCCCCCACGGCCACGCCCAAACCGGCCGGTCCCAAGCGCGGCGGCACCCTCCGTGGCTCGATGCAAGTCATCCGCATTGACCACCCGGCCCGCTACTCTTGGGTCTACGACTCCAACGTTACCCGCCACATCTGTGAGTATCTCACGCTAACTGACAGATTCAACGTCACCCACCCCTACTTGCTGGAAAAGTGGGAGGCCAGCGACGACGTGAAGACCTGGGATCTGTACCTGCGTAAGAACGTCACTTGGAACAACGGGGATGACTTTACGGCCGAGGATGTCATCTTTACCATGAATGAGTGGCTGAATCCCGAGGTCGGCTCCTCGATCCTGGGCCTGATGGCCTACCTGAAGCCCACCGGCATCGAAAAGGTGGACGATTACCACGTACGGCTACACCTGGATACAGGCGAGATTGCTGTGCCGGAGCACCTTTTCCACTACCCAAGCCAGATTTTGCACCACAGTTTTGAGGGCGACATCGTAGCCCAACCCATAGGCACCGGCCCCTTCACCCTGGAAGAGTACTCGGTGGGCGAGCGCGCCGTGCTCAAGGCCCGGCCCGACTACTGGCAGATGAGCGAGGACGGCAAGCCCCTACCCTACCTGGACGAGATCATCTACATTGACCAGGGCGAGGATCAGACCGCGGCCGTCACGGCCATCAAAGCCGGGCAAATTGATAACATCTATGACATAACACCCGCTACCTGGGAAGCGCTGAAGGACTTTGAGGGTGTCAAGGTAGATGCCGTCGGCACCGCTCGCGGACGAGTCTTGCGTATGAGGGTGGACAAGGAGCCATGGACAGACAATCGCGTGCGCCTGGCGCTCAAGCTGTGCCAGAACCGCCAAAAGATCCTCGACCTGGCCTTCTTCGGCGAAGGTATAATCGGCCAGGATCACCACGTAGCGCCGGGGGTCCATCCTGAGTACGCCGAAGTGCCCACCCCCAAGTACGACCCGGAGCGGGCCAAGGCGTTGCTGGCGGAGGCTGGCTACCCGGATGGGTTGGATGTCGAGCTGGCGGTCGCCACCGGCTGGCCCGATGTGGTCGCCTACGGCGAGACGCTGAAACAGGACGCCGTGGCCGGCGGCTTCAACATCACCCTGAACACCATGCCCAGTAGCCAATACTGGGACCTGTGGACAGAGGTAGACCTGGGCATTACCCCCTGGACGCACCGCCCGTTGGGTACCATGGTGCTCAACCTGGCCTACATCTGCGACGCCAACGGGGAGCCCGTGCCTTGGAACGAGACCCGCTGGTGCGACGAAGAGTTCCATGGTCTGCTGATGGAGGCCAATGGCATCCTCGACGTGGAGGAGCGGCGCAAGATCATGAAAAAGTTGGAAGAGATCCAGATGGAGCGCGGTTCTATCGGCATCTCGTACTTTTTCAAGACCTGGTACATCTTTAG
>CAZVCJ010000193.1:0-7445 GCA_964625745.1 uncultured Anaerolineae bacterium | reverse complement strand
ATGATCACCCGGCCTTGTTTGGTCTGAATCAGGCCCTTCTTCCTGAACTTGCTCAGGGTGCGTATGGCCGTTTCCACGGTAGTGCCAGCCATCTCGGCGATGTCCTGGCGAGTGAGGGGCAGCTCGATAACGATGCCATCCTCGTTCGATGAACCTGTGGTCGCTGCCAGTTTCAGAAGGATGCGGGCGATGCGCCTTTCGACCCGCTCGACGGCCATGCTTTTGATCGTCTCCTGAGCCTCCCGCAGCCGACGCCCCAGTTCCTCGATCGCCCTCAGCGCCAGGGCAGGATACTGCTTCAGGAGACGGACATAGTCGTCCTGGTGAATACTGGCCACCACCGTTGGCTCCATGGCTTGGGCGGTGGCCAGGTAAGGTTCCCCATTGAAAGCGGCTATCTCGCCGAGCATCTCCCCAGGCGCGATCAAGTCCAGGACCACGTCCTTGCCATTCTCCGCGTGCTTGATCATCTTCACCCGCCCCTCCAGGACAACCCCGAGCCAGGAGGAGGGATCCCCCTCGAAGAAGATGTAATCATCTTTCCCAAAGTGCTTTTCGATGAACAGGTGCTTAACCTTCTCCCAATCGCGTTGCGACAAGGAAGATAGGATAGGCATCTCTTGTAAGCGTAGCGACGACATCGGATCCCTCGACCATCTCTCAATTTGAGTCATTGGCCCTCACTACTGATTATACCACCATTTCAAGATTACAGGCAGGTAAACCCGGGCCGGGGCGGGGGTGCTGGTCGGCGTGGGCGTGGGTGTGTTGGGGGTGATAGTGCCGGTGGGAGTACAGGTCGGAGTGCTGGTCGGCGTCGAGGTGGGCGTAAGGGTGCCGGTGGGGGTGGGGGTCGCCGTTTCGCACACAGGATCAATGCGGATGGTGCTCCGGTGGTAATCGTTCTGGGTCTCGCTGCATGTATCGAAGACGATGATCTGCAAAGTATGGTCGCCAGCCGTGGCGCCCACAGGGAGGTCTAGTGACAGGAGAAGCTCATTGTCCTGATCGGGGCCGTAGATGGTCGCCGTTTCCGAGGCGCCAACCAGGTAACTGTTGGCGGCATTGAGGACATTGGCCTCAACCCTGACCTCCTGGCTGGCCAGCGCGGTGCGTAAGGTCGTCGTCACCTTCGCTGTCGAATCCAGCAGATAGCAAGCCCTGTCTGGGACGACCGACTCGATGGACGCCGCTCCGCCGCCTCCGTCGAGGGCCAACTGCCCCCAATCAACGCTGGCACACGAATCGCAACTGTCAACATCAATGTACACCTGGACCAGGTTGTTGCCCTGTTGTATCAGCGAAGGGGCAATGGCGAAGACAGAGGTGCTCCAGGTTTTGTCGGCTCCGATCAGGTAGCCAACGAATTCCCCGTTGAAGTAAACCTCGTCCCGCTCAACACACTCCACTGGCTCGCCTCCCTCGTCCACGTCCCAGGCCCGAAGGCTGAGTTGAGCCGTCTCGAAGGGGGGTAATGGTGATAACGGAATATTGAATTCGATGGGGTGCAAAGGATCGGTCTTGAACACGCAGTCGGAGTCGGGGTACATATCGCCATCCCGGCAGCCCCCGTGGTCATTGTTCTCGTTGTCCTCGGCAGTTATATAGGCGGCCCCCGCACCGGGGCAGGTGGAACAACTTATGTCCAGGGCATAGCTGCCCGAATCCCGCTGGTAGCCATCCACCACGATGTAGTAGGTGCCTGGGGAAGCATGGCTGTAGCTGGCAGAGCGATCGTTGTAGGTAAGCGTGGTGTTCTCGTCGCAGGAGGATAACATGAACACATCCAGGTCCACTCCTGTGTCCATGCCGCTGAGGGTGGCAGTAATCTCTCCGGCGGCCTCGGTCGTCAGGATGTAGACCTCTTCGGGGCCGCTTTCATCCCAGGTGGAGCAATTGTAGTAGGTGACGTTGGAGGGCGCTCCTGTTGTATCCCCTTGATACGAGCCCCCACAGCTTGCGGAAACGGCCACGTTGCAGTCTAAACCCTTGCCGCACCTCACGCTCAAGGTGTAGCTGCCCGAGGCTCCCTTGTAGCCATCCACCACGATGTAATAAGTACCTGGGGGTGCGCTTCTAAGCTTGGCGGCGTTGTTGCCATAAGCGAGGCAGCTCATGGCGTCGCAGGAGGACAGGATGAACACGTCAAAGTTTGCCGATATGTCGTCAAGGGTGGCAACTATGTCGCCAGTGGTTTCGGTGGTTAGGATGTAGACTTCTTCCGGACCGCTTTCCTCCCAGGGGCGGGCGCAATTGTAGTAGGTGACGTTGGAGGGCGCTCCTGTTGTATTCCCTTGATACGAGCCCCCGCAACTCGTGGAAACGGCCGCACTGCAATCCAGGCCGGGGGCCGTGCCCACGTCGAGGATCACGAAGTAATTGGAATCACTGCATTCCCCCGCAGTCGGGGTCACGTTCATGACTATCAAGGCCAGGCTATCGTAACTAGAAGTGTCAACCAGAGCGGACCCGGACGAAGGCGAACCGCTCATGGGTATGGGAATCACAGTCGCAGCGCCACCTCGTAGGGCCACCAACTGGGCGGCGTAAGCGGTCGTGGTTGCCATCCCGACTACAGAGACCGTCGCTTCGCTTACAGTGGAGTCAATCTCGATGTAGTCGGTGCCATACTGTTTCACTCCATCCGGGGGCTGGTAGTGGACGACCCCACCATCAAAATCAATGCTTCCCTCAACGTACACATTGGGATAGAGCACTGCCTCCTCATAGCAGTAGGGGTCATTCGTTGGACAGACGGACATCACGTAGTTGGCAGCGCTGAATGCGGTGAATACGGTGGGCAAGCTGACGCCTATCTCGCTGAGGGCATCGCCGAGAGCATCGAAAGCAAAATAACCATAACGACTGTCGTGATTGACGCTATGCTCCCAAACACTCCTGACCGTGCTCTGCCCCCCGTGGTGCTCAGAGATGAAGCGCATGAAGATCCAACTACCGTACTCACGATAGAGATGATATGGACGAGTGTTAGACAGGCAATGGTCAGGATCGTAGAAGTAGAGGAGTAGATAGGCCAGATTGTCGTTCACGTAGTCGTAGACCTCGTCTTCCATCCAAACCGCTGTCGCCTCCATCAGCCAACTCTCCTCCCAGGCGTCGTAGCCGTACTGGATGGTGTGGTTGAATTCGTGAGCCACAGTCACCCGGATACAATCGAGGGGAGTGCAGGAGAAGCCATAATAATCGTTCTCCAGGCCCATGTAGGAGTGCCAGGCATTGAGTTCTATAACCCCTGGTGAGTTCTCGTTGTCCCCAGGTTGAACGCCCTGGTCAGCTTTCCCATCGCCCATGATGTAGCCATACCACAATGGCAAATCCTGGACGTAGACATCGTAGTCTGGCTTCCCATCCACCGTCTGGTCCGAGGGCGGCTGCAACCAGCCCATGGCCTCCAGTTCCGCCATCCATACGTTTTCCAGCTCCGCCCCCATCATTTCGATATAGGCAGGATCAGCCGCATCCTTGCCGGAATCGGTGTAGTGGATCTGAAAATGGGGCGTGTCATAAGTAAGCTCAGGGCCGCTGAGAGAGGGCCTGGAAAGGAGCGCGGGATAAGCAGCCAGCTCTCTCTTGACCTGAGAACTCAGCGCGCCCCAGCTTTTGATGACCTCCCTCAAGATGGGGGTGGCGCATTTGCCCGGTGTGCTGCTGCGGTATTCGGCGGGTAGCCTTTGGGGATCGAAGATGGAGTACACTTTGTAGAGAAGCGAGGTCTCGTAGCTGATTCTCCCTTTTTGATATGCCTCCTCGATGAGAACCGCGCTTGGTGGCGGCGGATCGCCAGCCTGAGTCAGCGGTGGCATACCCGTCAGAGAAAATCCCACCACTACAAGCAAAAACGCCGCAGCTATTACCCCCCGAGTTGCCTTGTTCCTGGTTCGTACTTTCACCTTGCGCGTCTGCTTTCCAGTCAACGTCGTTGAAGGTGCGACGTACTTTGGAAAAGTGCGTCGCACCTGTCCTGTCCGTTAAATCTCACAGCCCGGTGTTCGCAAAGAGAAAGCCACTCAGCTCTGTATAGAGTTTGGTGGCTTTCCCTGACTCTCGATGCGGGACGTGGGAGCCCGCACTGCTATCGTATCGGTCTTCTACGAGCCATAGCTTTTCAGGATGATGGGCAGGTAGACCTGGTGCACCTCGAACTCGAACTGCACGCCGCCAATCAGCTCGTCGTCAATGAAGGCTTCCACGGCCACCAGATGAGCATCACCCGGCAGGACTTCCTCGTTGACCTTCATCAGCGTGCGGGCCCGGCTGGCCGATTGGATGCGGAGGGTTCTCGATACAGTCTCGCCTGGCCCCAGCGTGACCTCATTGCCCTCCACCACCTCCGAAGACACTCCGCCGGGAAGGCCAGTATCTGTGGTGTTCAGTTGCACCGTCACGGTCTGGGTGTAGGGGTTGCCTACGTCAAACTCAAGATCCATGGGCAGTGAGAGCGTGCCCGGCAGACCCACGGTGTCAACGTTCATCTGGCTGACGATGTTCTCGTAGCCGTCCTGCTCGATTTTGACCTGCAGGCAGACGTGGCCGGTGTCAGGCGGAACCTGCCAGGTAAGGCAGCGTGTAATGGTGGTATTGGCCGGGAACACCACGTTTTCAAGGCGCCCCACCTCCTGGAATGGAGTGCCTGCCCCGAAGTCCGCATAGTACAGGGTCACATCAGCCGTCTGACTGCTATTAGCGTAGTTATGCAACTCCACGCAGATCTCGGCGGTTTGCCCCGCTACGGGCGGATTGGGCTTGATGGTGATCTCCCTCTCGGCGTAGGATGGTTCGTCCGGAGGGGGATGCACCGGCGGCAGGTCCACCTTGCGGATGCCGCTGATGAGCTCTCCGTTGATGTAGCTCTCCACGTCAATGTAGCACCCGCTGCCCAGAAGAGTCTCTCCCTCAGAGGGCGGGACCACATAGAGCGTCACGGTGCGCGTGCCGCCAGAGGGCACATCGTGCAAGATCTGGGGGTCAGTCCAGGCCTCCCAGCCTGGGCACCCGGTATACACCGCGATCTGGATGTCGGCGGTCGCACCAGTGGGGTTGCCCACCGTGATTTCCAACTGGTCCTGCTGGCCGGGGCGCAGGTGCTCACCCACGTCCATGTTCTTCCGGCTGATGATGGTCTCGTAACCTTCCTGAGAGATCCGGATCTCGAAGCACTTGTGCCCTGGCGTCAAAGGGATATATTCGATACAGGCCTTGGCGGTGCTTTCAGGCGGGATGGTCACCGTCCGCGGGTTGTCTGGGACATCAATGAGCTGGAAGGGGGCGCCCATATTGAAGTCAGCCACGTAGAATCCCACCTCCACGTCCTGGGACTGGGCGGATTTGTTGTTCAGCTTGGCACAGATCTCTGTGAGCACGCCCACCTCCGGCGGGAAGGGGTAGATCTCGATTTCTTCTTCATCGTAAGGTGGACGATGGTTCGGATGCTCGATCGGCGGGCGATCTATCTTGCGGGTGCCCCCGATAAACTGATCATCGGCCCAGCCTATGACATCTACCGTACACTCGGTGCCCAGGGTCACACCCTGCCGGGGCGTGACACTCAGCGACGCGGTAGTGCACTCCCCCGAGGCCAGGACAATCGGCGACGGAGTCACCTGGACGTTCCAGCCGTCACATTCGCTTTGAATCTCAAGCTCGACCGTGGCTGTGTGATTGAGGGGGTTGCAGACGGGGAATTGGACGGTGTCGGTATCGCCCGGCCACAGGGGCTCAATCACGTCCAGGTTCAGCATGCTGACCACGGGTTCATAACCCGGCTTGGTGATAACGATCTGGAAGCAATAGTGGCCGGCGTGGGTCGGCACGAAGCTGATGCACACCTCCTTCGTGCTGTGGGGAGGGATGGTCACGGTCTGTGGGTTGTCGGGGTGTGAGATCGGCGCGAAGGGTGCGCCGATGCTGAACTGGGCCATGAGGAACTCGAGAGTGACCGTCTCCGACCAGTCGCCCCAGTTGTCGAGGGTGGCGCAGACCTCAGTGCGCTGGCCCACCTCGAGGGGGTAGGGTCTAACCTCGATCTCCCGCTCCGCCCAGTGCGGCTCGTGCTCAGAGATGAAATTGCCCTCGTCGCACTTGCGGACGCCACCGATAAGTACCTCTTCATACGGCGGGTACGTCCCGCGGAGGGCCCAGGCCTCGATGTCCATGCAGCACCCGGAGCCCAGGGTTGCGCCTTGAGGAGGCGTGACGTGGAGCACCACGTCACGAATCTCATCCCAGCCCATGCCTTGCAGGTAAGCGGGATCGGCGTACACGTCCCAGCCGTTGCAGTGGTTGAAGACGTCAATCCTGATGTCCACCACCTCCGAGAAGGGGTTACGCACGGGGATGGTCAGGGTATCTGTCTGGCCCGGCACCAGCGGCTCTCGAACGTCCAGGTTCTTCTGGCTCTTGAGATCGTGGCAGCATTGCCCACTGATGGTGACCTGGATGCAGCGGTGACCTACATCGTTGAGCGTCGGCATCCAGACGATGCAGGCCGTCGCTGAGCCATTGGCCGGAACGGTGACCGTCTGTGGGTTGCTGCCCGCAGGGATTTGGTTGAAGCCCAGGCCAATACCAAAGCCAGCGATCTCGAACTCCACCGTAACAGTCTTGGGCACGGGAGCGTCGTTCACGACCGTCACGCATATCTTGGTGGGCCTACCCGCCTGAACGGGGTAGGGATAGATGGTGATCTCTTCCTGAGCATAAGGTTTGTCGCCTTCCTCCAGCTCCGGGAAGTGCACCCAACACCGGCAGGGGGTCGTGGTGGGTGTAGGAGTGACGGTTGGCGTGGCGGTCGGTGTGCGGCTGGGCCAGGGGGTTATGGTTGGCGTGGCGGTCGGGGTGATGGTGGGATAGCGGGTTATGGTTGGCGTGGCGGTCGCCGTGCGGGTTGGTGAGGCGGTCGCCGTGCGGGTCGGTGTTGGCGTCCTGGTGGGTGTCGGCGTATGGGTAGGAGTAGGAATCTCGTCAGGTGAGATGGCGATGGCCCATTCGACCTCGGTCTGGATTGACGATTGAGCATACCGGCTCAAGTCCTGCGTTGGTCTGTATCGCTCAGGGAAGTCTCGGGGGAAGTTCAGGCCAAAGAAGGATTCAACGTCCCCGACCGCAGCGTAATCAGCCGGCCCCCAGTACCCACCCGGGCTATTGGTCTGCACAACGTGGTAAATGTCGTGAGAGATGTTGCCTGCATCGTTGTGCACGGTACGGTTGTAAGGGTCCTCGTAAAAGTGGTCATGGGATATGAGGATACCATCCTCTACTCTCCCCGGCCCACCCTCCTCAGCGCCGTTTCGGGCAGGATCGCTGAAAGCGATGAGGCCATCGGGCCAATTCACCCCCGCTGAGGTGACGTAGTGACCACCCAAGCGCGTCCACTCGTAACCATCCCAAGTCCAGAAGCCCATGAGCAGGATGACGTCCTCGCAGCG
>CAZVCJ010000192.1:1583-7481 GCA_964625745.1 uncultured Anaerolineae bacterium | reverse complement strand
GAGCCAAGCTCACGGACGTGTCATTGCGAGCGAAGCGAAGCAATCCCCAACTTAGCAGGGGATTGCTTCGTCGCTCCACTCCTCGCAATGGCACGTGGCTAGGCTTAGCCTTGCTTCTGCTGTGGAGCCTGCTGGTCTTCGCGGCCCTGCTGCAATGGCTGCAGTGGGTCTTCGCCCCCTCCGGTCGGCACCTCTTCCCAGCTATTGCGTCCATCACCATCCTGCTTTTGCTGGGATTGCTGCAATTCATCCCCAACCGATTGCGAGGCCAGGCCACGGCTCTGCTGGCAGGGGCGATGTTGGTGTTCGCCATCATCTGTCCCCTGGCCTATATCGCCCCAGCCTACGCCAGGCCCTCCCTCCTCTCGTCGGAAGAAATCGAGACCATTCCCAATCGCCTCGATGTGAACTTCGGCGGAGTGATGAAACTCCTGGGCTACAACCTGCAACCTGCAACCTGCAACCTGCAACCAGGTGATTCTCTCGCCGTCACCCTCTATTGGCAATGCCTGGCCAGGATGAACGAGGACTACACCGTCTTCGTTCACCTGCTGGATGAAAACGATCTCATCCTGGCCCAGAGGAACACCTTCCCAGGGTTGGGCAGCTTTCCCACCACCCTGTGGCAGGCTGGCGATGCCATCGCTGACACTTATACCCTGACGCTGCCAGAGACGACCTACGCCCCCAGCTCGGCCCAACTGGAGGTGGGGCTCTTCGATTCTGCAACGGGTGACCGATTACTGGTGTACGAGGCCGAGGGCGAACCAGCGGGCGACAACGTGCGCTTCGAAGAGATCGAGATCGCGCCCAGGTCTCAAACCGGCCCGCCCAATCCAGTGCACTTCGACTTTGGGAACAAGATCGCTCTGACAGGTTATGAGATGGACCGCAGAAAGGCCGAGCCGGGGGAAACGATCCACCTCACCCTGTACTGGCAGGGCCTGGCTGAAATGGAGGACGATTACACTGTCTTCGTCCATCTCCTGAGAGAAGGGGATCAGATCTGGGCGGGGGCGGATCGCCAACCGCAAGGAGGCGCTGCACGCACATCCAGTTGGAGCAAGGGGCAAACCATCATGGATGAATACGAGCTAGTCACCCCACCTGACGCCCCTCCCGATGTCTATGAGATTGAGGTGGGGTTCTACCTGCCTGAGACCGGCGACCGCCTGGACCTCCTCGATCAAGACGGCCGGCCGATGGGCAACCGCGTGCTGTTGAGCAAAGTGCGAGTCGAATGAACACGAATCTCCAATCTCCAATACCCAATATCCAGCACCCAGCCATCGCCCTCATCCTGGCCGCGTTTATCGTCCTGGGCATCACCTACAGCCTGGTCACGCCCATCTTCGAGTCGCCTGATGAAATCTATCACTACTTCGTCATCAAGCACCTCGCTGATGGCAAAGGCTTGCCAGTGCAGAACCCTGAAGCCCCATGCCTGTGGGAGCAAGAAGGCAGCCAGCCGCCGCTGTATTACCTGATGGGAGCGCTGGCCACCTTTTGGGGCGATACCAGCGATGCCGAGGACTTGCTCTGGCGCAACCCCCAGGCCAACATCGGCACACCGCTGGATCCAGGCAACAAGAACGTGATCGTGCACACTCAGAGAGAGAGCTTCCCTTTTCGGGGCACCACTTTAGCAGTGCACCTGGTCCGCCTGCTATCGGTGTTCTTGGGTGCAGGCACAGTGTTCGTAACCTATAGGCTCGCGCTGGAGATTTTCCCTGACCATGAACACCTGGCCGTCGGCGCGGCGGCCATCAATGCCTTCATCCCGCAATTCCTGTTCATCAGCGGCTCCGTCAACAACGACAACCTGGTAACCTTTCTCGCCTCACTGGCTTTGCTCCTAATATCACGCATCACGCATCACGTTTCACGTTTCACGTTTCACGATTGGTCATTAGATATTGGAAACTGGATATTGGATATTGGGTATTGGATATTGTTGGGCTTCGTCCTGGGGCTGGCCTGTCTGTCCAAGCTAAGCGGCCTGGGTCTCTTGATCTTGACGGCCATCATCCTGATCGTGGAAGCCTACCGCCGCCGATCAGCGAGGCCGTTGGTCGGGGGTATGATCGCTCTCGCCGTGGTTGTGGTGATAGCCGGCTGGTGGTATGTCAGGAATTGGACTCTCTACGGGGACCCGACGGGCTTGAACACGATGCTGGAAGTGGTTGGCCGAGGCAGCCCACCATCGAATCTGTCGGAACTGTGGGGCGAGTTCCGGGGACTGCGGATGTCTTTCTGGGCCCTGTTCGGCTGGTTCAGCATCCTGGTGGCGCCCGCAGCCTACGCCATCCTGGACGCCGCGAGCTTACTCGCCCTGGCGGGCCTGGCGGTTTGGTTTGTGAGACGATGCTGGTTGTCAGAAACCAGGTTTTTAGAAGCCTTTGTACCCAACACACGCGCATTAGCGGGCACATCTGACGTCCCAGGAAGCATTGCGGAACGGGAAAAACCTGGTTTCTCAACATCGCTAGGTGTCTTAATCCTCTGGCTGGCCATCGTCTTCCTGGGCCTGATTCGCTGGACGTGGACAACGCCAGGCACCCAGGGGCGGCTGCTTTTCCCCGCCATCTCAGCCATATCCATCTTGCTGATACTGGGCCTGAGCCAACTTGTGCCGGGAAGATACGCCAAAGCCATCGTGATCGTGATCAGCCTGGCGACGTTCGTTTTCGCTGCCGTCTGCCCCTTTCTCTACATCGCCCCAGCGTATGCCAGGCCCCCCGTCATCTCGCCCGATGAGACCCCGCCGGGTGTCGTCCACGATTTAGGAGGGAAGATCCGGCTCCTGAGTTGCCAACTCGACAGGAAAGAGGTCAGTCCTGGTGAAGACCTGGGCATCACCCTCTATTGGCAAGGGCTGGTCGAGATGAAGGCGGAAGCCCTCGCTAAGGACTACTACCTTTTCATCCACCTTCTAGGGCGGAGGGGCGAGTTGGTGGGCCACGAGGATACCTACCACGGCTGGGGATCATATCCCACCAGCCTGTGGACGCCGGGGGAAATCATCGCCGACGCCTATCGGCTGCCCATCAACGAGGACGCTCTGGCGCCCAGCCTGATCCGGGTAGACGTGGGTCTCTACGACCCCACCACTGGCCTGGAATTGAAACCCCAAAGCGTCGTCATCGGGCAGGTGAAAATGCTCCCCCGAAGACGTCGGGAGTATGCAATTGACAACCAACTGGATTTCAACCTGGGCAACAAAGTCGCCCTGCTCGGATACAAGGTGGACAAAGCCGAGCTTCGGCCAGGCGAAGAGATCCGCCTAACTCTCTACTGGCGAGCTGAGGGCGAGATGGGCGCCGACTACACCGTCTTCACCCATCTGATTGACGAGGAGAGCAACATCTGGGGGCAGATGGACAGCCAGCCCCTGGAGGGCGATTACCCAACCTCCTTCTGGGACACCGGCGAGGTAATCGAAGACGAATACATCCTGGCCATCAACGAGGACGCTCCAGTGGGTTCATACCGACTGGAGGTCGGAATGTACGAGCTGGCAACGAAGCAGCGCTTGCCCATCTTGGGGGATGATGGGGAAGTACAAGACACCCGAATCCTGCTCCCGCTCAACATAGCCGTAAAACGTGATGCATGAAACGTAAGGGACTGGCCACGAATCACGTCTTCACGTTTCACGTTTTACGCCCGGAGGTCTCAATGCAAAACCAAGCCTATAATCGTCTACAATCCATTTTCGTATCCGAAAAGCGCTGGGTAGTCGCCCTGGCAGTGCTCGTCCTTTGCCTGGTGACGGGCGCCATCGGGGGATGGCTCATCGCCTATCCCGGCCCGCTGATCACTGCGGCCCTGGTGGTGGCCCTCGTCGGGGGACTGCTGATGCTGCGCAGCACCCAGTTTGGCTTCGTGGCCCTCATCGGCATCGTCTGCCTGCTGCCCTTCGCCGCTCTGCCAGTCAAGATCGGCTTCACGCCCACTTTTCTGAACCTGGTGCTGGCAGTGCTCTTCGCCGTCTGGCTGGCGCGGATGGTTACCGGCCAGCAGAAGGAGTTCGTGACCTCCCCCCTGGCCCTGCCCATCGTCATCTTCCTGTTCCTGGCTTTCGTCTCCTTCGTGGCGGGGTTGGCCCACGCCAGCCCCACGCCCAACGCCGTGCGCCGCTTCGCCGAGATTGTCATGGGCATCGCCCTGTTCTTCGTGACAATCAACTGCGTGCGAACCAGGGAAGAGCTGGAGCAGTTAGTGCTGATCATCATCCTGGGCGGCTTCGGGGCAGCCTTGATCGGCGTGGTGCTGTATTTCCTGCCCCAGGCGCTCACCGTCCGCCTCCTCTCAGCCCTGCGCATCTTCAACTACCCGGCCGGATCGGGGGTGCTGCGCTTCATCGAGGATGACCCACTGCTACCGATGCGGGCCATCGGCACCTCCATTGATCCTAACATCCTGGGCGGCCTGCTGATCCTGGTAGGGTCTCTGACGGTTCCCCAGCTTTTCGCCCGGCGGCCGCTCCTAAATCGCACGCTGGTGGTGCTCATCTTAGCAGTGATGGGCCTTTGCCTGGTATTGACCTTCTCGCGAAGCTCCATGTTCGGCCTGGGCTGCGCTCTGGCGCTGTTGGGCTTGGCCAGGTACCGCCGCCTGCTCCCCGTGCTGGCCGTCGTGGGCCTGCTCATCCTGCTCCTACCGCAGACTCGAGAATACATCGTACACTTCACTGAGGGGGTACAATTTCAGGACCTGGCCAGCAAGATGCGCCTCGGCGAGTACAAGGACGCCTTCATCCTCATCAGCCGCTACCCCTGGATCGGGGTGGGCTTCATTGGCGCTCCCGACATAGACATCTACCTGGGCGTGTCCAGCCTCTACCTGCTCATCGCCGAGGAGATGGGTTTGGTGGGGTTGGGTGTCTTTCTGGCCATCATGGTCATCTTCTTCAGGTATACCTGGCGCAGTTGGAAAGGCATGGAGCACGATCCGCGCCTGGAGGCCATCCTGTTGGGCCTACAGACAGCCGTGGTGGGAGGACTGATAGGAGGAATCCTCGACCATTATCTCTTCAGTTTCCCCCACGCCGTGGCCTTTTTCTGGCCATGCATCGGTTTGGCTGTGGTTGCCGCCAGGCTAACAGGAGAAGCTGACCCAGGGCGGGAAAAGACTATGCTATAACATCAAGCTCTCTGGGAGAGACGTGCATTTCACTTTTGGGGCAGAATGTGCGATAATAGCGAGAGCAAATCGTGTCGGAGGTGAGTGAGGATGAAGAGCTCTCGCGAAGCCCTGACTTGACAAAACCGCCCCTTTGCTTTATCATTAAAGCACTGTCAGCAGGACTCCAAGTTGCCTCTCTACTGACATTCATCGCCATGGAGAAGATGCATGGAACGGCGCATTGAGGACTTTATCTGGCTCGACTGGGTAGTGGAGAAATTGACCGTAGAGCACAGCGTCGAGCCGGAAGAGGCCGAAGAGGCCTTCCTCAATCCGCCGTACAAGGTGCGTCGGGCCGAGTCAGGTAAGTACCTGCTGTACGGGCGCTCCGAAGCAGGCCGCTACCTGTTCATCGTATTCGTCTGGGAAGGCCGCCAAGTCAAGGTCATCTCCGCGCGTGACATGAACAAGGCCGAGCGCCGTTTCTACCAACGCAAATGAGGTTCAAAATGTCGAAACTACCCCGTTTTGTCAGCGAACAGGAAGAAGCCAAGTTCTGGGCCACCCACGACTCCACCGAGTATCTGGAGGATACTGAGCCAGTGGACGTGATGTTCGTAGATGCCCGCCCCTCCGAGAAACAAATCTCACTCCACTTGGATGCCCGTCTCGTTGACGACTTGGAAGCTGTCGCCCAGAGCAAAGACATCAGCTACCAGACATTGATCCGTATGTGGGTAATGGAGCGGCTGGCTCAGGAACACGCTACTT
>CAZVCJ010000192.1:0-1483 GCA_964625745.1 uncultured Anaerolineae bacterium | reverse complement strand
AACGCCCCCATTCCCCCGTACACGCCGATCTCCGCCAGCTCCTCCTCGATGCGCAGGAGCTGGTTGTACTTGGCCACGCGGTCGCTGCGGCAGGGGGCGCCGGTCTTGATCTGGCCAGCGTTCAGGGCCACGACCAAGTCGGCAATGGTGGTGTCCTCGGTCTCGCCGCTGCGGTGGGAGACGACGACGGTCCAAGCAGCTCGCTGGGCCAGGTGCACGGCGGCGATGGCTTCGGTCAGAGTGCCGATCTGGTTGACCTTGCAGAGCAGCGAGTTGGCCGCCTCCTCTTCGATGGCTCGCTCCACTCGCGCCACGTTGGTCACCAGCAGATCGTCACCCACGATCTGCACGCGGTCGCCAATGCGCTCCACCAGCAGCGTCCAGTGCTCCCAATCGTCCTCGGCCAGGCCGTCCTCGATGGAGATGATGGGGTACTTCTCCACCCAATCCTGGTAGAAAGCCACCATCTCCTCACCGCTGAGCTCGCGGCCCTCTTTTTTGAGGACGTATCGCCCGTCGTGGTAGATCTCGCTGGCGGCGGGATCGAGGGCGATGTAGATATCCTCACCCGGCTGGTAGCCCGCTCGCTCGATGGCCTCCAGGATGACCTCCACGGCTTCCTCGTTGGAACCCAGGCTGGGAGCGAAGCCGCCCTCGTCGCCCACGCTGGTGTTGTAGCCCTTGCCCTTCAGTACCTTCTTCAGGCTGTGGTAAACCTCAGCGCCCCAGCGCAGAGCCTCGGCGAAGCTGGGCGCGCCGGTGGGCGCGACCATGAACTCTTGCAGGTCGGTGGAATCGGCGGCGTGCTTGCCCCCGTTGAGGATGTTCATCAGCGGCACGGGAAGAGTGCGGGCCGATACCCCGCCCACGTAGCGGTAAAGGGGCAGCCCCAGCTCCGCTGCCGCCGCCTTGGCCACGGCCAGCGAGACGCCCAGGATGGCGTTGGCTCCCAGGTTCCCCTTGTTGGGTGTGCCATCCAGGCTGATCAATAACTCATCAATGCCCACCTGGTCCTGCGCCTCCCAGCCGATGAGCTCGTCGGCGATGGTGGTGTTGACGTTATCCACAGCCTTCAGCACGCCCTTGCCGAGATAGCGGCCCGCGTCGCCGTCGCGCAGCTCCACCGCCTCGTGGACGCCGGTGGATGCGCCCGATGGCACCGCCGCCCGCCCCCGCGCTCCACTCAGCAAAAACACCTCCACTTCCACCGTGGGGTTGCCTCGCGAATCCAAAATCTCGCGGGCGTTTGTTTGTTCAATTAAAGACATGGTTCAGCCTCCTGGTGTGATTTGATGAGCCAGGCCGAGATTGCTATTGCCAGGCGCATCGTTTGCAGTTCAGCACCGATTATAGCATAGAAAATCAGCCGGGTCAATTGGTTTCAAGACACGTAGCTACCAGGGTCACTGAATAAGGAACTTCAGACTATCTTTGTCCTGTCAACTGATCGCTGCGCAGAATGAAAGGTATATTTCACTTTGGG
>CAZVCJ010000191.1:0-7555 GCA_964625745.1 uncultured Anaerolineae bacterium | reverse complement strand
CCCCGCCCCTGGGTAGCAGTTTTGGCGCACGAATAAAGTGCAAAGAACTTCCGCGCAGCTACATAGCAATCAATCAAGGAGGAACACTAGCATGGCCAACATCCGCATCAACGACAAAACCTTTGGCAGCGTCCAATATGGGCGACTGTCACCCGAACAATGTGAGAAGCTGCACAACGCCAGCCTGGCGATCCTGGAGCGAACCGGCGTTCGCCTCTACTATCAGGAGGCGATTGATTTGCTCAGGCAGGCTGGCGCCTTTGTGTCGGAGGGGAATCGCGTGCGGATTCCCTCCGGCCTGGTGGAAAAGGCCCTCAGCACTGCGCCCAAACGGGTCACGCTCTACGACCGCCACGGCCAACCGGCCCTCTACCTGGAAGGCCACCGCTGCTATTACGGCCCTGGTTCCGATTGTCTCAACATCATAGACCATCGCACAAACGAGCGCCGCAAGCCGGTGTTGCAAGACATCGTCGAGGGCCTGATCGTGTGCGACGCCCTGCCCAACATTGACTTCGTCATGTCCATGTTTCTCCCTGCCGATGTGGACGCCATGGTCAGCGACCGCTACCAGATGGAAGCGATGCTCAACCACACCACCAAGCCCATCGTCTTTGTCACCAACGAGTTCTCCGGCTGTGTGGATGCCGTAGAGATGGCCGAGGCGGTGGTCGGCGGGGCCGAGGCGTTGCGCCAGAGGCCGTTGGCGGCCTGCTACATCAACGTCACCACTGGCCTGCGCCACAACGAAGAGGCGTTGCAAAAGCTGCTCTTCCTGTCCGACAAGGGCTTGCCCCTGCTGTACATCCCGGTGATTATTGGCGGCATAAGCGGGCCGGTCACAACAGCCGGCAGTATGGTACTGGTCAATGCCGGTGTCCTGACTGGCCTGGTGCTCTCACAACTGAAGCGGGAGGGTGCGCCCTTCATTACGTCTGGCTGGGGCGGTGAGGGACTGGACATGCAGACCATGATCAGCCCGTACTGCCCGCCCGACTCCAAAGGCGTGGCCCATGATCTGGCTCATTACTACAACTTGCCGATGTTCAGCCTGGGTGGTTGCAGCGAATCGAAGCTAGTTGACCAGCAAGCGGCGGCCGAAGCCGCTCTCACGCTGGTGGCCGAAACGCTGGGCGGGGGCAACCTGATCCACGACCTGGGCTATCTGGAGTCGGGTCTATGCGGCTCGCTGGCGCAGTTGGTCATCTGTGATGAGATCGTAAGCTGGCTCGAGCATTTCATGGCTCCCGTGGAGATCAGCGACGAAACCCTGGCTCTCGACCTGATTGACGAGATCGGTCCCGACGGCCAGTTTCTCGACAGCGAGCATACGCTGGCCCGTTTTCGGGAGAAGTGGTACCCCGGCGTGTTCGAGCGCGGCAACTATGACCAATGGCAGGCCGCCGGGGGCAAAAGCCTGGCTGAACGGGCTGTCGAGCGCGTGGAGGAGATCCTGGCAGATCACCAGCCCGAACCCCTGCCCGACGACGTGGTGCAGGCCATCAAAGCCATCATTCGGCGAGCGGAAGAGCAAGAGGGCTCGACGGGCTAGACAGGGGGCGACTATTCACTCCCTCTCCCTCGCAGGGGGAGGGTAGGGGTGGGAGCGGGAGTTTGTGAATCAGAACGAGTGGAATTCACAGGGAATCTTGTCCGTTGGTGAGGATTTACCCTCCCCCTGCCCCTCCCTGGGAGGGAGGGGTGAATACTTACGATAGGAGATTGTGCTATGGCCAAGTGGGAATACACCGACAAGCCGATGCATTCCGAACACCGCAGAGCGGACACGCGCTACGTGGACAAGGACCTGGCGACGCAGTGTCTCCACGCTGGCGAGCGCTGGGAGAAGCAATACTTCTGGACTTCCAGCACGCCCATCTACAACTCGACCACCTTCTTCTACGATAGCGCACAAGACCTGGACGACCGGGTCTACTATCGCAAACCGGGCTACGTCTACGCGCGGGGCGGCTCGCCGACCAACACCACCCTGGAGCGTGCGCTGTCCACCCTGGAAGTCGCCGAGGTAACGCACGTCTGCTCTTCGGGGATGGCCGCCAGCCACCTGGCGCTGTTGACGGCTGGCGCAGGCAAGGGCGAGTTGATCCTCTGCTCCAGCGACGTGTATGGCAGCGTGTACACCATGGTGGAGAACATCTTCCCCCACCTGGGATCTCCCAGCATCCTCATGGACTTCACCGACCTGAACAGGCTGGAAGATGCCATCCAGCGCGAGAAGCCCAGGGTGGTCTACTTCGAGGTCGTCACCAATCCCATGACCAAGGTGATTGACGCGCCCGCCGTGATAGAGATGGCCCATCGCCACGGGGCGGCGGTGATCGTGGACAACACCTTCACCACTCCCTACTTGCTGAAACCTTTCGAGATTGGGGCAGATTTCGTCACCCACAGTGTGACCAAGTTCCTTTCCGGACACGGCGACGTGCTGGCCGGATCGGTGAGCTGCTATCGCAAGGACTTTGACGAGCTGCACGACATGTTGATCCAGGTAGGGTGCACGCTAGGCCCTAACGAGGCCTGGCTGGCCCTGCGGGGGCTAAAAACCTTCCCCCTGCGCATGGAGAGACAATGCGCCAATGCCGCAGAAGTGGCCAGGTTCCTCGAAGCCCATCCGTTGATCCAAAAGGTGCGTTATGCCGGCCTGCCCAGCCATCCCCAGTACGAGACGGCCAAACGAATCTTTCCTGAAGGCAGGTACGGGGCGATGCTCAACTTCGACATCGCCGATTGCGACAAGGACAAGGCGTTCCGCTTCCTCGATTCCCTCAAGCTCGTACTGCCCGCCACCACCCTGGGCGACATTTACTCTCTCATCGTCAACCCCGCCCGGACGACCCATCACTGGCTCAACGAGGAAGAGCTGGCGACCATCGGAATCAGCCCCGGAACGTTCCGCATGTCGGTGGGCATTGAGAACGTTGAGGATTTGAAAGAGGATTTGGATCAGGCTCTCAGGGCTTGCCAAAACAAGGAGGTGAGGCCATGACAAACATCCGTGCCAATGACCAAACTTTCCTCAGTACCCAATTCCAACGACTGTCGGACGAGCAGTGCCAGAAGATCCACTGGGCCAGCCTCGAGGTCATGGCACGAACTGGCGTCCGTGTGTACGAGCACGAGGCGATTGACCTGCTCAAAAAGGCGGGAGCCAGTGTATCCGACGGCAACCGGGTGTACATTCCTTCCGGGCTGGTCGAAAAGGCGTTCACTACCGTGCCCAAACGGGTAGTGCTGTGTGACCGTCACGGCAACCGCGTCATGCCTGTGGAGGGGCATCGCAGCTTCTACGGCCCAGGCTCCGATTGCCTCAACATCATTGACCACCGCACCGGAGAACGTCGCCAGCCGGTGCTCCAGGACGTTGTCGAGGGGATGATCGTGGCGGACGCGCTGCCCCACGTAGACTTCGTGATGTCCCTGGTCTTGCCCGTGGACGTGCCCCAGGCAGTGGCCGACCGCTTTCAGATGGAAGCCATGCTCAACCACACCACCAAGCCTATCGTGTTCGTCACCACCGAGTTTTCGGGTTGCGTGGACGCCGTGGAGATGGCCGAGGCGGTGGCGGGAGGAGCCGGTGCACTGCGTCTGAATCCGTTTGTGGCTTGCTACATCAACGTCACCACCGGCCTGCGCCACAACGAGGAGGCACTGCAGAAACTGCTCTATCTGGCTGACAAGGGTTTGCCTGCGGTGTACATCCCGGTGGGGCTGGGTGGCGCGACGGCGCCCGTTACCCCGGCCGGCTGCCAGGTTATCTGGAACGTCGGCGCCCTGGTTGGCCTGGTGCTGTCCCAGCTCAAGCGAGAGGGAGCGCCCTACGTCGTGGCCGGCTGGGGGGGCAGCGCGCTGGACATGAGAACGCTGGTGCAACCTTACGCGTGTCCCGACAGGCGCGGCATCGCTCAGGCCATGGGTCACTTCTATGGCTTGCCCATGTTTTCCCTGGCCGGATGCAGCGACTCCAAGTGCATTGATCAGCAAGCAGGCATCGAGGCAGCGCTGACCCTGATGACCGCTGCCCTGGCCGGGGGCAACATCGTTCACGACCTGGGCTACCTGGAGTCGGGCTTGTGCTACTCGTTGGCTCAACTGGTGGTCTGCGACGAGATCCTGGGCTGGCTGGAGCACTTCATACGCGGCGTTGACGTCTCTGACGAGTCTCTGGCTGTAGACCTGATCCACCAGGTAGGCCCCGACGGCCAATACTTCGACACCAGGCACACCCTGGCGCACTATCGAGAGCGGTGGTACCCGAGGCTCATCAACCGAGACAACCATGACGACTGGACGGCCAAAGGCAGCCCCACGCTAGAGCAGCAAGCTGCTGAGCGGGTGGAGGAGATCCTGGCCGAGCACAAGCCGGATCCGCTGCCCACAGACGTAGCCCAGGCTGTGCACGCCATCGTCGAGCGGGCGGAGGCGCAGTATCAGTAGGTCACGGTTTTGCAGCAGAGCAGGCTCCCACGCCTGCGGACCTGCTTAGAAAATGTGAGGAGGAGGGCGTCATGGACAGTGGTTTCAAGACCCAATGCGTACCTGGTTACAGGCTCCTGACAGAGGAGCAGATCAAAGAGATCCACCGTGCCAGTCTGGAGGTTCTGGAGACCATCGGCGTTCGAGTGTCTCACCCGGAAGGGGTTCAACTCCTGAGAGACGCCGGATGCCGGGTGAAGGGAGGCGACGCCGCTGCGCTTACAGTTCAGATCCCCAACTGGCTGGTGGAAGAAGCGATCCGCAGTGCTCCTTCCCGTATTACCGTGTACAACAGGATGGGGGAAGAAGCGATGCGCCTGGAGGGGCGTAATATCCACTTCGGGCTGGGGACGGATCTGATCAGTACGGTAGACTTGAAGACAGGCGGGACACGACGCTCGCTGCGGCAGGACGTGGCCAATGCAGCCAGGGTCGCGGATTACTGCCAGGAGGTTGACTTCATCGCTTCTTTCGCCCTGCCGAGTGACGTTCCGACCAACTCGATGTACATCGAGTGTGCCAAAGCCATGATGGAGAGCTCGATCAAGCCCATCTTCTTCACCGCGGCGGGGCAGGAGGACCTGGCGGTCATTATCGAGATGGCGGCAGTCGTGGCGGGTGGAGAGGAGGCGCTGAGAGAGAAGCCTTTCCTCATCCACTATTCCGAGCCGACAGCCCCGCTGACCCACTCGCACAGTGCAGTCCGCAAAGTGCTCCTTTGCGCCGAAAAGGGCATCCCTATCTGCTATCCCCCTGGGGACATCCTTGGGGCCAGCATTCCGGTGACCCTGGCTGGCGGTATCGTGCAGGCCAACGCCGAGGCCCTGAGCGGCATCGTTCTGCACCAGCTCAAGGGCAAGGGGTCGCCCATCATCTCTGGCTTCGGAGCCATTCCCCTGGACATGAAAACAGGCACCTTTTCGTACGGCGCACCCGATCTTCGATTGACCAATTCAGCCTTCGCCGACATCTATCATTACTACGGGATTCCTATGTGGTCCACCGTTGGCAGCGACGCCCACTGTCTCGACGCGCAGGCGGCCATGGAGCACGCCTTCGGGACGCTGATGTCTGCCCTGGATGGGGCTAACTTAATTCACGATATCGGCTACCTGGGCCAGGGGTTACTCGGCAATCCTGCCGCTATCGTCATGTGTGACGAGATCATCAGCTACGTGAAGCGGGTCATCCGAGGCTTCGATATGAGTCGAGAGAAGATGGCCCTCGACGTGATCCGCGAGGTCGGGCCGGGCGGCAATTTCTTGACCGTGATGCACACCAAGGCCCACTTTCAGCAGGAGCTCTGGCGGCCCAGGTTCCTGAACCGCGACAGTCCCAGGGCCTGGGCGGAGAAAGGTGGCCAGACCTACGAAGAGGTTGTGACTCAGAAGGCCCTTGATATCCTCGAAACACACCAGCCTGAGCCGCTGCCGGAGGATGTCCGTCGGAAGATCAACGAGATTACCAAACAGGCCGAAAGAGAGCTGGCAGGCATACAGTTCGTGGCGTGACTACTCAGGCACGTCTGGAAAGTGACAAGCTTGTTCATTTAATAGCTTCGTATGATGTCATTGCGAGCGCAGCGAAGCAATCTCCCGCCTTCAATGTAAGCAACGATGGGGATTGCTTCGTCACTTCGTTCCTCGCAATGACGCGGGTGCATAGTCATTTCGTGGCATAGCGAAGGAGTGATCAATGAGTGGGCCTTATGACCATTTTGGCCAGTATCGGCCGTTCCAGTTCCGCAGTTTGACCGAGGACCAGATCTGCCTGCTGCACGAGGCCAGCCTGGAGATCATGGCCCGCACGGGGATGCGCTTCTACGCCCAGGAGGCCCTCGATCTGTTCAGGAAGGCTGGAGCCAGCATCTCCGATGGCAATGCTTCGGCGGGCTCAGCAGGGGCCCTGGTGCGCATCCCACCCCACCTGGTGGAGTGGGCGCTGCGTACCGTGCCCAAGAATATCACGATCTACGACCGCAACGGCCAGAGGGCCATGTTCCTGGGTGGCTATCGCAGCTACTTCGGCGTCGGCTCGGACTGCATGAACATCTACGATCTGCACACCGGCCAACGTCGTAAGGCCGTGCTGGACGACGTCGTCCAGGGCGTGCGCCTGGTAGACGCTCTGCCCAACCTGGATTTCGTGATGTCCATGTTTCTGCCGTCCGACGTGCCGCAGGATACTTACGAGCGGCATCAAATGGCCGTCATGCTGCGAGAGAGCACCAAGCCTATCGTCTTCGTCGGTATGGAGGCGTCCAGCACGGTCTCCTCGGTGGAGATGGCCTCCGCCGTGGCTGGCGGGCTGGAATCGCTCCAGCGCCACCCGTTCGTCATCAACTATGTCAACCCCACGTCGGCTTTTCGGCACAACGAGGAGGCCGTGCAAAGGCTGCTCTATGCCTCGGAGCGGAATCTGCCCACCATCTATGCGCCGGCCAGCAGTCGTGGCATCGCCGCGCCCATGACGGTGGCCGGAGCGCTGGCTCTGGACAACGCCGGCCAACTGGCCGGGCTGGTGCTGTCGCAGCTCAAGCGCGAGGGCTCGCCGTTCATTTGCAGCAGGCCCGGCGGTGGGACGATGGACATGCGCACCATGGTCGGCGCATACACCGCTCCTGATGGAGGTCCCTTCGGCTGGGACCTGGCCCATCACAACGGAATCCCCATCTTTGGCACGGCGGGCTGCAGCGACGCCAAGGTGTTCGACGCCCAGGCCGCGGCCGAGGCGGCCCTGACCCTGTTCGCCAACGCCGTCGGCGGGGCCAACCTGATCCACGACGTCGGCTACCTGGACTGTGCCATGACCGGCTCGCTGGAGCTGGTGGTCCTTTGCGACGAGATCATCGGCTGGCTCAGGCGTTACCTGCGCAAGCTGGAGATTAGCGAGGAGACCCTGGCCCTGGACCTCATCCACGAGGTTGGCCCCGATGGTCACTTTTTGGACGCGGAGCACACCCTGCGCCACGTCCGCGAGGACTGGGTGCCAACCGTATCCGACCGCTGCGCCTATCACCGCTGGGCTGCTGAGGGGGAAACCACACTGCAGCAACGGGCCA
>CAZVCJ010000190.1:0-7557 GCA_964625745.1 uncultured Anaerolineae bacterium | reverse complement strand
TTCGAGAGTCTGGTTCACGAAACCAGAACTGCCGGGGCGTGAAACGTGAAGACGTGAAACGTGAATCAGGCTTTGATCGCCGAAGGTCTCCGACCGAGGCGAAGGGGAGAACTGAGATGAACAAGGTAGAGGAATTGTCTTTCGAAGAGGCCTTTAAAGAGCTAGAGGATGCAGTATACCGACTGGAGGGGGGAGGGTTGACTCTGGATGAGTCCATCGCCCTCTTCGAGCGGGGGACGAAGCTGGCCCAGCACTGCGGCCAGAAGCTGGACGACGCTGAGTTGAAAGTGAGCCAGTTGGTGCCATCGGACGAGGGGGGCTACGAGACAATGCTCTTCGAGGAAGAAGATGGCGATTGAAATCGTGCCTGTGAGGGCACTCCGTGCCGGGTGACCACCTGCGTGGTCACGGAAATCGTCCACGCAGGTGGACGACCGGCGCATTCGCGCCCTACAGAGGCGGTTTCAACCGCTGCTCCTGTTCTCTTGCTCCCCTTGCTCCCCTTGCATAGACCACGGCCCCGCCCAGGTGATCCTCACCTGGACTAGCTTTCCGCGCCCCCCCTCTTTCCCTCCCAACCCTTCGACCCTTCGGCAGGGCTCAGGGCAGGCCTTGCTCAGGGCAAGCTTTTGGGGGGATGAAGGGGGGGCGTCCTCAAAGAAGACCAGCTTGTGGGTGCGAGTGCGCCCCTTCCACTTGCCCTTATGCTTTTCCTCGACTAATACCTCGACGGTTTCCCCCAAGAGCCGCTGGTTAATCTCGCCCGCAATGTCTTGCTGGAGTTCCTCGATAATCTTGCGACGGCGTTCTTTCTCCTCCTGGGGAATGTCATCGGGGAGGCGGCTGGCGGCTGTGCCGGGGCGGGGCGAGTAGGCGGCGACGTGCACTACGTCGAAACGGGTCTCCTCCAGGAGCCGGCAGGTGTTCATGAATTGCTCCTCGGTCTCGCCGGGGAAGCCGACGATCACGTCCGTCGCCAGGCTCACTTGTGGGATGCGCCGGCGGATTCTGGCCACCAGCCGACGGTACTGGTCTACGGTGTAGCCCCGGACCATGCGTTTGAGGATGGCGTCGTCGCCCGACTGGACGGGAATCTCAATGTGCTCGCAGACTTTGGGGAGGCTGGCCACGGCGTCAATGATTCGCTCCTTCATGTCGGCAGGATGAGAGGTCAGGAAGCGGATGCGCCACAGGTCCTCGATCTCGTGGACGGCGGTCAGGAGGTCAGCCAAATCGGGCTGGCCTGGCAGGTCTTGGCCGTAGGCGTCCACGTTCTGCCCCAGCAGAGTTACCTCTCGCGCCCCGCGTTTCACCAGGCATTCTGTCTCTTCCACGATTTCGTCCACAGGTCGGCTGCGTTCCCGCCCTCGCCGCAGCCTGACGATGCAGTAGGTGCAGAAGTGGTCGCAGCCCTCGATGATTGGAACGTAGCAGGAGACTGGAAACGTGAAACGTGAAACGTGAAACGTGAAGCGTGGAGTGGGGTGGCGGGTCTGGATGAACTCCAGGAGCCCCTCGACGTCGGAGGGTTTGAGGAAGGCGTCCACATAGGGGAAATCCTGTTCCAGGGCGGGGACGTCGTCCACGAGGCAGCCCATTACGGCGATGACGGTTTCGGGACGCTTCTTCTTGAGGGGCTTGAGGGAGCTGAGGCGGCCCAATACCTTGTCCTCGGCGCTCTGGCGGACTACGCAGGTGTTGAGGACGACGAGGTCAGCTTCTTCGGCCCGCTTCGTCCAGCAGTAGCCCAGGCGCTCCAGGCCCTCTGCCGCTCGCCGCGAGTCGGCGGTGTTCATTTGACAACCGATAGTCCAAATGTGATAGGTTTTCATCCTCTGGCCAGGATCTCCCGTGCCACCAACAGGCCGGAGGCAGAGGCCTGCACCAGGCCCCGCGTCACGCCCGCCCCGTCGCCGGCGGCGAAGAGATTCTCCACCTCGGTCTCCAGGGATCTGCTCAGCTCGAGCCTGGACGAGTAGAACTTTACCTCCACGCCGTAGAGCAAGGTGTGGCGCGAGTTGACGCCGGAAGCCAACTTGTCCAGGGCCTCCAGCATTTCCAAGATGTTCACCACGTAGCGATAAGGCAGCACCAGGTTCAGGTCGCCGGGGGTGGCGTCTCTCAGAGTAGGGGTGACGAGGCTGCGAGCCAGCCGCTCAGGCGTCGAGCGCCGCCCCTGTTGCAGATCGCCCAGCCTCTGCACGATGACGCCGTCGCCCAGCAAGTTGGCCAGGCTGGCGATGTACTTGCCGTAAGCGATGGGCTCCTTGAAGGGCTCGGTGAAGGTCTTGCTCACCAGGATGGCAAAGTTGGTGTTCTCGGTCCTGCGATTGGCATAACTGTGGCCGTTGACGGTCATCACCTCGTCGGCGAATTCGGTCACTACCTCACCGTAAGGACATACGCAGAAGGTGCGTACCTTGTCGTCGAAAGCCCTGGAGTAGTAGTGCAGCTTGGGTTCGTAGACCAGATCGGTGATGGGTGCCAATACCTCGGCTGGCAGCTCCACCCGCACGCCTAAGTCAACGGGGTTGCGGCTGAGGGAGAGGTTCAACTGTTTAGCCACTTCCTTCAGCCAGGATGCTCCCTCCCGGCCAGGAGTCACTACTACGTATTTGCCCTCAAGGACTTCCCCTTTGGCTGTCTCCACCCCTGCCGCCTGCCAGTTCTCGACCAGGATTCTGGACACCTTGGTTCTGGTTCTGATCTCTACCCCACGGCCTGATAGTTCGTCCCGCATGGCGGTCAGGATCTCGCCACTTCGCTCCGTGCCCAAATGGCGGATGGGGACAGAGATGAGCTTTAGCCCGGCCAAAGCCGCTCGTTTCTCCAGTCGCTCTATCTCATCGAAGTTAGTACCGTAAATGGGTCCCGCCGCGCCGAACTCGACGAAAGTTTTGTCCACTTCTTCAATCAGGGAGCTGGCTTCGTCGTTACCCAACAATGTAGCCAGGTGTCCACCCACCGCAGGCGAGAGGGTTAGCTTGCCGTCTGAGAAGGCACCGGCCCCTCCCCAGCCGCACAGCAGCCTGCAGGGGTTGCAACGTGCGCAGCCCTTGCCAAGCTCACGAGTTGGGCAATGCCGCTTTTCGATATCGGGGCCTTTTTCCAACATCAGGATGCCCAGCTTCGCCCGTGCCGACAGCTCCAAAGCGGTGAAAATCCCCGCCGGCCCAGCGCCGACGATGATGACGTCGTAGTGACGTTGTGACATCAAATCCTCCTGCTAGCTCTGCGCTAGGATCTCCTGGAGCGCCTTCTCGTAGACCTGATAGGCACGCTGGCCGAAGAGGACGAAGCGCACCAACTCGATGTCGGTGTGCGACTCAAGGTAGTTGATGGCCGTCTGCAAGGCTATGGAGGCCGCTTCCTCCATCGGGTAGCCATAGGCACCGGTGCTGATGGAGGGGAAGGAGACTGAGCGGACGTCGTTCTCCGAAGCCACCTCCAGGCTTCGGCGGTAGGCACTAGCCAGCAGCTCCGGCGCTCGCTGACCGTCGCGGTAGTAGACCGGCCCCACGGTGTGGATGACGTGCTTGGCCTTGAGCCGGTGGCCTTTAGTGATCCTGGCGTCGCCGGTCTGGCAGCCGCCCAGGGTGCGGCACTCCTCCAGCAACTCCGGCCCCGCCGCCCGATGGATGGCTCCATCAACGCCACCCCCACCCAGCAGACTCGGATTGGCTGCGTTGACGATGGCCTCGGTGTCCTGCTTAGTGATGTCGCCCTCGACGAGCTCCAGTTGTGATTGGTTGATGGTCACTTGCATGTCTTATTCCTCCCTGGCTCTCTCACAGAAACGAGTAACAAGGCAATGAGGCGCTGAGGCAACTAGGCAGTCATTGCCTCAGTGCCTCATTGCCTCGTTACCCATTGCCTAACACCCTCTTTAACAACTGCCCCGTGTACGACGCCTCCACCTCTGCCACCTGCTCAGGAGTCCCCTCGGCCACGATCTCCCCGCCGGCGTCGCCGCCCTCAGGGCCTAGATCAATGATCCAGTCGGCCACTTTTAGAATGTCCGGCTGGTGCTCGATGATGACCACGGTGTTGCCAGCGTCCACCAGCAGGTTGAGCACCTTGATCAGCTTGTCCACGTCGGCGGCGTGAAGGCCCACGCTAGGCTCGTCCAGCACGTACAGGGTGCGACCGGTGGCCCGCTTGGAAAGCTCCCGCGATAGCTTCACCCGCTGGGCCTCGCCGCCCGACAAGGTGGGGGCCGGCTGGCCCAGCTTGATGTAGCCCAGCCCCACGTCGTAGAGGGTCCTGAGCTTGCGCTCGATCCTGGGGATGTTGCCGAAGAACTCTATGGCCTCCTCGACGGTCATGTCCAGCACGTCGGCGATGTTCTTCCCCTTGTAGCGCACCTGCAAAGTCTCGCGGTTGTAACGTGTCCCTTTGCAGATATCACAAGTGATGTAGATGTCGGGCAGGAATTGCATCTCGATCCTGACGGTCCCCTGCCCCTGACAGGCCTCGCAGCGCCCGCCTTTGACGTTGAAGGAGAAACGCCCCGGCGTGTAACCCCGCACTTTGGACTCAGGCAGCTCGGCGAAGAGCTCGCGGATGTAGGTGAGGACGTTGGTGTAGGTGGCCGGGTTGGAGCGGGGCGTGCGGCCGATGGGAGACTGATCTATGTTGATGGCCTTGTCAACGTGCTCCACCCCCAGCACTGCATCGTGACGGCCGGGTTTGTTCCGACTGTGCTGCAGCACCTGGGCCAGGCGCCTGTAGAGTATATCCACCAAAAGAGTGCTCTTGCCGGAACCCGAAACCCCGGTGATGCAGACGAATTGCCTCAGGGGGATGCGCACCTCGATGCTCTTCAGATTGTGCTCCGCTGCTCCTTTGATGACGATCTCCTTGCCGTTGCCGTCCCGCCGCTGTTCGGGGATGGGGATGCGCTGGCGGCCAGCCAGGTAGTCGCCGGTGATGGATTCGGGGCAGGCCATGACATCCTCTAAAGTCCCAGTGACCACCACCTCCCCGCCGTGCTCGCCGGCCCCCGGCCCCAGATCAACGATGTAGTCGGCGGCGCGGATGGCGGCCTCGTCGTGCTCCACGATCAGTACCGTGTTGCCCAGATCGCGCATCTCCTCCAGGGTGTGGATGAGGCGGGCGTTGTCCCGTTGGTGCAGCCCGATTGAGGGCTCATCCAAGATGTAGAGCACCCCCATCAACTGGGAGCCGATCTGGGTGGCCAGGCGGATGCGCTGGGCCTCCCCTCCTGAGAGGCTCACCGCCGTGCGGTCCAGGGTCAAGTAGTCCAGGCCCACGTTCTCCATGAAGCTCAGGCGAGCCATGATCTCTTTGAGAATCCTTTGGCCGATGATCCGCTGACGTTCGGTGAGGTGGTCGGGCAGCTCCTCGAAGAACCGCCTGGCCTCGCCTACCGACATCACCGTCACCTCGGCGATGTTCTTGTCGGCTACGGTGATGGCCAGGGCTTCGGGACGCAATCGCTTCCCCTGGCAGGCCATGCAGGGGTTATGGGTCATGTAGCCGGAGATCTTATATTGAACGTAGTCCGAGGTGGTCTCGTTGTAACGCCGCCACAGGTTGGGGATCACCCCCTCGAAGGCGGCCTCGTGCTGCCAGTGCCGTCCATCGCGGTTGCGGTAGTGCACCGGGATGCGCTCCTGCCCGCTGCCGTGGAGTATGACGTGCAACTGGCTCTGGGAAAGCTTCCGCACCGGCACGTCCATCGGAATGTCGTAATGCTCGGCCACCGCCTGCAAAAGCTGAGTGTAGTAACCGTCATCTTTTCCGCTGCTCTGCCAGGGCTGGATGGCCCCGTCGTGCAGAGAGAGGTCGGGGTTGGGGATGACCAGGTCGGGGTCAATGGCCAGTTTAGTGCCCAGCCCCTGGCACTCCGGGCAGGCCCCGTGGGGGCTGTTGAAGGAAAAGGTGCGCGGCTCGATCTCCGCCAGACTCACTCCGCAATGAACGCAGGCGAAGTGCTCGGAGAAGAGCAGGTCTGCTGTCTCCCCCCCTATTTGGGGGGGCTGGGGGGGGGCAGAGAGGTTGTGGATGATGATCACCCCCACGCCCAGTTGCAGCGCCGTCTCCACCGAGTCGGCCAGCCGAGGGCGGAAGTCGGTGGGGTTATCTGTGTGGGGGTGTTCTGAGCCTGTCGAAGGGGGGATGACGAGCCGATCAACCACCACCTCGATGGTGTGCATCTTGTAGCGGTCCAGCTCGATCTCCTCGTCCACCTCTCGCACTTCCCCATCCACTCGCACCCGCACGTAGCCCGCCTTGCGCACGTCCTCGAAGATTCCGCCGTGGTGGCCCTTGCGGTCCTTGATCAGAGGAGCCAGGATCATGATGCGGCTGCCCTCTGGCAGGTTCATGATGGCGTCCACCATCTGTTCCGCCGTCTGCCGGGTTATCTCTCGGCCGCACTGGGGGCAGTGGGGCACCCCGATGCGGGCGTAGAGGAGGCGCAAGTAATCGTAGATCTCGGTCACAGTGCCCACGGTGGAGCGGGGGTTGTGGCTGGCTCCACGCTGGTCAATGCTGATGGCCGGGGAGAGGCCCTCGATCTGATCCACGTCGGGCTTCTCCATCTGGCCCAGGAACTGGCGTGCGTAGGCTGATAGGGACTCCACGTAGCGGCGCTGTCCCTCGGCGAAGATGGTATCGAAGGCCAGGCTCGACTTGCCCGATCCTGAGATGCCGGTGATGACGATGAGCTTGTTGCGGGGCATCTCGACTGTTATGTTCTTGAGATTGTGCTCGCGCGCGCCTTGCACGACGAGCTTATCTTGAGCCATTCCCTGACTCCAACTATCAGTGATCAGTATTCAGTGATCGGTGACACCGTATTGTAACACGAAAGAGACTCTTAAGCAAAAAAAGCCAGGGCATATTCAAGCGGCCCTGGCTCGTTGGACTGCCAAATCCTTTGGAGGCAGTTCATTTCACGTTTCACGTTTTACGTTTCACGTTCGGTTTCTTTGCCCGCTTCCTCCGGTATATCGAAGCGATAGCCTACCCCCCGCACCGTGCGCAAATAAGTCGGCGAGCTCGGGTTTTCCTCTATCTTCTCCCGCAGCCGACAGACGTGGACATTCAAAGTTCCGGTGTCGCCCATGAAATCGGTTTTCCAGATCTTCTTCATCAAAAACTTGCGACTCAAAACTCGCCCTGGGCTGCGCATAAAAACTTTTAACAGTTCGAGTTCCTTGGGATTCAATCTCCGCTCTTTGCTTCCATTGTTGACACGGCGCGTCCCCAGATTTAGAGTTAGCCTTCCTGCCTGAAGGGTCTCTCCTTCATCGCTTTTCAAAATGCTCCTTACGCGATTGAACAGCTTTCGAGAGGTGAAAGGGGGCGTCAGGATAAAAGTCGCTCCCATCACATCCTCGCCTTTATTGGCCTCGGCCAGGATCAAGATAATGGGGATCTCGGAGATCTTCTCGTGCAAGGCTTGGCAGATTTTTCGCCCATCTATCCTGGGGAATGTAGCGTTCAATATGATTAGATCGGGCATCTCAGAAGCTGCCCGCTCAATGGCTTCTTGCTCATTGCGAGCCAGCGCCACCTTGTATTTCTTCT
>CAZVCJ010000189.1:0-7563 GCA_964625745.1 uncultured Anaerolineae bacterium | reverse complement strand
CTCCTTTCTCAATGGACCCAATGGAGGTCAATATCTCGAGGAGTTTTCAAGAGACACGCTGCCCTGACGCCAGAACCCGCCCCACCATCAGTGTTCCAGCGCAGCCACCACGGCCTGCAGCTCTTTCAGGTCACCCACCCGCAAGGCTGCACCCCAATATTCTCCGTCGAACCCCCGTATTGCCACGGGGTTTTCAACATAATATTCGCTCAATGGGAACAACAATTGGTTGGGGCCACCCAGATTCACCGGACTGGGGAAATCGAGGGGCTCGGCGTAGAACAACTCTACGGCTGTGCCTTGCGCGCGCAGTTGCTCCAGACCGCTATCCGAGATGCCAAAAGTGGCGTAAACGGCCTCGATCTTGGAGATAAGCGCGTTGCAAGCAGTGTTTACTTCGTCAAAGCCGGGGTCATCGGGATATAGGGTGATCTGCTCACCGCCTCGATAGACGATGATTCTCTCTGCTTCAGTGTCGAAAACGGGTATAAACCACAGAAAATTGCCCGTCAGCATGACGGGTGTAAGGTACACCAGGGCAGCGATGGTCAGCAACAGGATCAGGGCAAAGCCGCGCAAATTAAAGTTTTGTTTCATCTCTCTGTGTCCCGCATCAATCACATCTTGAGGCGAGGGTCGAGGGCATCGCGCAGACCATCGCCCATGAAGTTGAAAGCGAGCACGGTCAAGAAAATGCACAGGCCAGGATACACGGCCAGGAGAGGGTTCATCAAGACATAGTCTTGCACTCGGTTGAGCATGTTGCCCCAACTGGGTATCGGCGGTCGAACCCCAAAGCCGAGGAAACTGAGAGCTGCCTCGACGATGATAGTGGTGCCGGTACCCAGAGTGATGTTGACAATGATGGGCGCCATGGAATTGGGGATCATGTGCCGCGTGATGATCTTCCAGTCCGACATGCCCAGGGCGTGGGAAGCCTCGATGAACTCCTGTTCCCGCAGCGACAGCACTACACCCCGCACCAAACGGGCCGCTTGCATCCAGCCCAACGAAGCCAGAATGATGATCACAACGTCCACGGAAGCGTTGAGGATGACCGACAGCACCAGCAACAACGGCAACGAGGGCAGGGTCAGGAAGAAGTCAGTCAGGCGCATCAGGAGCATGTCCACCCATCGGCCATAATAGCCCGAGATGGCGCCCACAAAAATGCCGACAGAATTGCCCAGCAACGTGGCAACGATACCCACGTACAGCGAGATGCGTGTTCCCCACATCAATCGCGACAAGATATCCCGGCCCAACTGGTCGGTTCCCAGCCAGTGCTCGGCCGATGGCGTGGCAAAGGCATTGGGCACATCAATCTCCTGGTAAGGATAGGGCATGATCCACGGGGCCAGGAGGGCTACCGCCAAGAGAAAGACGATAAGAAACAGGCTCACCACCGCCAGTTTATGCTTTCGGAAGCGCTGCCAAACCACGGCCAGTTGGCTCATCTCTTCCGTGGTCAACAGTTCTTCTGGGCCTATTTCCAATTCTGCTACGGCCATTATTCCCTCCTTACTTTCGTTTGTGTTGCGCTCGGACCCCACGGGGAGGTACGGCGGAGCAAGCAAATGCAGCTACGCGGAGCAGTCTAGCTGTACTGAATACGCGGATCAATCACAGCGTAGGTCACGTCGGCCACCAGGCTGGAAAGCACGTACAGTATCGCCGTGATGAACAAAATGACCATCACGATCGGCCAATCGCTCTGGGTCATGCTATCGTAGTACAAGCGCCCCATTCCCGTATAGGCGAAGACCGTCTCGGTCATGATGGCCCCGGTGAATAGCCCCGGCAATTGTAAAGCGATAATGGTGATGACGGGGATGAGGGCGTTGCGCAGGGCGTGCTTGGTGATCACGATGCGCTCGATCAGCCCTTTTGCCCGCGCCGTGCGAACGTAATCTTGCCGCAACACCTCCAGCATGCTGGCCCGCGTGAAGCGGCTCCAACTGGCCATGTATAGTAGGCTAAGCACCACGGTGGGCATGAGCAGGTGCAAGACACGGTCCAAAAGAGTGCCGGGCTGAACGGTGCCTAATCCTGGGATTACGTACGTGCGGACTGCGGCCACGCCCCCGGTCGGCAGGTATGGCAGGCCCCATTCCTTGAACTTCAACGCAAAAACGAGGATCAGCATGATGCCGAACCAGAAGACCGGCATGGACAGGCCTACAAAGGACCCCATGGTGACCACGTAATCCAGCTTGGAGTACTGTTTGACAGCCGAAAATATGCCGATGGGGATCGCCACTGCCAGCGACAAAAGCAGGCTGGTGCCCATCAAGATCAGCGTATTCGGCAGCCGGCTTTTGATCAACATCATCACCTCTTGCGATTGGGCCACCTTCCACGATTCGCCCCAATCGCCGCGCAATACTCCATGGCGCTCGCCCTTTAGATCGCCGGACAGCCAATCGTCGCCCAGCAACCAGACAACGTAGCGCAGATAAGCCGGCTTGTCCAGGCCCAGCATCTTTTCCAACCGCTTGATATCCTCCGTGCTCACCCGGTCTCGGGCCGAGGAGGATCTCATCCTAAGCCCATCCAGAGGTCCCCCCGGCGCAGCGGTGAGCAGAGCAAAGATGGCCATCGTGGAGATGAGCAATACTATCAACATGGATAGTGACCGTCGTATTAAATAGTTAGTCATTTTTACCTCGCTCCATCCCCGCTCAAGATAGAGCAATGGCGGCGCTCACGCACCGCCATTGCTACTGACAAGCCACCGCTACATACTCCTAATCCTCAAAGTACCACTCGTGGATGTTCCAGGTCACGTAGTTGGAAGGACCCTTTACCCAACCTTTGAGATCGGGGGCAAAGCCAGTGACCTCTACACGCTGGAACAGCGGCAGCGTGGGCAATTCTTCCATGAAGATCACTTGCTGAGCAAAGTAGAAGGGGATGCGCTCGCTTTGACGGAGCGTATTGGTGGCGTCAAAGCTAAGCTTTGAGGCTTCTTCGTTCACCCAGCCGTCGTAGTTCTGGCCGTTCCAGTCATCCTCTTCTCTGGGGATCTGCTCAGTGATCATCACTTCGCCCGCCTCGTTCAGGATGTCCACACCGATCCACAGCGTATCGCCTCCGGGATCAGGGTCGGAGACCCAGGCATACTCACAGATGTCAAAGCGGCACTGGGACAGCGGGCCGTCGTCGGCAAAGTAGACAGACGACGGCATCAGATCCAGGTTGACCTTGATGCCGATGTCGGCCATGTTGGCCTGGAGGATCTGCGACAGTGCCTCGCGCATGGCATTGCCCGTGGTGGTGTTGAAGCTGACCTCAAACGGTGTGCCATCGGGGATCTCCCATGCCGTGCCATCGGGGTAGGTGCCGGAATAGCCATAGGCCTCCACCACACCGTCGCCGTCCTTGTCCTCAAAGCCCACCGAGGCCAACAACTCCTTCGCCTTGTCGGGATCGTAGGGGTACTTTTTCGCGTCGGGGTTAAAGGCCCAGCTATCGGACGGGATCCAGCTCTCCATAGGCGCCGTTTCGCCGTAGAGGATCTGTTCGGTCATCTGGAGGCGGTTGGTGCCATAGCCCAGGGCCTGACGGGCTTCTTTCTTGGCGAACCAGGGCAGGCGGTCGTCCCACGGCCATTGGTTGATGTCTACGTGCTCCCACACCGTGCCGGCCTGGGCGTGATAGTCCACCAGCCCTTTGGCCTTGGCCTGCTGTAGGAAGGGCAGGTTGGTGACCTGCAACCCATCGTTGGTCGCCACGTCACAGTCGCCGGCGATGAGGGCCGCCATCAAGGCATTGGTGTCGGGAATGAAGCGAAAGACCACCTTTTCGAAATTGGGACCACTCTGGAAGTAGTTCTCGTTCTTGGTAAAGCTGATGTGATCGCCTGCCACCCACTCTTCAAAGACAAAGGGACCGACACCAGGATACCCCGTGCGCGAGTATTCGCTGTCAATGATCTCCTCAGGGGTCATGCTATCCAGAGCGTGCTTGGGTAACGGCTCTGGGATATAGTACGGGCCGTACATCGGGTCCATGATCCCCTTCTTGAGGGTCACCTTGAGGGTCAGATCATCAACCACCTCCATGCTTTCGATCTTTTCTATGGTGGCACGACTGACGATGCCTGAATTGGGATCCATGCGCACATCGTAGGCGTACTTGAAGTCTTCGGCAGTGAGAGGCTCACCGTCGTGCCAGTAGATACCCGGCTTGATCTTGTAGGTGATGACAAGCTGGCCTTCTGGCCCTTCCTCACCGATCAAGACTGCGTCGCCATCTTCCAACGTGGGGAGCTTTTCCAGCAATTCGGTGTAGAACCAATAGCCGGTATCGGAAGCGGAACCCATATCCATGTAGGCGTTGTAGACATTGCGCTGCACGGCCATGTTGGAAGTAACCACGTAGAGGGTGTCCGGCTCCTGGGACATGCAAATCACCAGGGTGTCCTTGACTGCTTTAGGGGGCGGAACGGCAGTAACCTCCACCCGCACTTCCTTCTCGACCACTACGGTCCTGATCACCTCTTTCTCTACTTCCTTGACCACCTCTTTCTCGACGGGCACTTCCTTCTCGACTATCACGGTCTCGATGACCTTCTTCTCGACGGGCACCTCCTTCACGACCACCTCAGGGGTGGCCGGCGGAGCGCAGGCCGGGAGTACCATGGCGGCAATTGCCACCAGGGCGATCAAAATCATCCACTTCTTGTTGCTAAACATTTTCTCCTCCTTAATTTTGTTTGTGTTGCAAAATGCGAATCAACCTGCAGGTGGAAGATCCCTCTTCTGTACCTATCTTTCTGGTCCCGTTTCATCACCTCCTCTACTGACGTCCACTAATTGGTAACATTTTCTCCAGACGTTGAGCCGGCTGCGAACAGTCCTCGCTCAAGGTCGCAAAAGGCTGGCCGCAAGCCATCTCAGCCTGAAAATAGCTTCCCCAGTTCCATGATCATATTGTATCACAACATAGAGCCAATTGTCAAATCTCGTTCCCTCATTATAATACTCTCGCGGCCTCCAAAAGGTTCACAATTGCAGAGTGCGGCCTGTCGTGCTATAATACAGCAGGTCGCTACAAGCTGAAGGATTGGAGCACTCGTATGCTGGATCGAATAAAGCGAGTCGCCGCTGGCTATCCGCGTCAGTTCTGGCTCTTGTTCTGGGGTATGCTGATCAGCGCCGCCGGTGGCAGCATGATCTGGCCATTCCTGACCATCTACATGCGCCAGCGATTGGACATCCCGCTGACCACCGTGGCCCTGCTGCTCACGCTGAACGCGGCCGCCGGGTTGGCCACCACCACCGTCGCCGGCCCGGCAGCGGATCGCTTCGGTCGCAAAGGGGTCATGGTGCTGAGCCTGGCCGCCAATAGCGCCACAATGTTAGCGATGAGCTCAGCCGACACGCTGCAACCGTGGGTCATCCTGATGGCGATCAGTGGCGCCTTCGGCCCGCTGTTTAGCGTCGGGAGCAACTCCATGGTAGCAGACCTCATCGAGCCTGAACGACGGGGCAGCGCCTACGCCTTGCTGCGCATGAGCAACAACCTGGGTGTGGCCATCGGCCCCTCGGTCGGCGGATTTGTCACCGCTACGTCCTACGCCCTGGCCTTTTACATCGCGGCCGGGGCAAACGCCATCTTCACCCTGCTGGTACTGTTCCTGGTGGCCGAGACCGTGCCGCAAAAGCAGGCCACCTCCGACCAGCCCCAAACCGATGGCGGCTACGGCCAGGTATTGCGCGACCGGCCGTTCCTGGCCTTCTGCGGAGTGTACACTCTGGCCGTGATGGCCCACGTACTGCTGATGGTGCTCCTGCCGGTGTACGCCAAAGAGAACTTCGGCGTGCCGGAGAGCCAGTACGGCTTCATCATGGCCGCCAACGCGGCGATGGTGGTGCTGTTCCAATACGCCACCACGCGGGTCACCGAGCGCTACCACCATTTGCCAGTGCTGGCGGTCGGGTCACTGTTCCTTGCCCTGGGCACCGGCAGCGTGGCGTTGGGGTGGAACTTCCCGACGTTCCTGGTCAGCATGGTCCTTCTCACCATCGGCGAAATGATCGTGGTCCCCACGTCCACGGCACTGACCGCCAACCTGGCTCCGCCCGCCACGCGGGGTCGGTACATGAGCGTCTACAGCCTGACGTGGGGGATCGGGTTCGGCATCGGGCCGGTGATCGGAGGCTTCCTGAACGACAACCTGGCGCCAGTGGCCATCTGGTACGGCGGCCTGGTGATGGGGTTGGCGGCCGCGACGGGGTTTGTCCTGCTGGCACGAGGGCTCCCATCACGGGAGACGAAGCCGACACCGACCCGCGCACAGAGTTAAACCCCTGTCTGTTAACTGCTGTAATACCAATGGACGAGACTGTGTCAATGCCGGTGGTCCAATTGAGGAGGGGCTCTACCTACAGCGCACTACCCTCAAGGAGCGACAACACTTCAGCAGTCCCCGCATCGCCGTTTATCGGAGGCGAGAGAAAGAAGCAAATGAATGTAGCCATCATCGGACCAACTAATGTCCCAAAAGTAGCGTCAGCGGCCGGCCTGGAGACCGAGGCTTACCGAAGATGCGTCGCAGAGGCAGCCACAGAACTGGCCCGGCGGGGCCACGAACTCGTCGTCGTCCCAGATCGGGGCATCGGCCTGTGGGCAGCAGAGGTCTATCGCCGTGCCGGAGGCCAAAAGGTCATCGGGCTGATACCCAGCGGCGGCACAGGCATCCAGGAAGAGACTAACGAGTGCCAAAAGCATCGCCACTTGTGCGACGTGGTGATAGATGACCTCACCTGGCCTGAGCAATTCCCCCGTATCTGCCAACTGGCCGAGGTCATGCTCTGCATCGGCCTCAGTTGCGGCACCATGGGCGAGATTGTGTGGACCAAGTGGGTCGGCAGCCCGCCGGTGGTCGTTGTGGCGTCCCTGATCAGCGGCATCCCGCCGGAGATAATGGCTGAGACCGATGTACGCCTGGTGTCTGACCTGGAGGAATTCTGGGAGGTATTGGATAGCATTAGGAGGTGATGTGCGATGAAGCTGAAACACGATCCATTTCCGTTGATCTTCACGCAAGGAGATGAGACGACGAAGCTCACGTGCCTGGATTTCTTCGGCCTGAGCGATTCCCCGCAAGCAGAAGGGTGTCTATTGGATCTAATAAAGCAGCAGTGCTCCAATGGGGCCTTCCCAAGCCGCCTTGATCCAGAGAACTGGGGGATGCGGGAGACAGTCAGGAACACCCTTCTCCTGCTGAAAGTGGGGCTGTCGCCAGAGGGAGTCAACGTAGCCAGCGCGGTGCAGTTCATATTAAGTCGTCAGAGACCTGATGGCGGCTGGAGCGAGAATCCTTCGCTCGCCATTCCTCCCTGGATGGTCGAGCTGAGTAACGAGCAGGGCGTTACCTGGATCACTGCCGACGTCGTGGAGCTTCTGCGCCAGGTGGGGATGAGGGAGTGCAGAGAATGTAAAGCAGCTCTGGAATGGCTCAGGACGATGCAGAACCGGCACGGCGGCTGGCATTGCTATTCTCAGTAGATGGCAATAGGACCTTTCAGGGCCTTGCCATATATCCCTACTTTCGGC
>CAZVCJ010000188.1:0-7618 GCA_964625745.1 uncultured Anaerolineae bacterium | reverse complement strand
CGGCAGGCGTGATGTGCGTGCGGGCTAAACATTACGATCCTGCGAACTGATTGTAGTTGCCTCTTTCGGCTTGTTGGTGTATACTAAATCAAGCTTGACACGCACATTTCGATCAAATCACTGCACATAGGAGGGAGTAGAAGATGATGAACAAACGCATCCGTAGACTCTTGCTCGCTGTTGGTGTGGCCGTTGCACTGTTGGCGGCCTTTGGCTTGGTCAGCAAGCGCGGCCCGTTTAACAGCACCAGTCGAGCCGACCACGTCCTCAATCTCCAGGTACCGCCTTTCGTGAATGTTGCGAGGGCGGAGACCGTCTCTGCCACATCTGTGATTATGGAAGAGGCCGGTATCGCGGCCTATACCCAAGTGCCTTGGGCGATTGACCTCTCTACAGTAAGAGGCGAGTTCCGGGCCATAGAGCGCGAGACCGCTGAGTACATCATCGGCTCCGTGGGGATTCCGGATTATTCCGAAGACCACGATCCGCACGTCTACGTCCACACCGACGGCTGGGTGCTGGCCTACTATCTCACTACGGAGCCGGCATCGTACATCATGGACCTGCGTCACTACGATGGCGTCAGCATCGGGACCACCAAGCTTGAGGACGCAATGCATGAGATTCTCAGCGCTATTGGCGTGGTCTCCTTCGACGTGACGTTTTACGACTTCAGGTACCCCAATGCGACCAACATGATGCTCATTGCGGAAGCTATATACCAGGACGGCGATGAATCATTCAACGTCCATCTTCCCAGCGACTTCGCCTATTACGATCGGTCCTGGGCGCATGCTTTACACCGTACGAGCGGCTCTTACGGTCTTCAGTCAACATTATATCTCAATGATGCTTCCATTAACTCCCTCACAACGGGAGGATGGGCGCTTGTCTATGAAAGTCTCTCAGCGCCCCAGCTTCCCCCAGGAGTCTCCCATACCATCCGCGTCCACCTTGATGAGTCTTCTGGAACCTACTCCGGTCACGGTGACGCTTTCTGTGGTATAGCACTTGTATACCAAGAGGTGCCGTAATGAAGGGCAAGAAAGCAGCGGCCATCGCGCTCTTGTTGGTCTGGCTTGCGCTGTCTTTTCCGCTCCCAACGACCAGCCAGTCGGGCATCGTTGTCACCGGCGCCGACTCGGTGCAGGATACGTCCACTGTTCATTCTCCCGGCTTGGCGAGCTCAACACAGTCCGTAGCCCCCAGGGTTGCCGTGGAATATGCCCACTCAACCGCACCTCAAGCGCTCGCTGAGCCTCCCACTACGCTTCGGGATCTAATCAACAGCATCACGGAGCGTGTCGTAGCCGAGTACGCCAACTCAACCACCCCGCGCGCTCTCACCGAGCCACCCACTGCGCTCCGGGATCTAATCAACAGCATCACGAAGCGCGTCGTCGCCGAGTACGCCAGTTCGACTCGCGCTGAGGAAATGGCGTATCCAGTCGGCCTGCTGGATGACACCACGCCGCCCCAGATCAGCGACATCGCCGCCAATGCGGTGGGCAACGACAGTGCTACCATCACCTGGACCACCGACGAGTTCGCCACCAGCACCGTCCTCTACGGAACGCAGTCCGGCGCCTACTCCGAGACGGTGAGCGACCCGCTGTACGTCAAGCAGCACGAGATCACGCTGAGCGAGCTGGTACCGGGGACGACATACTACTACGTCGTTCGCAGCACCGACCGAAGCGACAACACGGCCACGAGCGCCGAGCAGTCCTTCTTAATAGAGCCTACCTCCCCAGTCTTGTCGGTGTACCCTACCTCTTTAGACTTTGGAGCCACCCAGACTCAGAAGACTTTCAACATCTCAAACGCCGGGGGTGGCACTCTTACCTGGTCTGTCAGCGAGGATAAGACCTGGCTCTCAGTCAGCCCCACCAGCGGCACGGAGGATGCCACCATCACTGTGAACGTAGACCGCAGTGGCCTGAGCACTGGAGACTACACCGCTGACATCATTGTCTCCTCTAACGGAGGCAATGAGACAGTCCAGGTGACGATAGAGGTGGGAGGCACATGCTCCATCTCCGGCCGGGTGACCGATGGCAGCGGCAACCCTATCTCCGGTGCCTCCATCTCCGACGGCGCAGGGCATACCGCCACCACCGGCAGTAGCGGTAACTACACCCTCAGCTGGCTGACGGCGGGCACCTACACCATCGCGCCCAGCAAAAGCGGCTATACCTTCTGGCCAGCCTCGCGCACGGTGAGCATACCGCCGGATGCCACGGGGCAAGACTTCACGGGCTATGATAAGTTTCCCATTGTCTTTGTGCATGGATGGGGAGGGTTCCCGCCGTGGGGCCCGTGTGACTGGCCCGATCCGAATTCCGCTTTCGAATCGGTGGACGATGAGTTGCGGGCGGCTGGCTACTACGTCGCCTACGCCTATCTCGAAACTTCGCCGTGCTACACACCTCCTCTCATCGAAAACGTGCCCTGCCTGCGCCACGCTATCGCTCTGGCCAAGGCTGCCACAAACCAGGAAAAAGTCATTCTGATTGCCCACAGCATGGGCGGGCTGGTCAGCCGCGCCTACATTGAAGGACTGAACTACGATGAAGACGTGGCCGCTCTGTTCACTTTCGGCAGTCCCCATCTGGGTGTGCCAGTTGATGCACTGACTTTCTTAATTGGGGAATCTGGAGGATTGGTGGGCCTAGGAGCGTACTGTGCTCTCTTCCAACCCGCCGTGTGTGAGTTCACGACGACGGGGATGATCCTCTTCAACCGGGATCACTCAGAACGGGCCCAGGACGTAAGCTACCATGTGATCAGCGGCGACGCACCGTTTTTCTCCCGAAGCGCTCTTGGCATGGCACTTGATGCGATCATCCCTGGATCAGACGATGCTCTAATTCCAACCAGCAGTGGAACAGGGCTTTCGGGCACTCTAGACCGCTGGGAAACGGATGAAGTCCACAGCAAAGGCATGGGTTCGCGCACCTATTTCATTCGCGACGGTGGCCAGAGCACAAGCTATACCCAGTGCCTCAAGCCAGTGCTGGTAGATAAGACCAGCAACATCTGTGGCAGCGTAGGCACGCTGCAGATCACAGCAGAGGCCGCACCCACGCTGGCACAACATACCCCCTTTGAGTATGGCACGTTGCTGGCGGGTCAGACTGCTACGCGCACCATCTCGCTGGAGGGTGGCCCTACCCTGTTTGCGGCACAATGGCAGACTGGCACGCTGGCACTCACTCTGGTTGATCCAAGCGGTCAAACGATTGACCCGGCCTACGCCACCAGCCATCCAGATGTTGTAACCTACGATGCTGACGCGACATCGGCCACCTACTACTTCCCCAACGCCATCACCGGGATCTGGCAGTTGGTGCTACAGGCCAGGGGTGACATCCCGGCGGGGGGCAGCGCCCACACCACCTTTGTCGCCTTTGACAGCCTCCTATCGCTGACAGCCGAAACAGACCGCGACTGGTATGCCCCCGGCGCTTCAGCGACGATCACCGCTTCGCTGTCGGGTTCGCCGGCCAGCGCCGTGGTAACGGCCACCATCCTGCGCGCCGATGGCGTGACGGACACCGTGAGCCTGTCCCCGTTAGAGGCGGGGCAATATCGGGCCACGTACACCGTGCCGGATGCGCCGGGCTATGCGGAAGTGCGTCTGGTTGCCACCGGCACCACTGCGGGCGACGTGCCCTTCGAGCGTGGCCTGAGCCTGGCCTTCCAGATTGCGTCCAACACCGTCACCCTGAGCGGTGTGTATAGCGACACACCCCAACCTCGCTCGCCAGGCTCGTCCCTGTACGAAGCCTTGACAGTCACGGCAGGCATCAATGCCATCATCAGCGGTACTGTCAGCTTGTCGGCAGATCTGGTGGATGCGGATGGCAACTTCGTGGCGCACAGCTTCACCATCGAAGATGTCGCCACGGGAGCAGGTACTTTGGCGCTGCGCTTCGACGGCGACGACATCTACGCCTCACAGCGGAATGGGCGGTACACGTTGACCAACCTGCTGCTTACCGACCGTCGAGGAGCGGCCCTTGTGGTAGCCGAAGCCGAGAATGTCTACACCACAGCAGCCTACGATTATCTTAGCTTCGCAAGCGCAAACATCTACCTGCCACTCATCCTGCGCAACCACTGAGGGGCATCTGAGTCCTACAAACAAGCACAACTGGTGACTGCTATGGTGAAGGAGTCCCTAATGAAGTACCTAATAGACTTGATACCAAGCTGGTCAAAAGTGTTGAGCGTCGCCATCGTCTTGCTCGCTGTGCTTTTTACCTCAAAAAGCATAGCTGAGGGTTTAGCTGCCTTGATTCTCATTCTTGCAATGGTGTTCTACTATACCCAACCAGTGCGGACGACAGTTTTTGAGTTAACTGTTTTGCGTGATCTGCCGTTGGCGCACTGGTTACAAGATTACCAGAGATTCATATTAGAACATTGGCCAAGATTTGATGGCATATCGGTGTTTGGTAACCGAATCCTTAGCATCCACGCAGATGTGCACTTCGTTGCAACGCTTTGGCCTGTTCTACTCTTGTTCGTTGGCGTTATTGTAAGAGTAGTCCTAGGGAGATACATTCGCCACGAGAAACTTAAACGAGTTGGAAGAGAATACTGGCTCTTCATAACAGCTTATACGATCTTGGCCTTGATGATTAGCGACATCATCCACTGGAGTTTTCTGAAGATGATGTTGGCTTCCCTAGTTGCGGTATTCATAGTAACTGCTGGCTTGTTTAGAGTGAGCGCTGATCTCTTAAGAGGACTTTGGGTATCCATCAAAGTTGCTTACAGGTTCAGTAAGATAGCTACAATGTATCTCGCCTTACTTACTGCCAGGATTGCCAAGGTATTAAGAAATCTCATGAAATTCATCAGAGAACTATATGAAGCCTATATCATAGAGCGTTTCAGACGACTGTATAGGTCTATACAGAATTTCCTTGACGACACCGAGCGCCAGGTACGTGCACTGCTAGATGCGGAACATTTGGATGACTAGATGGCAAAGCTGAAAAGCCTGCGCTTGATTAAAGGTAGATTCTTCGCCCCAATTCAACTTTGTTCTGTACCGCGGCCATCTAACCCATCCCTACACCTGACCGCGCTATCATGCGCCGAGGGCGAAGTGTACTTTTGCACGCGCAGTTTGCGCTGGTAGGGCAAGGAATGATGTTGCAGTTCCCGCGCGACAGGTGAACTTCATCCGTTATGCGACACCCCGCGCCCGGCAGGTCATACCCGCTCAGAGTCCTACGATAAGCAGCGCCAACGCTGACGGGGGAAATAGCCGAGTTGGATAAACCCGACTCGGCTCTTCTCTTGCCACCAAACTCTAACAAAACTCTAACACTCCTCTAACGTTGTTCTAACACAGCTGTGGTAGAATATGGGTAAACCATCAGGGGAAGGAGCGGCAAGCATGAGAGCGGTCTGCGCCAACTGCGGCTTCGAGTTCAACTGGCAACCGACTATCGTGGATGGGGCGGCCTATTGCTGCATCGGCTGCAGCCAGGGCGGCCCCTGCACCTGCGACTACGGCAGACTGCCGCAGCCAGACGATCCCACGGCTCTGGCTTCCGTTCCCCAAGACGATAATCAAGAAGAGGAGTATAAGATATGAGCAAGATTGTTGGTATTGATCTAGGAACGACGAACTCTGTTATCGCTGTGCTGGAAGGCGGCGACTCGACGGTTATCCCTACCGCTGAGGGTGGACGGCTTTGCCCCTCTGTGGTGGCTTTCACCAAGACGGGCGAGCGGCTGGTGGGCCAGGTGGCCAAGCGCCAGGCCACCGTGAACCCTGACAACACCGTCTTCTCCATCAAGCGTCTGATGGGGCGGCGCTACGACGACCCAGAGGTGGAGAAAGCCAGGAAGATACTGCCCTACAAGATTGTGGAAGGGCCAGCGGGCGATGCTCGCGTCCACATTCCGGTCACGGACAAGACCTATACTCCCCAGGAAATCTCGGCCATGATCCTCCAGAAGCTTAAGAGGGACGCCGAGGGTTATCTGGGCGAGCCGGTGCGGCAGGCGGTGATCACCGTGCCGGCCTACTTCAACGACTCCCAGCGCCAGGCCACCAAGGACGCCGGCAGGATCGCCGGGCTGGAGGTGCTGCGCATCGTCAACGAGCCTACCGCCTCGTCCCTGGCCTACGGGCTGGACAAGAAGGAGCTGGAGACCATCCTGGTCTTCGACCTGGGCGGCGGCACTTTCGACGTCTCCGTCCTGGAGGTGGGCGAAGGGGTGGTGGAGGTCAAGTCCACCAGCGGCGACACTTTCCTGGGCGGCGACGACTGGGATCAGCGAGTAGCGGATTATATCGCCGACGAGTTCAAGAGGGATCAGGGCATAGACCTGCGTGGGGACCGCCAGGCCCTGCAGCGGCTGAAGGAAGCGGCGGAGAAGGCTAAGGTTGAGCTCTCCACGGTGACGGAGGCAGAGATCAATCTGCCCTTCATCACCGCCGACGCCTCTGGCCCCAAGCACCTGCAAATGAAACTGACCCGAGCCAAGCTGGAGCAACTGACCGAGGATCTGGTGGAGCGCTGTCGTGGTCCTTTCGAGCAAGCTGTATCTGATGCTGGTCTGACAGCCAGTAACATCAAAGAGGTCGTGCTGGTGGGTGGCGCTACCCGCATGCCGATGATCCAGGACCTGGTGAGGGAGCTTACCGGCGGCAAGGAGCCTCACAAGGGCGTCAACCCCGACGAGGTGGTGGCTGTGGGAGCTGGTTTGCAGGCGGGCGTGCTGGGCGGTGAGGTCAAGGACGTGCTGCTGCTGGACGTGACGCCATTGACCCTGGGCCTGGAGACCCTGGGCGCTGTCATGACACCGCTCATCGAGCGCAACACCACCATCCCCGTGCGGAAGAGTGAGATCTTCTCCACGGCCGAGGATAGCCAAACTGCGGTGGACATCCACGTGCTGCAGGGCGAGCGGCCCATGGCCGCTGACAACATCACCCTGGGCCGCTTCCGGCTGGAGGGGATCCCCCCTGCGCCGCGTGGCCTTCCGCAGATCGAGGTGACTTTTGACATTGATGCCAACGGCATCCTGAACGTCGCGGCCAAGGACAAGGCCACGGGCAGGGAACAGAAGATAGCTATCACCGCCTCCACTAACCTTTCGAAAAACGATGTGGAGAACATGGTGGGGCAGGCCCGCCAGCACGAGGCCGAGGACCGGCGACTGCGCGAGTTGGCAGACACCCGCAACCAGGCCGATAGCCTGGCCTACCAGATGGAGAAGACCTTGCGAGAGATGGGCGACAAGATCTCAGACACCGACCGCCGGGCCATCGAGAGCAAGATCGGGGAACTGCGCCAGGCGATGCAAAGCGATGACGTGGCCCGCATCCGCCGGGTCACAGAGGAGCTGAAGCAAGCCAGTTACGCCATGTCCCAGCAGATGTACGGCCAGGGCCAGGCCGGGTATCAGCCGGGTGGTGGCCCAGGTCCAGGCGCGGCTGGCCCTACGGACGAAGGCGTGGTGGAAGGCGAGTTCCGTGAGATGTAAGCGACGTGAAACGTGAAGACGTGATGCGTGAAAAGGAATTCACGTTTTACGTTTCACGCTTCACGTTAGAGGTCACAAAGCTATGACTGACAAAAACGAAAAG
>CAZVCJ010000187.1:0-7639 GCA_964625745.1 uncultured Anaerolineae bacterium | reverse complement strand
TGCGAGGTCTTTTCCCTTTGCCAGAGACGTCTTGCAGTTAGCCGAAAGTAGGGGTGCTTCAAATTGTGACTTACTGAGCTTCCACCCCGAGACTTACCATTTCAAAACCAGTGCCGCCGGTGACGCGGAGGTTGCTGCTGCCGCACTGGCAACCTCGGGCCAGGGCCTGCACCATCATCGCTCGCGGCTGCTCATCCGCCCACTCGCTCAGATCGGCTTGTCTCCCGCAATCTGTGCACGTCATCTCCAGAGGCGCGGTTTCAAAGTGCAGCGTCGCCCCCTCGGCCACGGTGCCCCGGCTGAGATACTCGAAATAGAACCCGACCGATTCAGGGACAACGAACGACATCCTGCCCACCTGGAGGTAGATATCGGTGATTCGCTGGCCCTGGGCGTACTCCAGGGCCAGGTCCAGCATCGCCTCGGTTATGGACGCTTCGTGCATCAGGACTCCCGCTTCTCAGTCAATTTTTCCCGTATCCAATCCAGCCATCCCTCGAGGCCCTGACCCGTGAGGGCAGAGACCTCAAACACCGCCAGGTCTGGGTTGATCTGGAGAGCATTCTGGCGCAGCACCGACACTTTGGCCGGGAGGTAAGGCTCCAGATCAATCTTGTTGATGACCACCGCCTGGGCGGTGGCGAAGGCCATCGGGTACTTGAGCGGCTTGTCGTCGCCCTCGGGCAGGCTGGCGACCACCACCTTGGCGTCCTCGCCCAGGTCCCAGCCGGTGGGGCACAGCAGGTTGCCGACGTTCTCAATGATGACCACGTCGGCGTCTTCCACGTCCAGTTGCTCCAAAGCCACCTGGATCATGCGCGCCTCCAGATGGCATCCGCCGCCGGTGTTGATCTGCACCACTGGCACGCCAGCGGCACCGATGCGCTCGGAGTCAAGACTGGTAGTGGGATCGCCCTCGATGACCGACAGGCGCAGCTCGCCGTGCAGTTTCTCGATGGTGCGCTCCAGCAGCGCAGTCTTGCCAGCCCCCGGCGAGGCGATAATGTTCAACACCAACACGTCCTGCTGGACGAACCTGGCCCGAATGGCATCGGCCAACAGAGCGTTGGCCTCGGTGATGCTTTTTAACACGGGGATTTTGACCATTACACCCTCCCAATCAGGGAATCGGGGAATCGGGGAATCAGGGATAAGGAAATCAGGATTGAGACCTTATCCCTGATTCCCTGATCCCTCATCACCTTCTGTATGAAACATCAACCAGCGAAGATAGCCGGCTGATGGATTCTTCTACGAACCGGTCATTGGCGATGGTGATCTCGATAGCCTGCTCAGGGCAAACATCCACACAGCGGCCGCAAGCCCGACATTCGTCACTCCGGACTGCCCGACCATTGACCAGACGGATGGCGTCCACGAAGCACACGCCCTGGGTACAAGTTCCACAGCCCACGCAGCGGTCAGTCACCGTGACCGTCACACCGGGCATTCTGGTGGTTTTCGTGCCGATCTGCGGGGCAATGTGAGGCAGCACCCGCCAGAGACAGCAGCAGGGACAGCAGTTGCAAATCGTCAACAGCTTATCGCCCGGGCCGATGCCAAGCCATACCGTATCGAGCTTGTTGCGGCCAATCAGGTGAACCAGGCCCGCTTCCCGGCAGCGTCGCACGTGCTCCAGCGCTTCCGCTTTCGTTACGCGGCGTCCAAGCTGGGGATTGATCCCCCTGGCTGCCTGGCCAAGAAATAGACAGCCCAGATCAATGGGGTAATCCTTGCACTTCATGGAATCGCGGCAGACACAGAAGTTCATGATCCAGTGATAGCTGGCTTTCTCGATGAAGTGTTCCACCACCTGAGATGGCAGCACCATCTCGCCGGGCATATCGAGCGACCGGTTCACTGGGATCACCCGGTCCTGAGGCAGGTAGATGAGATCGTCCCCCTCGAAGAGCAGGCGATCAGTGATTCTGGCGACGACGGGTATCTGCGTCAGCCTGGCCAGCAGGAAGCGGTATGGGAACAGTCTTTGTATAAGTTTCACGAACCAGACAGGTCGACTCATGGTGATACCAGAATCACTGATTCACTGAGAACACTGAATACACTGAAGCCCTCAGTGTATTCAGCCACCTCAGTGCCTCGGTAGTTCCAACTCTAACCCAACTCCTCCAACGACCGCCGTATCTCCTTCAACTCCCTGCCCGCAAGACGCCACAACGCTGCCTCTCCGTCATCCTGTAAGCCCTGGCTTCAAAGTCAGTCATCACCATCTCGTAGACGGACCACCCCAAAGCGCCCTTGAACTGACCGTCCTCAAATACGGCACAAGCAGGTTCGTCAATGCCCCACCCGCTTCGCGTTTTGGTCCTGGCCATCGCCTCAAGGACGCTCGGCAGGGCATTCAATTCGGTGAAGTGAACGCCGACGATGAGATCGCTGACCAAGCCCAAACCGGCTGCAATCTGTAGCGAACCATCGTTGGTCTCATCAGGGGGCAGCACGCAAATCTCAGGGGCGATCAATGCCCCGGCAGACACTCCTGCGATGGGGACGCCTTTGTGGTAGCTCTCGCGGAGAACGCTGCGGATAGGCTCCGTGGCGTACAAACGGTGGTAGGTTGGTGTGTGTCCCCCGCCAATGAAGATGCCTGTTGCTTCACGGAGCTTGGCGGATACAGTGTCCAAGTCCAATGTTCCGTTCTCGTCAGGTACGATGGGGTAATATCGGGATACCCCCCGTCGTATCCAGGGTTCGGTGTATTCCGGCACCCACTTCTCCCACCCATGCCCTCCTTGCATCAAGAGGACAATCGTTGCATCACGTCCGCCCGCAGCGGGGACAAACTCTTCGGCAACCACGTCAAAGGCGGCACTGCCACCTAGCAAGAAAAGGAGTCTATGAGTCACTGTTCCCTCTCAGAGTCTAATCAACTTCTCCAGCCACCCGATTTTCTCGTGTTTTCGTCTCCAGAACAAATCCTCCCAAAAATAGTGAACAGCCAGCATCCTGTATCCGCCGAACCGTTCGTTGAATAGACCTAGAAGTCTATCCACGGGGACTGGCTCATCGGGGTCTGCGTCGAAAAACAGCCTGGAGTAGATCTTCTGCTCCCAGGGGGAGATGTGGTTCAGTTCGTCCAGGTGATGAAACACGTCGCCCAGAATATAGCCGACGGAAGCTGGGCCAATGCCGTAGAGCCCCAGCAGGGCTTCCCGCTGCTCTTCTCTGGATTTGCTCCTCAGCTCAAACTCGTCAATCTCCTGCCTGGCAAAAGCCTCGGTCACTCTTTTTATGGACTTGGCTCGATAACCGACCTTCAGTTGTCTAAGCTCTTGCTCAGTTGCCCGATCGATCGCTTTTGGCTCCCATGAACAGTAGAGCTCTTTTTCATCGTAGGAAAGCAGGGTTCCATAGTTTTCAAACAAAGCCTGCATCATGTTCACCGAGCGCCGCACGGTGGCGTTTTGCAAGACGATGGCAATGATCAGATACTCGTACAGCGAGCTGTAGCTCCCAAGCCGCATCCCACGCCATTTGTCAATGACTGGCCCCAACTGGGGATCGTCCCCAAATCTTCGATTGAATTCGGTCAGGTCCAGTTGCAGGTTGCAGCGATAGTTGATCTCATCGGTAAGACCATCCAGGAAATCCTGGCTCAACTCGTCCCTCGACCAGATTGAAAGAGAGATTGCAGGCCGATCAACTGTCCCCTGGTTTTCAAACTTCAATCCCAGAGGCACGTTTCGCCAAAGCATGGTCTGCCACCGAATTCCCGGCTCCCACTCGTTGTCCGCCGATGGAAAGTGGTCGGGTTTGTGCATGGTAGCGTCGAAGTTAAATGGAGCTTTGGGAAGAAGCTCTATAGCGCGTTTGGCTTCTAAAACCATGGGTTGGCTCATCAGAGTCTCACCTCGCTCCTAGCAGCCTGTCGGAGAGGAAGTGCTCCCAGACTTCGGAAGTCTTGATCTGAGAACTCTTAGTGCATCAACTACCTGAAATCGACTGAAATCCCTGAAGCTTGAGCTACTATGGAGACTTCCGAAGTCTTCTCCGACGAGCTCCTAGATCATGTTCAAGTGGGTATCTTAGGCATGGCCCAGTCCGCCCCCTATGATACCACAACTCCGCGCCGCCGTCAATGTCGCTACTGGACGCAAAAAAGCGGGCCGCGCTCACGGATAGCGGCCCGCCTGCCATTTTTAACTTCCATCAAGGAAGCTCACAGACATAAGGCTGGCCCTCGCCGAGCACCTCGTGGACGTGCACCAACCACTCGCTGATGGGGATGCTCTGGGGGCACTTGTCTTCGCACTCGCGGCACTGGATGCAGGCACTGGCGCGAGCCTCTTCGGGTATCCAATTGTTGTATTCAGTGCGCGAGTAGTCGGCCTTGTCGTACATCACGCCCTGGTTGTAGACGGCAAAGTTGCGCGGAATGTCTACACCGTTCGGGCACGGCATACAATATCCGCACTCCGTACAGGGAATGGGGCAAAGCCCCTGATACTTATCCCGCACCTGATCGAACAGCGCCAGCTCCTCCGCCGTAAGCGTGTTGACGCCCGACACGTCGGCGCTGGCGACGTTCTCTTCAACCTGCTCCATCGCGCTCATGCCGCTGAGCACCACCGACACCTCAGGCTGGTTCCAGAGCCATTGCAGCGCCCAATCGGCCGGCGCACGTTTCCTGGCAGAGGTGCTCCAGAGGTGCTGAATTGGCTGGGGCGGGTTCACCAGTTTACCACCCAGAATGGGCTCCATAATCACCACGGCCAGCCCCCTGGACGCCGCGTATTGCAGCCCTTTGGTACCGGCCTGGTTTTCTACGTCCATGTAGTTGTATTGGATCTGGCAGAACGTCCAATCATAGGCATCTACGATCTCTTTGAAGACCGGATACTTATCGTGAAACGAGAAGCCCAGGCGCCCGATGCGCCCATCGGCGATAGCTCCTTCAGACCACTTCAGCACACCCAAGTCGCGCATCTTGGGCCAGCCCTTCTCGTTTAGAGCGTGCAGGAGGTAGAAGTCAATGTGATCAGTCTGCAGCTTTTCGAGTTGCTCGTTGAGGTATTGGTCGAAGTTCTCTGGCGCTTCGACCTTCCAACAGGGCATCTTCGTCGCCAACCTGACCTTTGCCCGATACCCTCCTTCGAGCGCCCTGCCAACGACCAGCTCACTGTTTCCACCGTGGTACGGATACGCCGTGTCAACGTAGTTCACGCCGTGGTCAATGGCGTAATGAAGCATCCTGGCCGCTTCTGGCTCGTCAATGTTGGAGTGCTCCTTATTCTTGATGGGAAATCGCATACACCCAAATCCCAGTGCGGAAACTTCCCAATCCAGCTTTCCGAACTTACGATACTGCATCGGTTATGAAACTCCTTTCACATGCTAGACCCCAAGGGTTATCAGAAACCCTCAGGGTCTTATACAGGAATCGAACTTGAGTCGGTGGCCCAGAGCATCAAATCTGTGCCCTTGGATCGAGAGCATCCCGTAGCCCGTCGCCCAGGAAGTTGATGCTGAGGACGGTGAGCAGGATCAGAGTCCCGGGGAAGATCCACAGCCAGGGGGCGGTTTCCAGGTAGGGCTGAGCTTTGTCTAGCATGTTGCCCCAACTGGCCGTTGGCGGTTGGATGCCCAGGCCCAGGAAACTGGCATAAGCTTCCATCAGGATGGCATTGGCCACTCCCAAAGTGGCAGACACGACAATGGGGGCGATGGTGTTGGGCAAGATGTGGCGGAAGATCAAACCAAGATCCTGCACTCCCACGCAGCGGGCGGCGGTGATGAACTCTTGCTCCTTGAGGGAGAGGAAGTCGGCCCGAACGATGCGAGCCAGGTACATCCAACTGGTGAGGCCGATGATCACAATCACCACGATGACGCTGCCACTGAAAGAGCGGCCCAAGAATGCGAAGGTGGGAATCTTGTTGCTGAAGAATTTGCTGGCAAGGATGAGCAGAAACAGGCTGGGGATATTGAGTATAGCCTCAGTAATACGCATCAGGATGCCGTCCACCACGCCGCCATAGAAGCCAGCAAAGGCCCCAATCAGGATCCCTAGAATGAGCGAGATCACGACCGCCAGGATGCCGACGATCATTGAGATCTGGCCGCCGTAGATGGTACGGGCCAGGATGTCCCGCCCTGTACGGTCGGTGCCAAAGGGATGCTCCGTGGAGGGGGAGGTGAAGCCCAGCCTGGGATCGGTGCGGTTGGCATCCTTTTCGCTGAAGATGAAGGCTCCGGCGGTCACGTAGAGCAGGATCAAGATCAACAGCAGGGCACCGAACAGAGCCATCTTGTGGCGGCGGAAGCGGCGCCAAGCCAACTGCGTCAAGGTCAGTGGAGGGCGCTCGCCGGCAGCCGAAACCGATAGGGTACTCGCTTTCTGGGCCATCGTTCACCTTTCACTCGTATCGAATGCGCGGATCCAGCGCGGTGTAGGCGATGTCAGTCAGCAGTTGAAAGATGATCACCGCCACAGATATGATCAGTAAGATCGCCATGACCACAGGGTAGTCCCCTTTGCTAACCTGATTCCAGAACAGGCGTCCCATCCCCGGCCACGAGAAAATGCTTTCGGTCACAATCGCGCCACCCAGCAGGAAGGGCAGATCCAGTCCAATTAAGGTGACGAGAGGCAGGGAGGCGTTCTTCAGGGCATGGCGCAGAAGGATCAGCCGCTCGCTCAACCCCTTGGCGCGGGCAGTGCGGATGTAGTCCTCATTGATCACTGCCAGCATGGTGGAGCGAACGTAGCGGGAGTAACCAGCGATGGATATGGTGGACATGGCGATCACGGGCAAGACTATATGCTTGAGCAGGTCTGGAATCGTGGCATAGGTGACGCCCAGGAACCTGGATGGCTTCTCCCCTAGCTCTACCAGGCTCAAGGTATAGACTCCGCCCGTGGGTAGATAGGGCAGCCCCCAGGCCTTGAAACGCACGGCGAAGAAGTAGATCAGCATCAGGGCCAGCCAGAAGATGGGCATGGAATAGCCAATGAAGGACAGCGCCGTGAAAGTCTGATCCATCAGGGAGTACTGTCTGAGAGCTGAGTAAATGCCCAGAACGAGGGAGAAGACCAGAATCACCACTTCGGTGACCGCCATGAGCAGCAGGGTGTTGGGCAGGCGCTCGCCGATCATCTCCGTCACCGGTTCGTTGGTGTCAACCGAGAAGCCCCAGTTGCCGGTGGCCATGTTCTTGAGCCAGACTCCATACCGGACATAGATAGGCTTATCCAGACCCAGCTCTATCCTCAGCCTGGCCCTATCTTCAGGGCGCATGCGGTGCCGGCCACTGTAGGCAGCCAGAGGATCGCCCATAGACTGGAGGAGTATGAAGAGGATGAAGGTGATGAGCAGCAGAAGGGGGATAGCCTGTAGCAGGCGACGGATAATGTATCGGGTCATTGTCTCCCCTCCCCATTCAGATATTGTAAGGGAGGAACAAGGGATGGAGAGCCACTTCTCCTGTCCCTTGTTCCTCGTCTCTCTAGCTCGACATTGTCAGGTTCGCTGTCGTAGCGCAACAAAGGATGTCATTGCGAGCCCTTCGATACCTCAGGACAGGCTCCGCGAAGCAATCTCCCGCCTTCAAACGCAAGCAACGAACGGTGGAGATTGCTTCCCTTCGACAAGCTCAGGGCAGGCGTCGCTCCGCTCCT
>CAZVCJ010000186.1:0-7645 GCA_964625745.1 uncultured Anaerolineae bacterium | reverse complement strand
ACCAGTATACGTTAAATCATGAACCTGTCAAACCCAACTTAGCGGAAAGTAGGGCCTCCAGAGTATGTCTAAAAATCAGAGTGCGGCCTTGAGGCCGCCGCATATAGTATAGTCAACCAGGGGCAAAATGTCAAAGTCTTTTGGGGCTTGCGCAGCGAAGCCCGAAGAATTTGGCTCTTTGGATTTCACCTGGTCAAGGTGAGAGATTTGCCACGAATTGCACGAATTAACACGAAAAAGAAAAAGACGTGAAAATCCGTGCAGTTGGTGGTAAAAAGCCGTTTGGTTCTGGCTTGTCCAGGTCAGGAGCTTAGTAGGATGAATGAATGCGGTGGTTTTGACGCATTAGTGTATGTGTGCTACAATGCGCTGGGGAGGGTGGCATCTGCCTATGAACGCAAACACCAAACTCAGTAAAGTGCAGGCCATCGTAGTCATTGCCAGCTTGCTGGCTTCGTTCTTCCTCGGCTTTGCCCCGCCGGTAGGAACAGCCACTGCCGAACTGTTCTTCTCAGAGTACATTGAGGGATCGAGTAATAACAAAGCCCTCGAAATCTACAACGTCACCGGATCCGCTATTGACCTGGCTGCCGGAAGCTATTCCATCGAGATCTACTCTAACGGCAACACTTCACCCAGCACGACCATTGCGCTGACTGATACGGTTGCCGATGGCGACGTCTATGTCGTCGCTGATGATGGGGCAGCCCCCGCCATCCTGGCCGAAACGGATCAGACGTCCACCGCCAGTTTTTTCAATGGCAACGATGCTGTTGTCCTGAAGAAGGGCAGCGCCATTATTGATGTCATTGGACAGGTCGGCTACGACCCAGGCAGTGAATGGGGCAGCGGCAATCAGTCCACCCGGAATAATACCTTGCGACGCAAGGCTTCTGTTTGCCAGGGCGATACCGACGAAACCGATGCCTTTGATCCATCGCTCGAGTGGGACGGTTTTGCCCAGGACACCTTCGGCGGACTGGGCACCCACGCGGCGGACCGCGACGGACCTGGCGACTGCGGCGATCCGGCCACCTTCATCCACGACATCCAGGGCAATGGCGCAAGCAGCTCTGAAGCAGGCAACACCCACGTGATTGAAGGCGTGGTCGTCGGCGACTTCCAGGGAACCAACGAACTCAAGGGGTTCTTCGTCCAGGAAGAGGATGGTGACGTCGACGCCGATCCGCTGACCTCCGAGGGCATCTTTGTCTGCGACGACGGCTTCGGTGTCAATGTGAGCGTAGGCCAGGTGGTGCGCATCCAGGGCGACGTGACTGAGTCCTCCGATCTCACGCAACTGAATAGCATCAGCGACGTGGCGGTCTGCGACCAACCTGGCAGCGCTTCGGCCGCTACGGTCGCCCTGCCCGTGTCAAGCCTGGATGTCTGGGAACAGTACGAGGGGATGCTGATCAACGTCCCGCAAACCCTGTTTGCCACCGACAACTATAACCAGGGCCGTTATGGCGAAGTGGATCTCTCCGTCGGCGACCGCCTGGACAATCCGACCAATGTCGTTGCGCCGGGCGCATCTGCCCTGGCTTTGCAGGATCTCAACGACCGTAGCCGGATTCAACTGGACGACGGTAGCAGGGTTGAGCCCCCGGCAACCGCCCCTTACGTGGGCATCGGCGACACCCTGCGCGCCGGCGACACCGTTTCTGAATTGACGGGTGTTTTGAGCTTCGATCACGACAACTACGAAATACATCCCACGGGAGCGGTGAACTTCACCCGCGTCAATACCCGAGACGCAACACCGCCGGCCGTTGGCGGCACGCTCAAGGTCGCCAGCTTCAACGTCCTCAACTACTTCAACGGCGACGGCCTGGGCGGGGGCTTCCCAACCTCACGCGGCGCAGATACGTTAGACGAGTTCAACCGCCAGCGCGATAAGATCATCAGCGCGATTTCGACCATGGACGCCGACGTCATCGGCCTGATGGAAATGGAGAACGACGCCGCGCCCAACAGCGCGCTTGAGGACCTGGTGGATGGCCTGAATGTATTAGCAGGGGCAGGCACGTATGATTTCATTGACACAGGCGTCGTAGGCAGCGATGAAATCCGGGTGACCTTCATCTACAAACCTGGCGCAGTTACCCCGGTCGGGCCATTCAAGATTCTTGACTCGTCGGTGGATCCAACGTTCATTGATACCAGGAATCGCCCTGCCTTAGCTCAGACTTTCGAGCAGAATTTAACCGCTGCGCGGTTCACGCCCGTGGTCAACCACCTGAAATCGAAGGGCTCCGCGTGCGATGACGTGGGAGACCCGGACGCGGGCGATGGCCAGGGCAACTGTAACCAGACCCGCACTGACGCCGCCACTGCGCTGGTCAATTGGCTGGCTACAGACCCCACCGGCAGCGGCGACCCCGACTTCCTCGTCATCGGCGACTTGAACTCTTACGCTATGGAAGACCCCATCACCGCCATCAGAAACGCGGGCTACACCAACCTGGTCGAGTCCTTCAGCGGGGCCGACGCCTACTCGTACGTCTACTATGGGCAAGCCGGCTATCTCGACCACGCACTGGCCAGCGCCACCCTGACGCCACAGGTGACGGGCGTGGTCGAATGGCACATCAACGCCGACGAGCCAGCCGCCTTGGACTACAATGACCACAACCAACCCGCCCTCTACAACCCGGGCCCGTACCGCGCCTCTGACCACGACCCGGTGGTAGTTGGCCTCAATTTGGAGGAGAGCTCAGGCGCGATCATCATTCAGAAGGTGACCGACCCGGCGGGCGGCACGGGCTTTAGCTTCGATGACAATATCGCCGCCCCCAACAGCTTCAGCCTCAATCACGGCGGGACAAAGACCTTTAACAACGTGGTCCCGGGGCCTTACACTGTCACCGAAAACGATCCAACGCCCGCCTTCGGCCTCACCGACTTGAACTGCGTGGAATCTGGAATCAACAACTCCGTCGGGGACATCGGTGCGAGAACAGCCACCATCAACCTGGAGCCAGGCGAGACGGTCACCTGCACCTTCACCAACACCTCGAAGCAGTTCACTCTCACCGTGAACAAGGCGGGGATCGGCACCGGGACGGTGACCAGCGACCCGGTCGGGATCAACTGCGGTGCGGACTGCACAGAGAACTACCTCTGGAATACGGTCGTCACCCTGACGGCTGTGCCCGGCCCCGACTCCTTCTTGGTCGGTTGGAGCGGGGACTGCTCCGTCCCGGACACCATCACCACGGTCACCATGGACGCTGACAGGGCCTGCACCGCCATCTTCGGACGCACGCGGAAAGTGTTCTTGCCTATGATGACAAAAGATGCGTCCTCCCCCCTCTGATTTTGTCAACCTCTTCTACCCTTCGGACTTGAGCCCTCAAGGGCGCAGCCTTCGGGCCCAAGTCAGGCGCCTGGCTGGACAAAGGCGGCCAAGTCAAGTATAATTCTCTTTGGGATGACGATGAGGAAAGATGCCCTGGGCAAAAGAAGGGCACGAAAACACACGAAAGGCGCGAAAGCCTTTCATGCCCTTTCGCGGATCTCGTGATCCAGAATTCCTCAAAGAGGATTTGCCATGAACAAGACGAAGCTGACACATAGGTTTGTCAGAGGACTCTATCTGTTCGTCATCGCTGCGCTGCTGGCGGCTGCGGCTCTCGGCCTGGCCCCGGCACCTGTGGCTCAAGGGATCGGCCCCGTCCACCAAGAGGGCTGGCCACCGGTCCCCGGGGAGCCACCGCAGACCCCCGAGCCCTTCCTGCCAGACCTGGAAAGATCAAAGGCCCGGGAGCCCCGGCACCTGAGGCGTGCCCAGGTTTCGGAGTCCCGGCACCTCAGGCGCCCCGGGCTCCCCGATCTCCGGGAGGCCCTGCCCCAGCTACCGCCGGCGGCGGCTATGACGACAGCGGCCGTCGCTGCGGCCTGCAACGTGCCCAGTGGTGCTTATGCCACCATCGCGACGGCCTTGGCCGACCCCACCTGCGACCCCATCAACGTCGCTGCGGGCACCTACAACGAGAACCTGGTGGTGTCTCGCTCTGTCACCATCCAGGGGGTGGGCCAGGGCGCGACCACCATTGACGGCAGCGCTGTGGACAGCGTCTTCGTGATCTCCCCCACTGTGGTGGCGACCCTGGCCGATATGACCATTACCAATGGCCAGGCAACCGATGGCGGCGGCATCTACAACGAGGGCACGCTGACGCTCAACCGCAGCACCGTCAGCGGCAATGAGGCGACTGGCGACTTCTACGACTACGGCGGCGGCATCCTCAACGACGAAGGCACGGTGACGCTCAACGACAGCACCGTCAGCGGCAACGATGCGATTGGCGACTACGGCGGCTACGGCGGCGGCATCTTCAACTACGCCGGCACGGTGACGCTCAACGACAGCACCGTCAGCGGCAACGATGCGATTGGCGACTACGGCGGCTACGGCGGCGGCATCCTCAACGACGGCGGCACGCTGACCCTCACCGACAGCACTGTCAGCGGCAACCAGGCGACTGGCTACGACTACGGCTACGGCGGCGGCATTGACAACTGGGACGGCACGGTGACGCTCAATGGCAGCATCGTCAGCGGCAACGAGGCCACTGGCTGGGACGAGTACGGCTGCGGCGGCGGCATTCTCAACGACGAAGGCACGGTGACGCTCACCGACAGCACCGTCAGCGACAACCTGGCCACTAGCGACTGGGAGAGCTACGGCGGCGGCATCGACAACTACTATGACGGCGCCACGCTGACGCTCAACAACAGCACCGTCAGCGGCAATCGGGCGACTTACACTGACGACCCCTACTACTACGGGGCCTGGTGCGTCGGCGGTGGCGTTGACAACTACGACGGCACGGTGACGCTCACCGACAGCACCGTCAGCGACAACCAGGCTACTGGCGGGGAAGAGAACTGGGGCGGCGGCATCAACAACGAAGCCGACGTGGAGGGCAGCGTCGCCACAATGACGCTCACCAACAGCACCGTGAGCGGCAACCAGGCCACTGGCGGGGAAGAGAACTGGGGTGGCGGCATCAGTAACGACGCTTACGATGGCGGCGTCGCCACGATGACGCTCACCAACTGTACCGTCAGCGACAACGAGGCCACTAACGACGGTGGCGGCATCTATGACGACGGCACAGCGACGCTGATCAACAGCATCGTGGCCAATAGCATCAGTGGCGGTGATTGTCACAGTACTGGAACGGTCAATGACGGTGGCTACAACCTCGTCGAAGACGGGACCTGTGGCTTCCCCGCAGGGGGTGACCCGGTGCTCGGCCCATTGCAGGACAACGGCGGCCCCACCTGGACTCACGCCCTGCTCCCCGGCAGTCCCGCCATTGACGCTATTCCTCCTGCCAACTGCCCCGTCGACACCGACCAACGCGGCGTGACTCGTCCGCAAGGCAACAACTGCGACATCGGGGCGTACGAGTGGCAGCCGCCCGTCGGCGGGATCATCGTGCCGGTGAATAGGCTGGAGCTTCTGGCCCCATGGCTGGGGTTGGTGGCACTGGCTTTGCTCGCGGCCTTCACAGTTGTACTGGTCAGGAGGCGCAGGGCCTAGAAATCAATACCCCCAAATAGATCGCAAGGTAGAAGGTTCTGGCGGATGGTTCACCAGAACCTTTTGTTTTGAGGGGCGCGTTGTCTAACTGGACAAACACAGCCAAGTCAAGTATAATTCTCTTGGAGGAGGATGAGAGATGCCAGAGTTCAAACTCGTTTCCGATTTCCAACCCACGGGCGATCAGCCCACAGCGATCGAGAAACTGATGGAGGGACTCCATCAGGGCTACAAGCATCAGACGCTGCTTGGGGCTACAGCCACCGGCAAGACCTACGTCATGGCTCAGGTCATCGAGCGAGTGCAACGGCCAACCCTCGTCCTTGCTCATAACAAAACCCTTGCCGCCCAGCTCTACAGCGAGTTTCGGGAGTTCTTCCCCCACAACGCGGTGGAGTACTTCGTCAGCTACTACGACTACTACCAGCCCGAAGCCTACGTGCCCCGCCACGACCTCTACATCGAGAAGGACGCCTCCATCAACGACGAGATTGACCGCCTGCGGCTGGCGGCTACCTCGTCCCTCTTCTCCCGCCGTGACACGATCATCGTGGCCTCGGTCTCCTGCATCTACGGCATCGGCGACCCCGAAGAGTACGGCAAGGTGGTGGTCAGCCTGCACCAGGGGCAGGTGAGCAGGCGAGACAAGATACTGCGCCACCTGGTGGACATCCACTACGAGCGCAACGACGTGGATTTCGCCCGCGGCCGCTTTCGGGTGCGGGGCGACACTCTGGAGATCTTCCCCGCCTACAGCGACCTGGCCTACCGCGTGGAGTTCTGGGGCGACGAGATAGACCGCATCACCGAGATCGAGCCCCTGACCGGCGAGGTGCTTACCGAACACCCGGAAATCGCCATCTACCCGGCCAAGCACTTCATCACTCCCCAGGAGAAGCTGACCCTGGCCCTGGGAGACATCGAGGTAGAGCTGGAGGAGCGCCTGGCAGAGCTCCGGGCCCAGGAGAAACTCCTGGAGGCCCAACGTCTGGAGCAGCGCACTAAATACGACCTGGAGATGCTGCGCGAAGTCGGCTACTGCGCCGGCATCGAAAACTACTCCCGCCACCTCTCCCAGCGCCCGCCTGGCAGCCCCCCCTGGACCCTGCTCGACTACTTCCCCGACGACTTCCTGCTCTTCGTTGACGAGTCCCACATGACCATCCCCCAGGTGCGGGGCATGTACCACGGCGACTCCTCTCGCAAGAACACCCTGGTGGAATACGGCTTCCGGCTGCCCAGCGCTCTGGACAACCGCCCCCTGAACTTTCAGGAGTTCGAAAAGAGGATCAACCAGGTCATCTACACCTCGGCCACGCCGGGGCCCTACGAGCTGGAACACTCGGCCCAGGTGGTGCAGCAGATCATCCGCCCCACCGGCCTGGTGGACCCTGAGATCGCCGTCAAGCCGGTCAAAGGCCAGATAGATGACCTGATCCACCAGATCAACCAGCGGCTAGAGCGGGGCGAGCGAGCGCTGGTGACCACCCTCACCAAGCGCATGGCCGAAGACCTGGCCGATTACCTGGCCGAGATGGGGATCAAGGTGCACTACTTGCACTCGGAGATCCAGACCCTGGAGCGAGTGGAGATACTGCGAGACCTGCGCCTGGGCGTCTACGACGTGGTGGTGGGGATAAACCTGCTACGGGAGGGACTGGACCTGCCCGAGGTATCGCTGGTAGCGATCCTCGACGCCGATAAGGAGGGCTTCCTGAGAAGTGACCAGGCTCTCATCCAGACCATCGGCCGGGCAGCCCGCCACATCAACGGCCAGGTGATCATGTACGCCGATGGGCTCACCGACTCCATGAAGCGGGCCATTGATGAGACCAACCGTCGCCGCAGCATCCAGACGGCCTACAACCAGGAGCACCACATCGAGCCACGGAGCATCGTCAAGGAAGTGCGCGACCTGACCGACCGGGTGCGGGCCGTGGCCGAGGAGCGGGCCGAATACCGAGTGGCGGCGAAGATTCCCAAGCACGAGCTGGCCCGCCTGATCAAGGAGCTGGAGAAACAGATGAAGGCGGCAGCCCAGGCGCTGGAGTTCGAGAAGGCGGCCCTCCTGCGCGACCAGATCTACGATCT
>CAZVCJ010000185.1:1245-7688 GCA_964625745.1 uncultured Anaerolineae bacterium | reverse complement strand
GCTAGAAGCGAAGTATAGTTTCTATGCCGGTATGGTACTCTGACGTTAGCTATGATTCACTCGCCCATCAATTGCAGCACCAGCTCCCGTGACCGGGGGCGGTTGTCGAAGTCAATGAACACGATCTGCTGCCAGGTGCCGAGGGTGAGCCTTTGGTCCACGAAGGGCACCGTCAAGGAGGCGCCCAAGAGAGAAGCCCGCACGTGGGCGTGTCCGTTGCCATCGCCCCAGCGCAGGTTGTGCTGGTAGGGGATGTTGGAGGGGGTGAGGCGGTCGAAGAGGTCCCGTAGGTCGGAGAGCAAACCCGACTCGTACTCCACTGTGGTGACCCCCCCTGTCGAGCCAGTCACGAACACGGTGACCGTTCCGTCCTTCAGGCCCGAACCGGCAACCTCCTGGGCCACCTGCCTCGTTATATCAAGGATGTGACAATTCCCCTTAGTCTTCAGTCCTATTCTCCTGGTGACTACCATATCGCTCCTCACTCTTGCCGCGGATTACACGAATTTCACTAATTTATCCTCACTTTACCTTGATCTCGAAGCCGAAGGGCACCACTTGGATCCAGGTGTTCCCCGGCTTCAGCGGGATGGGGTTGCCCGCATCGTCCACGAAGCGAATCAAATCCTGACGTTGTGACCTGACCCACCGGCCCTCGAAGGCCTGGCCATCGCGGAAGACAATGGCCCGGCCCTCCCCCCATATCTGAATCTCAATGGAATAGTAGATACGAGGCCCAGTGCTGTCCTCGACGATGTCTGTATCCAGGTGATTGGCGTAGAGCGCCACCACGTTCCTGGCGGCGATCTGCTCACCGGTCAGCTCGTCTCCATGAGGTTCCCCGAGGATTGAGCGCAGGTAAGCCTCGCGGCCCGGGTCGTATTGGTACTCAGCCGAGGCGTATTTGGGCGTGTAGAGGAACTCCAGGCTCGTGGCCGGACTGCCGCCCTCTGGCGGCTCGTCGGAGAAAGTCCACCCCGAAAGGTCCTGTCGTTGGTTCAAACCCCTCGCTTCCGCGATCTCCCACAGGCTCTGGGTGTCGCTGAACAGGGTGTGCTCGTAGGCTTTGCCCTCGCCAGGAATGCGGGCAAAGCCAGGGTGGCCAAAGTCGGGAGATATGACCCTGTCGAAGAAGTCCGATTCCATGATCTTCTGCTTCACCCCGCCGCTGGCCCCGGAATAGACGAACATGGCCTTGAACATGGCTGGTATCTCCAGGTCGAGGAGGCGCGCGCTGCGGATGGAGCCCACCTTTTCCGCGCCCTTACTCAAGAAGATAGCGGTCAGGCGCGTCAACCCGGCCTCGGACAAATGCTCGAAGACGACGTCGGCGTAGCTCAGGCCCGCCTGGGGGCGCACTATTGGGGGAAAGTTGGAGATTTTCACCGCCAGGGGCCGTCGCTCCAGGACTGCCACATCGCTCACCCCCTCGCCAGTGAGGGGACAAACGTCGACCGGCAGCAGCGTCGGCTCCGGCTCCAGAGTCGGCATCGGTGGGGGTGTCGGTGTAGACGTCGGTGGGGGTAGGGGGGTATTGGTTGCTGTAGCGAGCTGGACGCTGATCGGGGTAAGGGTGGCGGTCGGTTGGGGAGTGGCCGTGGGCGGCGGAACGGTGGGGGTGGCTGTGGGCGGCGTGGTGGGCACGGGTGTGAATGTGGGTGTGGTTGGCGGCTTGGGAGTCTTGGTGGGTGTGGGAGTGGGGGGCGGGGAGGGGCTGCATCCAGTGAGGAGAGGTAGCAGGAACAGCCCACCGATGACGCAAAGGCAGAGAAAAACGCTCGTCCTGGAAGCTGCTTTAGTACCTATCATGATTGTTCTGACCTCCGGCAAGGGATTTCGAATAGCTGGGCATATTATAGCACATTTGCGTCAATTAGACCACTTTTGTCCCCCAGCTTTGAACTGGGGTATCTGTTCACCTTGTGCTCGCAGCGGACCGTAGGGGCGGGATTGCCCCGCTCGTACCCCGCTGCCCCAGCCGCTGGACTAGGGTTCAGCGAGAGCAGGTGAGTAGTTGCAGCTTGGGAAACCGGTTTGACAATAACGCCGCACCGGGCTAGAATATCAAACTGGAGTCCATGATCTCATTTTCGTCAAGGGGGAAATACTAAAAATGCGTGAACGAATTTCGCTCAAACTTGCTTTGAACTTAATCCTCATACTGCTGCTGTTCTCCTTTCTTCTCACCCTGACCAGGGCTGCCCCTCCACCGCCAAATCTGACCCCAGAGGTATGGCCCAAGATTGAGCCCCCGGTGCTCAAGGAGTTGGCGGATGCTTCCGAATCGAGCAGTGCCAAGTTAGTGAAGGAAGGGAAAACCACCTACATTGTCTACCTCAGGGAGCAGACCGACTTTAGACCCACCCAATTGATGGCCACCAGGCTTGCTCGCCGTCAGGCAGTGGTCTCGGCGCTGCAGGCGACTGCACAGCGAACCCAGGCAGACATCGTCGCCTATTTGGAACAGCAGAAATCAGCGGACAAGGTGGCGGATTACACCTCCTATTGGGTGTTCAACGGGCTGGCCGTGACCGGCGACCTGGAAACGCTTCTCGCCCTGGCCGCCCGGCCCGAGGTGGAGAAAATCCGCGCCAATCATAGGCGTGAACTCCCTCGCCCCCCCTCGGTCCCCCCCAACTCTGGGGGGGAGGTGGGAGGGGTGGTTGAATGGAACATCACCCGCATACGAGCCGATCAGGTCTGGCGCGACCTGGACATCACTGGCGCGGGTGTGGTGGTGGCCAATATGGATACTGGCGTGGACTGGACCCATCCCGCCCTGCAGAGCAAATACCGGGGTTTGCAGGGCGACCACAACTACAACTGGTATGATTGCACAGGCACTTATCCCAGCACCCCCGCTGACGGAGACGGTCATGGTACTCACACTATGGGCATCATGGTCGGCTCCGACCCCAACGGCGATTTCCACATCGGCATGGCCCCCGATGCTCAGTGGATAGCGGTCAAGATTCTGAATGATGATGGTGTCGGTTATGACACCTGGATTCACGCCGGCTTCCAGTGGCTGCTGGCTCCCACGGCTCTTGACGGCAGCAATCCCGATCCCAGCAAGGCCCCCGACGTAGTTAACAACTCATGGGGACCTGGCCTTTCCAACGTGGCCGACCTCACTTTCCTGCCCGACGTGCAAGCCCTGCGGGCGGCGGGTATCTTCCCTGTTTTCAGCGCTGGAAACAGTGGAGAGCTGGGCGATGGCTCTATCGCCACACCGGCTGGCTTTCCGGAATCCTTCTCCGTGGGAGCCACCGACTTCGAGGACGCCATTGCCTCCTTCAGTAGCCGAGGTCCCTCTTTCTGGAATGAGATCAAGCCTGAGGTGAGTGCACCCGGCGTGGACATCCGCTCCAGCGTCCCCGGCGGAGGCTACGAGGGGGGCTGGAGTGGCACCTCTTTTGCCGCTCCTCACACTGCCGGCCTGGCAGCCCTCCTGCTCTCGGCCAATCCCACTCTAACCGTGGATGATCTGGAGAACTTCATGCAATACACCGCCACCGACCTTGGCGAGCCCGGCCCCGACAACGCCTACGGCTGGGGGCGGATTGATGCTTACGAGGCGGTGCGCTGGGCTCTGGGGGCGGGCAGGCTCTACGGGACAGTTCGAGTTTCGAGTTTCGAGTTTCGAGTTCCGAGTCCAACTTCCAATTACCAACTTCCAACTATTCCTGGGGCCACGGTCAGCGGCGACAATCAGACCGGCGACCAGTTCATCGTTACCGCCGATGATGCGGGGGTCTACGAGGTGAGCGTCCCCGGCGGCCTCTACGACGTCACCGCCAGCGCGTTTGGCTACCACTCCGAGACGGTGAAGGCGGTGGAGGTCGTCACCGGCTTCATGTCGGTGCAAGATCTCGTCCTGTCGCCATCCCCCACGGGCACCCTGGCGGGTCGGGTGACTGAGATGGATACGGGCGAGCCGCTCACGGCTACCATCAGTGCCATTGATACCCCGATCACGGTTGGTGCCGACGCCAACGGGTGCTATACTCTGACTTTGCCTGTGGGTAACTACACTGTGGAAGCCAGCCTGAGGGGCTATCAAATCCAGCGGGCAGAGGTGAGCATCGCCGAGGGCGTGGTGGCTAGCCTGGACTTCGCCCTTGAGACCGCCCCCTCTATATTATTGGTTGACGCTGACGTTTGGTACGGAGACAGCGTCGCCAACTACTACCAGTGGGCTCTGGACTACGAGGGTTATTTCTATGACACGCGCCCCATCACCGACACCGACTATCTTCCCACCGCCGCCGAGCTTGCCCCCTACGACGTGGTCATCTGGGCCAGTCCCTGGAGCTCGCCAGGCTACATCAATGCCGACGAGGAACTGATCGCCTACCTGGACAATGGCGGTCAGCTTCTCGTCTCCGGTCAGGACATCGGCTATTGGGATAGCCAGTGGGTCTGGGGCCGGGCCCCCCTTTTCTATCATAACTACTTGTACGCCGACTACGTGCGAGACAAGACCGGCATCAACGATTTGGAAGGGCTGGATGACGATATCTTCGAAGGGGTGAACCTCTTGCTCGAAGACGTTTATGCCTACAAGAAGGGAAACGCCTCGGCCTCCGATGAAGTGAAGTCAGGGGGCGGTTATGCGACCGCCATAATCAGCTACGAGGGCGATGGCAGCGCGGGTCTCAAAACCGATGTCTGCGAGCCAACCCCATACAGAGCGGTCTATCTCTCCTTCGGCTACGAAGGGGCTGGCCCCCGGCCAGACTACGCCGCCGTGCTCGATAGGGCCATTCAATGGCTGATCGCCTCGCGCCCCCTGAGGGCGAACAGTCTCAGGCCGAAAGCCCAATATAGAGTGGGAGAGCCGGGAAGCAGCATCCAATACTCCGCCAGGGTAGCGAACGATGGTCAGATAGCGAGCGCCTACGACCTCTCCATCTCGGCTAATGCCTGGCCAACGGCCATCCTGGATCCGCAGACCAAGAATCCCATAACCAGGACGGGGGTGATATCACCCTGCGGCTGGCTGGACCTGCTGGTGCAGGTGGATATCCCCCCCTCTGTCCCCCTCCCCCCTCAATCCCCCCAACTTTGGGGGGAAGGGGGGCAGGGGGATGAAGGGGGGGCGGCGGTGGTGGGAGAGGTGGACACGGTCACAGTTCAGGCAACAATGGCCGGTGATCCCAGCATCCTCAGTACGGCCACTCTGACCACCAGGGCCTTCCCTGCCTGGGACTACAAAAGCTGGATGCCGACTTCCCGCTACCGCCTGGCAGCAGCGACGGTGGGCTGCGAACTCTATGCTATCGGTGGCTGGGATTGGAGCGGGGCCTCCACCGTCAACGAGGTGTACGATCCGGCGGCCAATTATTGGACCCCCAAAGCATCCAAGCCGACGGGGGCGGCCAACGTTGGCGCCGCCGTTCTCAACGACCAAATCTACGTAGCAGGGGGACTGTCCAACAACCTTCGTTTCATCGAGACGGTAGAGGTCTATGACCCCGCCACGGATAGTTGGGGGACGATAGCGCCTTTACCCGTGGGCCTGGCAGGGGCGGCGGTGGCGGCTGCGGGGGGCAAGCTCTACGTCTTCGGCGGCGCCAGCGACTCGGGCTATATGGACACCACCTACGAATACGATCCCGCTGCTGACACCTGGACGCAAAAGGCTCCCCTGCCCGGCGGGCCTCGAGCTTACGCGGCGGCCACAACCCTCCCCCCCCTCTCTCCCCCCCCGATGGGGGGTGATGAAAGGGAGGGGAAGATCTACGTCGCCGGCGGCTGGCCCGGCCTCCGCACCTTCGAAGAGTACGACCCCGCCAGCGACACCTGGGCCACCAAAGCCCCGCTCTTGAGGGGAAGACAATCGCCGGGACTGGCGGCCATCGGGGGCTACATCTACGCCGTCGGCGGCGGCTCCTACTGGAGCGCGCTGGGATACGTCGAGCGCTATGACCCCGCCACTGACACCTGGGTACTGGTTTCATCTTTGAACAAATGCCGCATCGGCACGGGCACGGCAGCGGTGGGAGGGGGGATTTACGTGGTGGGTGGCCTCGACATCTACAGCGAGGCCATCCCGACCAACGAAGCGCTGACTCTGGAGAACTCCCTCTGCCCCTCGCTCAAGAAAGTGGACAAGGTGACGGCCCCACCGGGCGAGGTGCTGACCTACACCATCGCTCTCCATAATCTGGGCGACACCGATTTCGCAGGGGTGAGCCTGGCCGATCCCATCCCGGCTCATACCACCTACGTGCCGGGCAGCATCAGCGGAGGGGCCGGCTACCATGCGGAGAGCGATCAAATCGAATGGAACGGCACGGTGGCGGCGGGCACGTCCATCACTTTCACCTTCCAGGTGACGCTGGATGATCCCCTGCTTGGGGAGACGACCATCGCCAACGTCGCGGCTATCAACGATGGCAGCGGCACGTCCTTCACCAAGAAGACGGCCACCAAGGTAC
>CAZVCJ010000185.1:0-1145 GCA_964625745.1 uncultured Anaerolineae bacterium | reverse complement strand
CGACTCCATCCCACCGGAGACGATCATCGCCAACACTGCCACCATCAACGATGGGATGGGGTTCTCTTATGCCAGGACGGCGACGACCGAGGCTAACGTGGTGGATCTGTCGGACTCGACTAAAACAGTGGAGAAGGTCATAGCTGTGCCCGGCGACGTGCTGACCTACACCATCGTTCTGCGCAACCCTTCGGCAGGCTCAGGACACGGCGGCGGTGAGGCGACAGAAGCAAGTTTCAGCGATCCCATCCCTGCTCACGCGAGCTACGTACCTGACAGCGCCACCGGCGGAGCAACCTACGATGAAACGCTCGACAGGATTCAGTGGAGTGGGACAATACCTGCTGGGGGCGAGAGGGCCTTCACCTTTGCCGCGACCACGGCCCCCTCGCTGCCCGATGACACCCTGGTCGTCAACGTGGCCACCATCAGCGACGGATTGCATCAACCTTTCACTCGCACCGCCACGACGACGCTAAAAAGGCCCGACCTCTCCGCCTCCGAGAAACTGGTCAGCGCGGCCAGGGCTGATACAGGCGACATCCTCACTTACACGCTGCGGGTGAAAAACGCTGGCGAGGGCCTGGCGAGGGCCACCCTGACCGACTCCATCCCCGCGGGTGCTGTGTACGTGCCTGGCTCCGCCCGGGCTGGCAATGGCACAGTTGCCTACGATGAGGCCAGTGACAAGATAATCTGGAACGGCGAAGTGCCTTCCAGCGGCATGTCCACCATCGTCTTCGCTGTCACCGTGACGGAGGAGCGAGTCATCCACAATACCGCAACCATAAACGACGGCCTGGGCGGCCTGACCGAGCGGAGCGCGCTGACGAAGGTGCACCCGCACGATGTCTATTTGCCACTCATCGTGAAGGACTAACTTCTGATTTGGGGCAGGGCGCAAAAGAAGCGAAGGCCACGAAAGCATTTCGCAACTTTCGTGGCCTTTTGCGCCGGGTAATGCTGGGACGAGCTAACCCCCTTCGCCAGGTATGGCGTCGGCTATGATATCCAGCACCTGACAGAGGCTTAGGGCTTGGCTCGATATTACGTTCTCATCACTTCCCTGATGGACGTGATGTGGGAAATTGCGACCTGTGCAATTAGCCCAGCACTTCAGGTTTGTTGGCTACTGTGGTATCATA
>CAZVCJ010000184.1:0-7701 GCA_964625745.1 uncultured Anaerolineae bacterium | reverse complement strand
TCATGTCGGCTCCTCCTGGAGGCTATTATATCACAGGAGCCGACTCAGTGTAAAAGCGTGAAACGTGAAACGTCAAACATCTTCTTCAGAACGAGCAAGGCTTTGAGGGTGATCCACTTGCTGGGCTGCCCTTTGCGTTCGATGCGTGTGGCGGTGGAGCCAGCCTCCTTGAGCCAGCGACCATCAGCTTGCTGTTTGTCCACGACGTGCTGTGCCAGCGCCCGAAAGCGCGGATCGGCGGCATAGCCGCAGGCAGCCAGCGCCTCCAGCGCGTCCAGCAGGTCGGACTGGAAGTACCACGGGAAGCCAAATTGCAGCCAGCGGGCCTCCTCACCCTCGAAATCGAAGTCGTGGGAGAGGAGCGACTCGGCGGTGCGAGCCACCGCTACGCGGACATCCCAACCCGTCGGGGCGGCAGAGAAAGCCCACAGCGCCTTGACCGCTAGCCAGTGGCAGGGCTGCTTCTGGTACCAGCAGATGAGGCCGTCATCCCGCTCCAGCCACTCGATCATAACGCGCCAACCCTCGCCCACGCGTGGGTCTTCCCCGTAGCCGAAGTAGGTGAGGAAGCGCAGGCAGTTGGCGGTGTAGCAGGGCACGATGCACACCGGTCGGCGCGTTGGCAGCCAGGGCTTGCTCAGCACGAACTCGCAGCCCCGGCGCGTGCGCTCGTCGGGGGGGACGCCCAAGTGGAAGAGGATGAGAAGCCGGCCCGATGCCCGCTTGATCCCGGTTGCCCTTTCCGGCGTATCCCACCAGCCAGCGGGGTCCTGGCGCGCGAAGATGGCCTGTACGTCCTTTGAGTAGCGGATAGCTGCCCGTGCCTCTGCTACTTGAGGATCGTCTTGCGCATGGTCGAGCAGTTGGGTCAGCGTGAAGTATCGTGCCGAGGGGTTCTCCTCTTCCAGAAGCCAGGGGAAAGGGTCACCTTTGAGGTGGAGGCCAGTGGTCCCTTGGTGTTGCGGTAATTGATTGGTCAACGACACGGGTATCCTCCTCTGGTATAGAACGAATGTTCGACGCCCATATTATACCAGAACACCTGTTCGTTGTCAAATGCACCTTCAGCCAGCCTCTTTGTACCTGGCCCTGCATTCTCTGTGCAACCTGAGCCACCTGTCCCGCCGACGTTGATCAGCCCAGTATGCCTCCTGCTCGTCCAGCCATGTCTCCGTGCCGATGCGGCGTATCCGCCTCAGGTTTTCCAGCACGGGCAGGTGGGTGCGCCAGATGGGGTCGTAGGCGAACTGGATGATGCGCGTGCAGGGGAAATCGTCGCACCCAGCGCAGCTTTCCAGCCCCCGCTCGGTCACGCAGCGATAGATGGGACAGGCACGGTGATGAGGCCCCGCCGCGCACTGACCGCAATCGCAGCCACAGCCGTGGCAGACCCCCTCCAGAACGAGGTCGCTGCAAACGCCGCAGTAGAGGCCGCACGGGGCGGCGAGCTTGTTTCGATTGTTTGGCATGTTGTGCTCCTTATCTGGAGACGGCGATTGAAATCGCACCTGTGGGGGCACTGTGTGCCGGTCGTCCACCTACGTGGTCGCGGAAATCGTCCACGCAGGCTTCGTCGTGAGCTGCATGGTGAGCTTGTCGAACCATCAGCCGAACGGTGGACGGCCGGCGCATCCGCGCCCTGTAGAAGTGGTTTCAACCGCTGCTTTTGTGGCCAGAACATGACAACGAATCTGGAGGATTCATCGAATTCAAGACGTTCGCGGTCACATTGTGCTTGACCCTCACCCACTCCCGCCCTTCGGGCACCCCCTCCCTCTCCCACGTGTGGGAGAGGGAGGGGGATGGGGGGAAGGAGAGGGTGCCCCAGCAATCAGAAACCAGAAACGACGGGGGAGACCAACCGAAACCCGAGGTCGCGGCTCGAGTACCGCGGGTCGCCCCTGAGGCGAATCCTGCAGCGGGCGCTGACCTGATAGAGGCCCCACGACCCGCCACGCAACACGCGGACACTCTGGCTCTCGTCATACCATGAATTGGTCCACTCCCAAACGTTCCCCGCCAAGTCCATCAGGCCGAAAGGCTGGCTGACGCCCAATGGATACATGGCAACCGGTGAGGTGCGGAGGATGCCGGACTCGGCAGTATTGGCCCTGGTCAGAATGGCCGCCTCATCACTGGTTGCTGGGCCCTGCGGTGGATCCCACGGGTAGCGATCCCTATCGGCCACCCCGCCGGCCATCCGCCGCCACTCTCTTTCGGTGGGCAATCGCACTTCGGCGACTCCGGCTTCGAGCAGATCAGCTACCAGTTTCGTGTCTTCATCTGGCAAGTCGGGGTCGCCGTCTTGGACACGTTGGAGTAGTTCCGTCAGCCAGGCAGCGTAGGCAACAGCTTCGTACCAGCAGATTCTCACCACCGGATAGCCGCGCCGCTCTTTGCCGAAGCGGGGATCATTCCAGAACCTGGGCTCTGCTACTGGGCCTTCTCTCTGGTAACGCGGTGGATTCTGCACCCATTGCCAGCCTTCCCCCTCCTCACCACCCCAGTAAGCGGGATTCTCGTAGCCGCCGGCCCGGATGAAGCGCTCGAACTGGGCGTTGGTGACTGGGTATTTCATCACCATGAGATCGCTGCCGCCTTCGGCAATGCCGGGGCAACGGATCCAGGCGTGCAGGTCGTCGGGGAGCCAGCCCAGTTCGTCCAGGACTTCGCCGGCGTCGTAGCGCGTGCGCACCGGGATACGCGGCGGGCCGTTGGGACGCTTGGTCTCGGGATCCAAGTCCTGCATGGTCTCGCATAGCGCATCCAGCACCCAGCGCCGGGTGCGATTGGTCACGCTGCGCAGGCCGATGTCGGCCAGGGCGCGGCCCGCCAGCACCACTTGCCGACCGGCGTTCTCCACGTCGTAAGGCTCCATCTGCAGCAAGTCCTCAATGCAGTCGCTCACGTCGTCGCGGCGGGCCTCCACGATGCCCAACTGCCCGGCCGCCAGCAGGATCACCTCCTGCCAGCGAGGGTCCTCCCAGTGTCTCCTGAGCATGTCGCGCCGCTCCTCGGCCCGCTGGCGGGCCATCTGGCGGGCAGCCAGGTATTCCTCGAAGGTCAAGTGGAAGAAGCCGAACCGGCCCAGCCCCCGCTCGGCCAGCAGCCCGGCCTGGTAGCGGGCGTGGTGCAGGAAGCGGTCGGCGATCTCCCTGGCCTCGTCCTCGTATCCCTCGTAGGCCAGGATGTCCAACAGCCGCTCCCGCCACTCCTGGAACGAAGCGGTGCCGCCGGGCCGCTCGTCGTGCAGCCAGTAGGCCAGCGGCGCCATCACGCGGATGACGGTCTCCTCGCCCAGCTCGGCCAGCAACTCGTTGGGCAGGCCGGTCTGGGCCTGCCGCCAGGATTCGATCAACGTCTGGGCGCAGATTTCGTACAGTCGGATGCGCCGGTTGGGGAGCTTGCCCACATTCTCGTGGATGAGGGCCAGGATGGTCAGCAGCAGGGGGTTGGTGGCCAGGCGGCGCACACTGGGCCACTCCAGCACGTGGGGCAGGAGTTCGCCCACTCGCTCCTCGGCCCGCGCTTCGGCCACCTCCAGAGGCAGGGTTTCGTCGTGCGCCTGCTCGTGGGCCGTGTACCAGCGCAACAGGAACTCGCGCACCTCGTCGGGCGGGCGCAGGGGACTGAGTTGCACGTGATCGAAGCCGCGCAGGGCCTCGTCCCAGTAGCCCTCGATGCGGCTGGTGACGACCAGCCGGTTGGGTCGGTCGTCGGCGCACCAGATGTCGGCGAACTTCTGAACCCGTTGCACCACGAGCGTTCGCAGCGGCTGGCCGCGAACGGGATCGTCGCCTACCTCGTCCAGCCCGTCGAGCAGCACCATGCAGGAGCCATGTTCCAGTGCCCAGCGCAGGTAGTCACCCAGGCGGGGGTGGCTAGCGTAGGCCTGCCCAATGACCTGAAGCAGGAAGTTGTCCAGCGCCAGGGCCGGCCTGTCCTCCAGTCCCCGGGCGAAGTCGGCCAGGCGCACCATCAGGGGGATGTAGGGGGTCTCCAGGCCCAGGCGGGCCGCACCGTAGCCGTGGGCCAGCATCAGGGAGATGAAGCGCAGGGAGATGGTCTTGCCTGTCCCTGGCTCGCCCAGGATGACCAGGCGTTGCGAGCGGGCCAGGGCGTCGGTCACGCGCTCCTGCAGGCGGCGTTCCTCCTCTGCCAGGCGCTCTTCCTCGCGTAAAGCCAACAGCCGCTCTTGGGCGCGACGGCGTTCCTCTTCGTCGCTCAGGGTCAGCAGCCCCAGTTCCATGTAGATGTCGGCCAGCGGCAGGCGGATGTCTCGCCGCATCTGGACGATGCCCCGGAAGTCGTGCATCCTCAATTCGCGCACCAGGTCGGCTCGGTAGCGTTCCTCGATCTCGGCCGCTTCTTCTTCCGTCAGCCCTTGCTGAACGACAAAGACGCGCAAGGCTTGGCCCGCCTCGGTCCGCACGAAGACGTTGTCCAGCCGGGCCAGGACAGCCAGCATATCGCCCAGCAGGCCCAGTTTGGCCGCCTCGTTGGCGTACTCAATGGGCGCGCGCCAGTCTTCCAGAGTGTAGAATTGAGCCCGCAGAGCTGCCAGCAGCGTGGAGAGCTCGTGGCGTCGGCTACGGGGCCAACCCAGGGCGACCACGAGATCCTTGGGCGGGTCAGCCTCAGGGTCAGTGAAGGCAAGCACCGCCCGGGCCACCTGCCGCCGCGGGGCGTGGTTCTTCCTTGCCGTCAGCCGGTCCAGGCTGACGTTCTTGAGCCAGCGGCGCAGGTTGTCCTCGTCGTCGGTAGGTGCGCCAGCCTCAGCCAGGGCAGTCTGTACAGCGTTCCGCAGGTCTTGGTCCGCTCCGATCCTCTTGTGCCACTGACGCGCCACGAAGCGATCCAGTCCCTTCTTGGCTGGCTCCAGTGGGACGTCGACTCTACCCTTCTCCACCAAGTCCTTTCCAACCTGTACCAACCCCTGGGCCAGGGCTGCGGCAATGGCCGCGATAATGGCTTCCATTGTTCACCTCCAGAAAAGCAAAGCTCGTTTGGGGACGATGACGTTGGCAGCTGTGGAAATCCCCAATAAGAGTTGGTTCAGAAATAACTTCCCGTTTTCGACACTAGCAAAAGTCATCCTGAGCCGTTCGGCTGAGCTCACGACGAAGCCTGTCGAAGGACGACTTCTGCGGCTCCGGAGCTTGAAAACCCGCTCGAAATCACCCTTCGATAAACTCAGGATGATTTCTCGCTAGACACCATGCGAGAAGTTGTTCTTTTACAGCCCCAAGTATACTCCAAACGAGCCAAAGTGTCCAGAGGCCAGCGTTGGCAGAAACGCAAACGCCGACAGTCTGTGCCCTGCTGGATGGCGACCGCCGGCGACGTCCCTTCCATGTGCATCTCTGTGGATGGCTTTAGCTGGCCTGGCTAAAAAGTACCTTCCCATTCATAGACATTTCCCCCATTCGTGATGCTTTGTAGAATCCGTCCCCAGACCGCTGGCGAAGGCTCGGCGTTGCCTACCAATGAGCGGAGCGCCTGGCGAATGACGGCGGCTAGCCAATCCTCCGGCGGCTCGGCTCTGGGTGTCACAGCCCAGGAAGCCTGTTCTTTGTCCCTATCTGTTGACATAGTCTTCACTTCTTCTATATGGCATTTGCCAGTTGTCGCCCCAATTCCCGGCAGGCTTCCAGCACGGCAGCGTTCGGTCTCCCGTATGACTCGATGGTTTCGCCAACCTGCCAACCCATCCTGCCAAAGAGCTTCTCAAGTGGGTCACGCACATCCCCACCACCACCGTGAGAGTAGAACAGGCCATAGGGCTTGTTTTCCAATCCTCGGGGATTGGACTTGCGAGCGATGTACCAGTCGTCTATGAAGACCTTCAGCCCGCCGGCAATGTAGCTCCAGTAATCCGGCGAGCCAAAGGCCACTGCGTCGAAATGGCGATACTGTTCAGGGTCCAGTCGCTGCTCATTGGTGTTGACCAGGGTCACGTCGGCGCCTGCGGCCCTCGCACCCTCACCGATGGCCTGGGCCATGGCCCCAGTGTTGCCATATTCCTGAGAATGATAGAGGACAAGTATAGATCCCATTTCGCCTCCTTAATTGTAGTTGCATGCTCAAATCAAACCTTACGTTTGTGCAAGCCTTTCATGGATACGGGGCATCCACTCGCTGATTTCGATCTGCTGTGGGCACTTTTCCTCACATTCCCCGCAGGCGATGCACGCGTTGGCCCATTCGCCCTCCGGCATGTGCCAGTTGTAAAGGCTCTTGGCCAGGTCCTGGTTGCCGTAGATGACAGCCTGATTGTAGAGCTCAAAGTTGCGCGGGATATTGACGCCGTTGGGACACGGCATGCAGTATTGGCACTTGGTGCAGGGGATGGCGTCGAGTTCCTGGTACGCCTCCTGCACGCGGGCGACCAAGTCAAGCTCGTCCTGCGTCAGTGTGCCGATGCCCGACCTGTCCGCGATCTCGACGTTCTGCTGCACTTGCGCCAACGCGCTCATTCCGCTGAGGACGACGGACACCTGCGGCTTGTTCCACAGCCAGCGCAGGGCCACGTCGACCGGCTCCCTGCCCGCCTCGTCCCAGACGCGCTGCACGTGGGGAGGCGGACTCACCAGCGCCCCGCCCAGCAGCGGCTCCATGATGACCACAGCAACTCCCTTCTCCGCCGCATACTCCAGCCCTTCGGTGCCCGCCTGCACGTCCTCGTTGATGAGGTTGTACTGGATCTGGCACATTGTCCAGTCGTAGGCATCAATGACCTCCTTGAACAGCGGCAGGGTGCCATGGAAGGAGAACCCCAGGTGGCCGATGCGTCCGTCGGCGAGGGCCCGCTCCGCCCACTCGAACACTTTCATCTTTTGCATTCTGGTCCAGCGGTCGCGCCAGATCGCGTGCAGGAGGTAGACGTCTATGTGGTCTGTCTGTAGCTTTTCCAGTTGCTCATCGAGGTACTTGTCGAAATCGGCGGGCGTCTCGACCAGCCAGCATGGCATCTTGGTCGCCAGCTTGACCTTCTGGCGGTATCCATCCTGGAGCGCCCGGCCCACGGACACTTCGCCCTTCCCGTCGTGATACGGGTACGCGGTGTCTACGTAGTTCACGCCGTGATCAATGGCGTAGCGGATCATTTTGGTCGCCTCGGCCTCGTCTATTTTGCCCTCCACCGTGGGGAGGCGCATGGCGCCAAACCCCAGGGCGGAGACTTGCCAATCTAGTTTGCCAAACCTTCGGTATTGCATTCTCACTTCCTTTTCTCTAGGGATTGTTTACCAGGGCAGCGGGTCGCCCTTCAGTTCGCGTTCCCAGAAGGCGTGTATGGACTGGACGACGTCTGGGCTGAGCTGCCCGTCCGCGGCGGCGAGGTTATCCAGCGCCTGTTCGACGCTCTTGGCGCCGGGGATGACCGTCGAGATCTGCGGTTGGGCCAGAATGAATTGGAGCGCAGCATGCACCATTGATGTGCCCGACGGCACGAGGGCGGCGAACTGGTCAATCAGCGCGGATCTCCGTTCGAGAACCTCGCGCGGCCAGCGACTGCGCACGTCGGTGAACTTGGTGGTGTGGCGGTATTTTCCCGATAGCCAGCCCGAGTCCAGGGGCACCTTCACGATCAGCCCTACGCCGTGCTTCTGCGCCTTTCGGAACGCGCCGGCCGGTTCTTGATAGAAAAGAGAGCCTTTCGTAATTCAGATTCTTCCACAAGAGTGCCAAATCGAGTAAAAT